>NZ_JBIRUY010000022.1:0-145655 GCF_044335305.1 Streptomyces sp. NPDC020490 | reverse complement strand
TACTGGGTACGGCAGGTGCGTGAGGCCGTCCGCTGGGCCGACGCCGTCACCGCGATGGAGGAGCAGGGCACGCGCACCTTCCTGGAGATCGGCCCCGACGGTGTCCTGACCGCGCTCAACCGGAGCGTCCTCGCCGACCGCCCCGGCACCCGGGCCCTCGCCCTCCAGCGGCGCAGCCGTACCGAGCCGCACACCCTCGTCGAGGCCCTGGCCGAACTGCACGTCTCCGGTACGGCCGTGGACTGGGACGCCTTCTTCAAGGGCTCCGGCGCCCGCCGTGTACCACTGCCGACCTACCCCTTCCAGCACCGGCGCTACTGGGTCGAGGCCGAGTCCGCCGCCGACACCGGCGGGCTCGGGCTCGACACGGCCGGGCACCCCCTGCTCGGCGCGGCCCTCACACTCGGCGACAGCGACGAGACCCTGTTCACCGGCAGCCTGTCCGCCCGCAGCCACCCCTGGCTCGCGGGACACAGCCTGGCCGGGCAGCCCGTCGTACCGGGCGCGGTGCTCGCCGAACTGGCGATCCACGCGGCCGACGAGACCGGCTGCACCGAGGTCCACGACCTCACCCTCGACGAACCCCTCGTACTGCCCGCCCAGGGCGCCCTGCGCCTGCAGATCCGCGTCGGCCCCGCGGACCCGGCCGGGCGCCGCGCCCTCGCCGTGCACACCCGCACCGAGGATCCCGGCGCCTCCTGGCTCCGCCACGCCCACGGCACCGTCGGCCCGGCTCCGCTCACCGCACCCGCGACCGCCGGCGAACGGCAGTGGCCGCCCGCCGACGCCACCGCCCTGACCCCGGACGACGTCCACGAGCGGCTCGCCGCCGGCGGAACCTCGTACCCGCCGGAACTGCTGGAGTGCCTGACCGGGGTGTGGGAGCACGCGGGGGAGTACTTCGCCGAGGTACGGCTGCCGGACGAACTCGCGGACCGGGCCGACGGCTTCGGCCTGCATCCCGCACTCCTCGACGCCGCCCTGCGTCCGCTGCTCGGCCCGTCCCGCGCTCCGCTGCGCTGGCAGGGAGTACGGCTGCACGCCATCGGCGCGCGGGAGGTACGGGCCCGGATCACCCCGGCCCCGGACACCGGTGACTGGACACTGCACCTGACCGACCCCGCCGGTCGGCCGGTCGCCGAGGTCACGGCGATCACCCCGGGCGAGCCGGACCCCGGCGCGCTTGCCGCCGCCCGCACCCGCGACCACGACGCGCTGTTCCACGTCGGCTGGACACCCCGCCCGCTCGCGCCCGCCCTGTTGCACTGGGCGGACCTCGCCACGGACGGCACCGACCCCGACCCGGCCGCGCTGGCCGCCGCCGTGTCCGCGGGCGCGCAGATCGACGCCGTACGGGTACGCCTCGTCTCGCCGCCCGGCAGCACACCCCCCGACGCGGTGCACACCACCGTCGGGCGGGCGCTGGAACTGGCCCGGCAGTGGCTCGCGGAGGACGCCCTGAACGGCCTCCCGCTCGTCGTGCTCACCAGTGGCGCCGTAGCGGCCGCCGACGGCGAGGACGTCCGCGACCTGGGCGCCGCTGCCGCCTGGGGCCTGCTGCGCTCGGCCCAGTCCGAGGCACCCGGCCGGATCGTCCTGGCCGACGTGCCCGACCCGGACGCCTCCGGGCTCGACACCGTCCTGTCCGCCGTCGTCGCCTCCGGCGAACCGCAGGCCGCCGTACGCGACACCCCGTACGCCGGCCCCGGCCGCACGGCCGGCCCGCAGGTCCTGGTGCCTCGCCTGATCCGCGCCGAGCGGCCCGCCCCGACCGCCGTGCCGGCCGCGGACTTCGACGGCACGGCGCCGACCGGGTCCGCCCGTAACACGGGCGGCACCGCGCCGACCGCGTCCGCCTGGAACACGGGCGGCACCACGCCGACCGGGTCCGCCCGGAACACCGGCGGCACCGCGCCGACCTCGCCCGCCTGGAACACGGGCGGCACCACGCCGACCTTGCCCGCCTGGAACACGGGCGGCACCGCGCCGACCTCGCCCGTCTGGGACCCCGACGGCACCGTGCTGATCACCGGTGGCACGGGCAGCCTCGGCGCGCTGTTCGCCCGGCATCTGGTCACCGAGCGGGGGATACGGCACCTGCTGCTGGTCAGCCGGCGCGGCCAACAGGCACCCGGGGCCGAGGTGCTGCGGGCCGAACTGGCCTCGCTCGGCGCCGCCGTGACCGTCGCCGCCTGCGACGTCTCCGACCGGGACGCCCTCGCCCGGCTGCTGGCGACCATCCCCGGCGAGCACCCGCTGCGCGGCGTGGTGCACACCGCGGGCATCCTGGACGACGGTGTCGTCGCCGCCCAGACGGCCGGCCGGCTCGCCGCGGTACTGCGGCCGAAGGCGGACGCGGCCTGGCATCTGCACGACCTCACCCGTGACCTGGGCCTGACCGCGTTCGTCACGTTCTCCTCGATCGCCGCGGTCGTCGGCGGACCCGGTCAATCCACCTACGCCGCCGCCAACGGCTTCCTCGACGCGCTCGCCCGGCACCGCGCCGCCAACGGCCTGGCCGCCACCTCCATCGCCTGGGGCCTGTGGGCACAGGCCTCCGAACTGACCGGGAACCTGACCGAGACCGACCTCAGGCGCATCGCCCGCAGCGGCTTCCGGCCGGTCGGGACCGAACAGGGCATCGCCCTGTTCGACCTCGCCATGCGGCTCGGCCGGCCCGACCCGGTGGCCACCCCGCTGGACGTGGCCGCGCTCCGCGAACAGCCGCGCGTGCCCGCCGTGCTCGGCGCACTGGTCCGTGCCCCGCGCCGCAGCGCCGCGCAGGGCACCGCCGACAGCGGCCCCTCCCTCCGCGACCGGCTGGCCGCCCTGGACACGCGGGAGGCACGGCATGCCGAGGTCCTCGCCGCCCTGCGTACGGAGACCGCCCGGGTCCTCGGCCGCTCCGGCACCGACGACATCGCCGCCGACCGCTCCTTCCCCCAGCTCGGCCTCGACTCGCTCACCTCGGTCGAACTGCGCAACCGGGTCGCGGAGCTGACCGGTCTGACCCTGCCCGCCACCGTGGTCTTCGACCACCCGACCCCGCACGACCTGGCCGCGCACCTGCTCGCCGGACTCACCCCCGGCACCGGCGCGGACGACGCGGACGCCGACGCGGACGAGGACTACGCCGCGGACATCCACCTCCCCGCCGACATCCGTCCGGCACCCGAGGTCGTACGCACGGTGGCCGAACCGCGGGAGATCCTGCTCACCGGCGCCAGCGGCTTCCTCGGCGCCTTCCTGCTGCGCGACCTCATGCGCACCACCACCGCCCGGATCCACTGCCTGGTGCGCGGCGCCGACGAAAGCGCGGCGCACCGGCGGCTGCGCGACAGCCTGGAGTGGTACCGGGTGTGGCACGACGTGGACGAGGAGCGGCTCGCCGTCGTCGTCGGAGACCTCGCCGAGGAGCGGCTCGGCTTGAGCGAGGAGCGGTTCGACGACCTCGCCCGCCGCGTCGACGCGGTCTACCACGCGGGCGCGTCGGTGCACTGGCTCAAGCCCTACCGGGCGCTCCGCGACGCCAACGTGCACGGCACGGTCGAGGTGCTGCGGCTCGCCGCCCGGCACCGCACCGTCCCGGTCCACCACGTCTCCACCGTCGGCGTGTTCGACGGACCGGTCACGCCGGGCGTCCCGCTGCGGGTCACCGACCCGACCGGGCCGGCCGAGGCGCTGCCCAGCGGCTATCTGCGCAGCAAGTGGGTCGGCGAGCAGATCGTGGACCTCGCCCGCGAGCGGGGCCTGCCCGTCTCCGTGTACCGGGTCGACGTGATCTCCGGCGACCGGGACAACGGCGCCTGCCAGACCCGTGACTTCGTCTGGCTCAGCCTCAAGGGCCTGCTCCAGGCGGGACTCGTACCGTCCGGCGTCCCGGGCCGCTTCCATCTGCTGCCGGTCGACTACGTCAGCGCCGCGATCCTCGGCATCTCCACCCGGCCCGACGGCGCGGGCGGCACCTACCACCTGTTCAACCGCGGCTCGTTGAGCCTCGCCGACTGCGTGACGTATCTGCGCCGCCTCGGCTACCGGCTCGCGGAGACGGACCGGGAGCAGTGGCGGGCGGCGCTGCGCGCGGACCGGGACAACGCGCTGCTCCCCCTCCTGCACGCCTTCGAGATGATGACCTCCGACACCGACGCCTTCTACCCGGCCCTCGACACCACCGAGACCGAGGCCGCGCTCGCCGGCACCGGGATCAGCTGCCCGCCGCTGACCGAGGAACTCTTCGGCAGGTACGTCGGGTTCTTCGTCGAGAAGGGCCACTTCCCGCCCGCCGGATGAGCCCACCCGGCACGGCCGCCGCCGCCCTGTCCGGACCGGCGGCGGCCGTGCTGTCCGAACCGGCCGCCGCCGCCTCGCACGGACCGGCCGGCACCGCCTCGTACGGACCCGCCGCCTCGCACGGACCGGCCGGCACCGCCTCGTACGGACCCGCCGCCTCGTACGGACCGGTCGCCGCCGCGCCGTCGCGGGTGGCGGCGGCGCATTCCCCCGCCCTGCGCGCGGCTTTACCCGCGCTCCTCCCCCTGGAAATGCCGCCGCGCGATCCCGTGGCCCCAACCCGATGAAAATCATGGGTCATCGGCCGGGAATCGCGCGGTAATCGTGCACTCATTTCACGGTAATTCGGCGCCCATCGATCGGTAATTCATGCAGCACCGGTGACCGGCGGCGGGCTCCGGGGAATTACCAGGCGATTACCGGGCCATGACCGACACCCGCCCGCCCGGCCCCGCTCAGGACGCCGCAGTCTCCGCGGCCGTGCGCCGGTCGTACTCCGCGCGGGCCGAGGCGATCTCGACCTGGTGCTCCTCCGTCCAGATCACCAGGCTGCGGATCGTGTCGTGCAGCGTCGCCCCGAGCGGTGTCAGCTCGTACTCCACCCGCGGCGGCACCACCGGGTGCACCGTGCGTTTGACCAGGCCATCCCGCTCCAACTGGCGCAGCGTGACGGTGAGCATGCGCTGACTGACGCCCTCGATCAGCCGGCGCAGCTCGCTGAAGCGCAGCGTGCGGCGGTCCAGCAGCGCGATCACCAGCAGCGACCACTTGTCCGCCACCCGGTCCAGGATCTGGCGTACCTCACAGCCCTGCCGGGTGTCCCACTGCATCACCTCGTAATCGGCTTCGGTACCCCTGCAGTGAGTCGGTGACTTCAAAGTGCCTTCTTCCATAGTCATCGAGCCTGCCCGATGATGCCTGTGGTTACAAGAGGGAACCGCCGCCAACTGCCCCCCGTATGTCGTCATGCAGAGTTGGTGTCCTGAGCGGTCGCCCCGATTTCGGTTTCTCCCTGTTTTCTCTACCGAGGAGTCAATTTCCGTGTCCGCACTGCAATCCTCTCCGGACAGCGGCACCGATCGCATGAGTGGGCGCGCTTGGGGCGTGCTGTTCGTGCTGTGTGGTGCGATCTTCCTTGAGGGCGTCGACGTGGCCATGCTCAACGTGGCCCTGCCGTCGATCCGCGCCGACCTGGGGCTCTCCACCGGCACGCTCCAGTGGGTGATGAGCGCCTACGTCCTGGGCTACGGCGGCTTCATGCTGCTCGGCGGCCGCGCGGCCGACCTGTTCGGCCGCCGCCAGATGTTCCTGTTCTGGCTGACGGTCTTCCTGCTCTTCTCCGGGCTCGGCGGCCTGGCCACCGAGGGCTGGACGCTGATCCTCGCCCGGTTCGTCACCGGTGTCGCGGCGGCGTTCATGACCCCGGCCGGCCTGTCGATCATCACCACCAGCTTCGAGGAGGGCCCGCAGCGCAACAAGGCACTGCTGGTCTACTCCGGCACCGCGGCCGGCGGCTTCTCCATCGGCCTCGTCGTCGGCGGCCTGCTCGCCTCGGCGGACTGGCGCTGGGTGTTCTTCGCGCCGGTCATCCTCTCGTTCGCCATCCTGCTCACCGGCGCGGCCCTCATCCCCAAGTCGCCGCGGCCCGACCGGGGCGGTCAGAGCATGGACGTGGCCGGCGCGGTCAGCGTGACGGGGGCGATCCTGCTGCTGGTGCTCTCCGTCGAGCGGGCCACGCACGCACCGGCCGCGCAGACCGCGCTGACCGCCGCCGCCAGCCTCCTGCTGTTCCTCGCCTTCGTGCTGATCGAGCGCAAGGCGTCCGCGCCGCTGGTCCGGCTGGGCATCTTCCGCAACGGCAGCCTGGTCCGCGCCAACCTGGCGGGCCTGCTGTTCGCCGCCGGGTTCTTCGGCTACCAGTTCATCGTCGTGCTCTACCTTCAGGAGCTGCGCGGCTGGTCGACCATCCAGACCAGCTTCGCGATGATCGTCATCGGTATCGACGCGATCCTGTCGCCGACCCTCACCCCGAAGCTGGTGAACAAGTTCGGCAACGCCCGCGTCATCTTCGGCGGTCTGCTGCTGGCCGTGCTGAGCTACGCGCTGATGCTGCCGCTGGGGCTCGACTGGACCTACCTGATGATGTTCCCGAGCCTGATCGTCCTCGGCCTGTCCTTCTCGCTGGCCTACGGTCCGCTGACGATCGTCGCCACCGAGGGCATCGACGAGGAGGAGCAGGGCGTCGCCGGCGGTCTGCTGTACACCTGCTTCCAGTTCGGCGCGGGCCTCGGCCTGTCCTCGGCCACCGCGGCCATCGACGCCGCGACGGACGGGACCGGCTCGCAGGCGATGCTCGACGGCTACCGGGCGGCTCTGGTCGTCCCCCTGGTGGCCGCCGCGATCGCGGTCCTCGTCAGCGTGTTCGGGCTGCGCAACCGGTCCGGTGCGGCCGCCGCGGAGCCGGCCGCCGCGGGTCCCGTCCTGGAGTCCGCCGAGACCTCGCGCTGACCCGGCCGCGGCCCGGTACGCCGGGCCCCCTCGAACTCGCCTCAGGCCATCCCCCGGGCCTGAGGCGATTCCTTTCCCGGAATTCCCCGAAGGGCCCGTGCGGCGCGCGCCGCACGGGCCCTTGTGCGTGGGTGCCCGCGACTTACCGTCCGCTGACCGCGCACACACCGCCCGGACTCCGGGTGAGCGCGGGAAAGATTTCGCGGTTACCGGGCCATGAGAGCCGTTCGCCAGACTGAATCCCGCACGGCCGGAAGAAAACCGCTGAGGAGGAAGAATGACCACGAACAACGGTGCGATCGCCGCGGTCTTCGACGAGGTGAAATCCCAGGCAGTCCGGTTCCGGGAATCCGGTCCGGTGGCCGAGGAACGGCGGTGGATTCCCGACGAGAACATCGAACTGCTGGAAAAGGCCGGGGTGTTCCGTCTCAACGTGCCGAGCCGTTTCGGCGGCCTGGAGGCGCCGGTCGCCGACCAGGTGCGGATCCTCAGCGAGATAGCCCGCGCCGACACGGCCACCGGGTGGGTCGCGATGATCTGGGTGTCCAGCTCCTGGGTGCCCAGCCTGTTCCCGGACGAGGCCCAGAAGGAGGTGTACGCCGAGGGCTCCGTGCGGGTGTCCACCGGCTTCACCCCCACCGGCACCCTCACCGCTGACGGCGGCGACTACGTCCTGAACGGCAGCTGGAAGTGGATCTCCGGCTCCCGCGGCGCCGGCTGGGCCCTGCTCGCCGCCGTGCTGCCCGCGCCCGACGGGACGCCCGTACCGCACGCCGCCCTGGTGCCCTTCACGCAGCTCGACATCGCCGACGACTGGCACGCCTCCGCGGCGGCCGGCACCGGCAGCTCCACCGTCTCCGCCGCGAACGTCAAGGTCCCGGCCCGCCGGGTGGTCAGCCTGCCCGAGGTGCTCACCGGCACCACCGCAGGACGGTCCAACACGGGCGCCACCGGCCGCAACTACGCCTTCATCCCGTTCTTCATGGCACAGGGCGCCAGCGCCTACCTCGGCATCGCCCGGGGCGCCCTCGACCTGTTCCTGGAGCGGCTCCCCGGCCGCGGCATCACCTACACCTCGTGGACCGACCAGAGCCAGTCCCCGCTGACCCAGATCCAGGTCGCCACCGCCGCGAACAAGATCGCCGCGGCCGAGGCGCTCCAGGACACCTGGCTGCGGCTGCTGCAGGAGCACGCCGACGCGGGCACCCAGCCGTCGCTGGAGGAGCGGGCCGCGGTGCGCGGCAAGGCCGGGTACGCCATCCAGCTCGCCAAGGAGGCCGTCGACGAGCTGTTCGAGGCCAGCGGCGCCTCGGTGATCATGCGGGACGTGCCGTTCCAGCGCTTCCACCGCGACCTGCGGGGCCTCGCCCTGCACGCGCTGTTCGCCTTCAACACCAACCAGGAAGTGCACGGCAGGGCCCTCCTCGGCCTGGCCCCGGACACGCCGTTCCTCTGATCACCGCTCCACCGGGCGGCGCCTGCGCCGGCGCCCGCTCCGTGCAGCCGCAAGCCCGCAGGGGGCACCGGAATCCTCCGCCCGGTGCCCCCTGCGCCCACCTCCGGCACACCCCATCCCCCGTACGGGAGGCGAATCCATGAGTCAGTCAGACATCCTGGTCCTGGGCAGTACCGGGAAGACCGGACGCCGGGTCGTGCAGGCCCTGCGCGCCCGGGGAGCCTCGGTCCGGGCGGCCGGCCGGACCGCCCCGGTCCGTTTCGACTGGAACGACCAGAACACCTGGGAGCCGGCCCTCACCGGAGCCCACGCGGCCTACCTGGTGGACCGCCAGGACCAGCCCGGCAGCTGGGACGCGGCCGCCGAGATCGCCGCCCTGGCCAAGCTCGCCGCGGACTCCGGCGTCCGCCGGCTCGTACTGCTCCAGGCACGCACCACGGGCCTGGTCGGCGGCAAGGACCTCAGCGCCGGCGAGCGGGGCGTGCGGGAGTCCGGCGCGGCGTGGACGGTGCTGCGGCCCAACTGGTTCTTCCAGAACTTCGACGAGGGCGTGCTCCTGGACTCCGTACGCTCCGGAGAGCTCCGCCTGCCCGCCGGGCAGGGCCGCGAGCCGTTCGTGGACGCCGGCGACGTCGCCGAGGTGGCCGCGGCGGCCCTGCTCGAGGAAGGGCACGACGGCCGGGTGTACGACCTGAGCGGCGCGCGGCCCCTGACGCTCGCCGAGGCGGCCGAGGAGATCTCCCGCGCCACCGGACGGACGATCCGCTACGAGCCCGTGGCCCACGACGCCTATGTGTCGGAACTCGTCTCCTACGACGTGCCCGCCGACTACGCGGTATTCGTGGCCGACCTCGTCGGGCAGATCCGCGAGAACCTGAACTCGACGCCCACCGACACCGTGGAAAGTGTTCTGGGCCGCCCGCCGCGGGACTTCGCCGATTTCGTCCGGGAGGCCGCCGCGAGCGGGGTCTGGGCCGATTGACCACCGCCTTCCGGAAAGAGTCCGTCCACCGCCGGGTTCCCCGGCGGTGAGTCGGTGACTTCAAAGTGCCTTCTTCTCTCCGGCCGAAGGGTGCGGCACGCTGAGGTCGACCGGTGGTGAATGGCCGTGTCCTGATTTTCCGACTCTTTTTTTGAGGTGCCACGATGGGTGCTGTGAAGGTGGATTCGTTCTCGGAAATCGAGAGCGCCTTCGTGACGTACATCCAGGACATCGTGTACTGCACGATGATCACGGTCGACAGCAAGGGCCGCCCCCGGGCGCGGGTCCTGCTCCCCATCTGGGAGACCGTGGAAGGCCGGCCGGTCGGCTGGCTCGCCGCGTACAAGACCCCCGTCAAGGCGGCCCATCTGGCGAACAACCCGCACACCACCTATTCGTACTGGAATCCACGGCAGAACGCGGTCTTCATCGACAGCCTCTCCTACTGGGTGGACGATCCGGAGGTAAAGAAGTACGCCTGGGATCTGTACGCCAAGGGCAGCCCGCGAGGCGTCGGCTACAACCCGCGCAATTTCTGGCGCCTGGGACCGGAGGACCCCCAGTACCACGTCATCCGGATCGACCCGTGGCGCGTTCAGGTACTGCGCGGCTCGGACCTGAGCAGCCGTCTGTGGACGGACGAGCTCCAGCGCTGACCGCAGCCCGGGACTGGCCGAAAAGGGCCCGCCCCGGCATCGGTCAGGCCGAACGCGGGATACGGCGCGGCAGCGTCCGGGCCACCGCGTCGGCGGGCCGTACCGCCTGCGGGCCCTCCACCAGCCGGTGCTCCCCGGGTGCTTCGGGGCCCGCGAGCTCCGCCTCCGCCGCGTCGCGGTACTCCACGGACTGTCCGGTGGCGTACTCGGCGGCATAGGTCTGGGCGCCGAGCGCGCCGCGCACCCGGGCCGAGATGCGCTGCACATCGGCGCGTTCCGCCTCGGGCAGCGGCGCGCCGGAGCGTTCCCGGGTCGCCGCCGCGGTGCCGAGCAGCCGGGCGGCCCGGGCCGTGCGAGCCGTCAGCGAGTGGGCTCCCGCGAGGCCTTCCAGCGCGAGCGCGACGGCCCGCGGGTCCTCGGTGGCGAGCGCCGCGGTCAGCCCGTCCCGGTGCAGGTCCAGGCAGGCCGCGGCGTCACCGCGCAGCTCCGCGCAGAATCCCAGTTCGGCCAGGACCAGGGCGAGGCCGTTGATCGCCCCCCGGGTGCGGTTCCACTCCAGCCAGGGCCGCAGATGCCGGACCGCCGCGGCCAGGTCGCCCTGGCGGCGGGCGCCGAGCGCGAGGCCCAGCTCCGCCATCTGCTCCGCCGGCCGGTTGCCCTGCTCGACGGCCAGTCGCAGCGCCCGGTCGTGCAGTTCCTCCGCCTCGTCGTACCGCTCGGACAGCAGCGCGATCCGCCCCAGCCCCGACAGCTGGCGCGACACCTCCGGCCACAGCTCCAGCGACTCCGCGATCCGCAGTCCCTCCCGGTGCAGCTGCGCCGCCTCGTCGTACGCGGCGGTGATCTCGGCGTGCACGGCCAGGGCCTGCGCCGCCTTCAGCTGTCCCCACGCGTCCCCGAGGGCCGAGAACTGGGCGCGCGCCTCCAGCGCGTCGTCGTGCAGCGCGGCCAGGCTGCCCCGGGCCATCGCCAGTGCGGCCCGGCTGCTCAGCGCGGCGGCCACCCCCCAGGCGTCGCGCAGCGCCCGGAAGTCCACCAGCGCCTCGTTCACCCAGCTCTCGGCCGCGGCCAGCGCGCCCACGTCCCACAGCGCGTGTCCCACGAACCACTTGGCGTGGGCGAGCCCGGCGGACCGCTGCGCGGGGGCCCGCTCCCGGGGCGCCCGGCACTGCTCGTCCGGCTCGATCTCCCCGAGCAGCAACCCGATCCCCTCGCACCAGGTCGCCGCCTCGAGAGCCTCCGGCGGGCCGGGCGGCTGGCCGGGCGCCTCCAGCGCGGAGGCCAGGCAGCGCCGGCCCTCGGTGAGCCGGCCCATCAGGATCCAGAACCAGGCCAGCGCGTTGACCAGGCGCAGTGCCAGCTCGGGCGAGCCGCCGTCGGCCGCCTCCCGCACGGCCTGCCGGAAGTTGGCGGTCTCCGCCGACAACCGCCGTAACCAGCGGTGCTGTTCGGGTCCGTGCAGATGCGGCCGGGCCCGCTCGGCCAGCTCGGTGTAGTGCACGGTGTGCCGCCGCGCGACCTGCGCGGCCTCGCCGGCCTCCGCCAGCCGGGCCCGGGCATACGCCCCCACCGACTCCAGCAGCCGGTAACGGGCGCCGGCGGGGCTGTCGCCGCGGATCACCAGAGACCGGTCGACCAGCCGCGACAGGATGTCGACGACGTCACCGGCGGCCACCTCGCCGCCCGCGCACACCTCTTCGGCGGCGGCCAGTGTGCAGCCCTTGACGTGCACGGACAGCCGTCGCAGCACGGCCTGCTCCACGGGTTCGAGCAGACTCCAGCTCCACTCGATCGTCGCCTGGAGCGTCTGCTGGCGGGGCGGCGCGCCCCGGTAGCCGGAGTTGAGCACGCGGAAGCGGTCGTCGAGCCGGTCGAGCAGTTCGTGCACACCGAGCGCCCGCACCCGCGTGGCGGCCAGCTCCAGCGCCAGCGGGATGCCGTCCAGGCGGCGGCACACGGCGGCGACGGCCGGCGCGGTCCGGGCGTCCAGCAGGAAGGAGGGGTCGGCGGAACGGGCCCGCTCGACGAACAGCCGCACCGCGCTGGAGCGTTCGAGCGCCTCCTGCTCCGCCGAGCCGGGCAGTTCCAGCGGGGGCACGGGCCACACCGTCTCACCCTGGAGGCGCACCGGTTCCCGGCTGGTGGCCAGCACCGTCACGCCCGGCGCCTGCTCCAGCAGCAGCCGTACCAGCAAGGCCACGTCGTCCAGCACATGCTCGCAGTTGTCCAGTACGAGCAGCAGCCGGCGGGAGGCGACGAAGTCCAGCAGATGACGCTCCGGACCACAGCCCTCGCCGGGCCGGGCGCCGGTCTGGTCGGCGCCCTCGCGGATGCCGAGCGCCGCCAGCACGTGCTGCGCCAGGCACCAGGGCCGGCCGGCCTGGTCCGCGGGCCGCAGTCCCGCGAACTCCACCAGGCGCACCCCGTCGGGAAAGGCGTCCGCGGCCCGGGCGGCCACGGCGACCGCGAGCCTCGTCTTGCCGACGCCCCCGGGACCGGTGAAGGTGACGAGCCTGCTGCGGGCGAGCAGGCGCCCTCCCTCCTGCAGCGCGTCGTCCCGTCCCACCAGCGCGTTCGGGAAGTCCGGCAGGCTGGTGCGGGCCCGCGGCGCGGCCTCGGCGGTGGCCGGTGCGACCGGCCCGCGCAGCGCCGGGTCCTGACGCAGGATGGCCTGCTGCAGGGCGTCCGCGGCCTCGCTGGGTACCAGGCCCAGTTCCGTGTCGAGACGGCGGCGCAGGTCGGCGTAGCTCGCCAGCGCCTCCGAGGAGCGGGCGGCCTGGTGCAGCGCGCGCATGTGGGCCATCCGCAACCGCTCGCGCAGCGGATGGGCGGTCACCAGTGCTGCCAGTTCCCCGATCAGCAGGCTGTGCTCGCCCAGCCCGAGCCGGGTCTCGAAGTGCTCCTCGACCGCCGTGAGCCGCTCCTCCTCCAGCTGGGCGAGGGCGGTGTGGACGAAGGGCTCGTCCGCGAAGTCGGCGAAGGCGGGCCCGCGCCACAGCGCGAGCGCGTCCTCGAGTGCGGCCGCGCGGGCCCGCAGGTCGTCCAGTGTGCGCGCACGCGCCACCAGGGCCCGGAAGCGCAGCGAGTCCACCGCGTCCTGCGGGGCCTGGAGGGTGTAGCCCGGCGCCCGGTGCACCACCAGGTCCCGGGCGCCCTCCTCGGCGTCCTCCAGGGCCCGGCGCAGCTGCGAGACCTTCGCCTGGAGCGACGCCGCGGGATTGGCCGGGGGCGTGCCGCCCCAGAGCGCCTCGATGAGGCGGACCGTGGGAACGACCTGGCCGTGGTGGGCGAGCAGATTCGCCAGCAGGGCACGGACCTTGACTTCGGGAACCCGAACCGGCCTCCCCGTCACCGTCCGCACCTCAAGTGGTCCGAGCACGCCGAATCGCATGGGCTCACATTAACCCGACAACCAGCGTTACTGGCAGGCTGAAATGAGTTGTACAGATCACGGTGGCACCACCCAGCGAGGGTAAAGTTTCGGCCAAGTCCTGTAGGGGGGTGGGTGATTCGGGGTGCGGGTAACGTGCCGTCCTCGGACTCTTCATCCGTGCCGGGGGAGCTGCGAATTACCCGTGCGTGATCGGGCGGGGGAGTGGCGCGGATAGATTCATTCGGAAGTCCGGATTGCCGCGGTGGAAATTCACATTCAGCGGTGGTCGGCCCGTCTTCGAATGACATCGAGGAGTCACGGTGACAAAGACCGCCTCAGTCGTCCCCGACTTCGGGGACAGTATGGAAGTGGTGGGCCGCACCTTCGTGGCGGCTCTCCAGGAAGGCCTCAGCCGGGTGGCGCCGCCGTGGACGGCTCCGCGCCCCGGCGTGCGGGGCGAGCGTCCGCCCGCGCAGGCCGCGTACCGGATCCTGCTGCGCGACCACCGAGAGGCGGTCCTCGCCCGCCTGGCCGACGCCCTGCCCGCCGTGCTCCACGCGGCGGGGCACCCCGCCGGCGGACGGCGGACGACGGCCTTCCTCGTCGACTGGGCGCGCACCCGGCTCACCGCGGCCGTCACCGGCCCGCGTCCCGGCGTGCCGGAGCCCGCGCTGCCCAGCCTCCACCTGGAACTGACCGTGGCGACCCTGCTGCTGGAGTGCGCCTCCCGGGTCCTGCCCGACGTGCCGTCCCGCGCCCTCGCCCTGGAGGCCCTCGGCCACGCCCTGCGCACCGGATCGCCCACGGGGCGGGCGGCCTGAGCCGGCGCGCGGGCGTTGCCGCGGGACTCGCCGGGGACATCACGCGCGAGGCCGGCCGATCCCGCATGAACGGACTCGACCGCCGACCGATCCGGACGTACGCCGCCGGGGGCGCCGGTCTCCGCGGCGGCACGGGCGGTCCGCCGCCGGCGCGGCCGGGACCGTCGGACCCGAACCGCTCACCGACCCGATGGATTGCATAAACGTGCAGTCATACGTATAGTCATGCCACCCAAGAGGAGGATTCCATGGCGGTACGTGCGGCGGTGGCCGGAGCGAGTGGATACGCGGGCGGTGAGGTCCTGCGTCTGCTCCTGGCGCACCCCGAGGTCGAGATCGGGGCCCTGACCGGCAACTCGAACGCGGGCCGGCGGCTCGGCGCGCTCCAGCCGCACCTGCTGCCGCTGGCCGGCCGGGTGCTGGAGGAGACCACGGCCGAGGCGCTCGCCGGACACGACGTCGTCTTCCTCGCCCTGCCCCACGGCCAGTCCGCCGCCGTCGCCGAGCAACTCGGCCCGGACGTCCTCGTCGTCGACATGGGCGCCGACTTCCGGCTGAAGGACGCCGCCGACTGGGAGCGCTTCTACGGTTCCGCACACGCCGGGACCTGGCCCTACGGCCTTCCCGAACTGCCGGGCGCCCGCGCCGCGCTGGAGGGGTCCAAGCGCATCGCGGTGCCCGGTTGCTACCCGACCGCCGTCTCCCTCGCGCTGTTCCCGGCGTACGCCGCCGGGCTCGTCGAGAACGAGGCGGTGATCGTCGCCGCGTCCGGCACCTCCGGCGCGGGCAAGGCGCCCAAGCCGAACCTGCTGGGCTCGGAGGTGATGGGCTCCATGTCGCCGTACGGCGTCGGCGGCGGCCACCGGCACACCCCCGAGATGATCCAGAACCTCAGCGCCGTGGCGGGGGAGCGGGTCGCCGTCTCCTTCACCCCCACCCTCGCGCCGATGCCCCGCGGCATCCTCGCCACTTGCAACGCCAAGGCCAGGGACGGCGTCACCGCCGAGTCGGTCCGCGCAGCCTACGAGAAGGCCTTCGCCGACGAACCCTTCGTCCACCTCCTCCCCGAGGGACAGTGGCCCGCCACGGCCTCCGTCCAGGGGTCCAACGCCGTTCAGGTGCAGGTCGCGTACGACGAGGCCGTGGGCCGCGTCATCGCGATCAGCGCCATCGACAACCTGACCAAGGGCACCGCGGGCGGTGCCGTCCAGAGCATGAACCTCGCCCTGGGGCTCGACGAGACCACCGGGCTGACGACGATCGGAGTTGCGCCGTGAGCGTGACGGCAGCAAAGGGATTCACGGCGGCGGGCATCGCCGCCGGGATCAAGCAGAACGGCAACCCGGACCTGGCCCTCGTGGTCAACGAAGGACCCCGCCGCGCCGCCGCCGGTGTCTTCACCTCCAACCGCGTGAAGGCCGCGCCCGTCCTGTGGTCCGAGCAGGTGCTGAAGAGCGGCCAGGTCTCCGCCGTCGTCCTCAACTCCGGCGGCGCCAACGCCTGCACGGGGCACAAGGGCTTCCAGGACACCCACGCCACCGCGGAGAAGGCGGCCGAGGTCCTCGGGCGCGCTCCCATCGAGGTCGCCGTCTGCTCGACCGGCCTGATCGGCGTGCTGCTGCCGATGGACAAGCTGCTGCCGGGCATCGAGACCGCGGCCGCCCAGCTCTCCGAGCACGGCGGCGAGAAGGCCGCCATCGCCATCAAGACCACCGACACCGTCCACAAGACCTCCGTCGTCACCAAGGACGGCTGGACCGTCGGCGGCATGGCCAAGGGCGCCGGCATGCTCGCCCCGGGCCTGGCCACCATGCTCGTCGTCCTCACCACCGACGCCGACCTCGACGGCGACACCCTGGACCGGGCGCTGCGCGCGGCGACCCGGGTCACCTTCGACCGCGTCGACTCCGACGGCTGCATGTCCACCAACGACACCGTGCTGCTGCTCGCCTCCGGCGCCTCCGGGGTCACCCCGGCCTACGAGGAGTTCGCCGACGCCGTACGGCAGGTCTGCGACGACCTCGGCCAGCAGCTGATCCGCGACGCGGAGGGCGCCGGCAAGGACATCAGGATCGAGGTGATCAACGCCGCGACCGAGGACGACGCCGTCGAGGTGGGCCGCACCATCGCCCGCAACAACCTCCTCAAGTGCGCCGTGCACGGCGAGGACCCCAACTGGGGCCGCGTCCTGTCCGCGATCGGCACGACCGGCGCCGCCTTCGAGCCCGACCGGCTCAACGTCGCCATCAACGGCGTCTGGGTGTGCAAGAACGGCGGCGTCGGCGAGGACCGCGACAAGGTCGACATGCGCTACCGCGAGGTGCACATCGTCGCCGACCTGGCCGCGGGCGCGGAGACCGCCACCATCTGGACCAACGACCTCACCGCCGAGTACGTCCACGAGAACAGCGCCTACAGCTCATGAGCAGTCCGACACGGAAGCACACCGCCCTGCCCAAGGCCCAGATCCTCATCGAGGCGCTGCCGTGGCTGGTGCGGCACAACGGCAGGACCGTCGTCATCAAGTTCGGCGGCAACGCCATGATCGACGAGGACCTGAAGGCCGCGTTCGCGCAGGACGTCGTCTTCCTCCACCACGCCGGCCTCAGGCCCGTCGTCGTGCACGGGGGCGGCCCGCAGATCAGCGCCGCCCTCGACAAGCACGGCATCGTCAGCGAGTTCAAGGCCGGCCTGCGCGTCACCACCGAGGACGCCATGGACGTCGTCCGCATGGTGCTGGCCGGACAGGTGCAGCGCGAGCTGGTCAACCTGCTCAACGAGCACGGCCCGCTGGCCGTCGGACTGACCGGCGAGGACGCGCACACCATCACCGCCACCAAGCACCAGCCCGAGATCGACGGGGAGTTGGTCGACATCGGGCGGGTGGGCGAGATCACCGCCATCGACACCGGCGCGATCGAGGCGCTGCTCGCCGACGGCCGCATCCCGGTGGTGTCGTCGATCGCCCGCAGCCAGGACGACGGACACGTCTACAACGTCAACGCCGACACGGCGGCCGCGGCGCTCGCCGCCGCGCTGGGCGCCGAGACCCTCATGGTCCTCACGGACGTCGAGGGACTCTACGAGGACTGGCCGAACTCCGACGAGGTGATCAGCCGCCTCACCGCCTCCCAGCTGGAGAGGCTGCTGCCGGAGCTGTCGGCGGGCATGGTGCCGAAGATGGAAGGCTGCCTGCACGCCGTGCGCAACGGCGTGAACACCGCCCGCGTCATCGACGGCCGGGTCCAGCACTCGATCCTGCTGGAGATCTTCACCGACGAGGGCATCGGCACGATGGTCGTGCCGGACGAGACCGAGGGGGGCGCCGCATGACGGACAATCAGGAACTGACGGCGCGTTGGCAGGGCGCGTTCATGAACAACTACGGCACCCCGCTGCTGCCCCTGGTGCGCGGCGAGGGCAGCCGGGTGTGGGACGCCGACGGCAAGGAGTACCTCGACTTCGTCGGCGGCATCGCGGTCAACGCGCTCGGTCACGCCCATCCGGCGGTCGTCGAGGCGGTGACCCGGCAGATCGGCTCCCTCGGCCACATCTCCAACTTCTTCATGGCCGACCCCACCGTCACGCTCGCCGAACGGCTCCTGCGGCTCTTCGGCCGGGACGGCAGGGTCTTCTTCTGCAACTCCGGCGCCGAGGCCAACGAGGCCGCCTTCAAGATCGGCCGGCTGACCGGGCGCAAGCACGTGGTGGCCACCTACGACGCCTTCCACGGCCGCACCATGGGCGCCCTCGCGATGACCGGCCAGCAGGGCAAGCGGGAACCCTTCCTGCCGCTGCCCGGCGACGTCACGCACGTGCCCTTCGGCGACGCGCAGGCGCTGGCCGCCGCGGTCACCGAGGAGACCGCGCTGGTCATCCTGGAGCCGGTGCAGGGCGAGATCGGCGTCGTCGTGCCGCCGGCCGGCTACCTCAAGGCCGCCCGCGCGATCACCGCCGCCACCGGGGCGCTGCTCGTCCTCGACGAGGTGCAGACCGGGATCGGCCGCAGCGGGCACTGGTTCGAGTACCAGGCCCACGACGGCGTCCTGCCGGACGTCGTCACCCTCGCCAAGGGACTGGGCGGCGGCCTGCCGCTGGGCGCCACCGTCGCCTTCGGCCGCGCGGCCGAACTGCTGCAACCGGGCCAGCACGGCACGACCTTCGGCGGCAACCCGGTCGCCTGCGCCGCCGGACTCGCCGTCCTCGACACCATCGAGAACGAGGGCCTGCTGGAGAACGTCAAGCGGCAGAGCGGGAAACTGCGGGACGGAATCGAGTCGTTGGGCCTGGAGTTGATCGACCACGTCCGGGGCACCGGGCTTCTGCTGGGTATCGTGCTCACCGAGCCGCTCGCGCCCCAGGTGCGGCAGGCGGCTCAGGAGGCCGGAATCCTGGTGAACGCGCCCGCCCCCGACGTCGTACGGCTGATGCCCGCGCTGAATCTCGGCGACGACGAGGTGGACGCCTTCCTGCGGGCGCTGCCCGGCATCCTCGACGTGGCCAAGGGGGACGGATGATCCGGAGAATGGGACGACGATGAGCCAGCCGCAGGACGACGCACACAACGCCGGGCCTGCCGTGCCGCAGACCCGCACCGCACGCCACCGGCGGATCGTGGACATCCTCAACCGGCAACCGGTGCGGTCGCAGAGCCAGTTGGCGAAACTCCTCGCCGACGACGGCCTCAGCGTCACGCAGGCCACGCTGTCGCGGGACCTGGACGAGCTGAACGCGGTCAAGATCCGCAACACCGACGGCGACCTGATCTACGCGGTGCCGAGCGAGGGGGGCTTCCGCACACCGCGCGCGCCGCTGGGCGAGTCGGCGAAGGAGGAGCGGATGCGGCGGCTGTCCCAGGAACTGCTGATCTCCGCCGAGGCGTCCGCGAACCTCGTCGTCCTGCGGACCCCGCCGGGCGCCGCGCAGTTCCTCGCGTCCGCCATCGACCAGGCCGAACTGCAGGACATCCTCGGCACCATCGCCGGCGACGACACGCTGCTGCTGATCAGCCGTAACCCGACGGGCGGCCAGGCGCTGGCCGAACACCTGCTGAGACTGGCCCAGAACGGCCACTGAACCGAGCACGGGCCCCGCCGCGGACACACCGCCGGGGCCCGTCCGCAGCGGGGAGGCGGCCGGGGCGCGGCACGCGGTCGCCCGCCGCCGCGCCGCTCAGCCCAGGTGGGAGGCCAGGCCGCCGGTACAGCGGACCTCGTCGCCCGCGGTGATCAGCAGTGCCTCCACGTCCGGCAGGGACTCCAGCCAGCGCAGGCCCTCCCGGGAGCCCATCGCGAAGGCGGCCGTGGCCCAGCAGTCCGCCCAGGTGAGGCAGGGAGCCACCACCGTCACGGCCACCAGGTCGGTCACCGCCGAGCGGCCGGTGCGCGGGTCGACGATGTGCGCGCCCCGCTCTGCCGTCCCGGACGTGGCCACCGCCAGTTCCTGCGTGCCCGCCGCCGAGATCACCGCCGCCAGCCCGCCCGGACGCAACGGGTCCGACACCCCGACCCGCCACGGCCGCTGCGAGTCGGGCGTCCCGAGCAGTTGGACGTCGCCGCCGCCGTTCATGCTGACCCCGCTCACCCCGGGGACGGCCGCCAGCCGGCGGGCCGCACGCTCGGCGGCCCAGCCCTTGACGATCCCGGTGGGATCGAGGCGGCCCTCGTAGCGCATGCTGAACCAGCCGTCGCTCACCCGTTCCGCCTCGGCGCCCAGGCCGAGCACCTCGGCGACGTCCGGGTCGCAGTCCTCGACGGTCAGCTCGCCGCGCGCCAGCCGGGAGAGCTGGCTGTCCTCCCGGTAGGCGCTGAACACCTCGTCGACCCGGTGCAGCCCGGCGACCGCCTCCTGGAGCGCCGCGCGCACGGCATCGGGTTCCCCGCCGCGGACGTCGAAGGAGAAGACGGTCCCCATGACCTCCTCCGCGTGACGCACCGCGGCGGGAGTCCCGGCGGGCTCGGGCACCTGCTCAGCCACCGGCCTGGTCCAGTGCCGACTGCAGCGACTGCTTGTACCCGGTGCTGGTGTAGGTGGCGCCGGACACCGAGTCGATGGCCGCGCTGCCCGCCGCCACCGCCTCCTGGTTGAGCCTGGGCACGGCCAGGGCGGTCTTCTGGCTGCTCTCGCCGCCCTGCGGCGCCTGCACGGCCTCGGCCTTGACGATCTTGCCGTCGCTGACGGTGATGCGGACCTGCACGGGACCGTACTGCGTCTGCGCGACACCGCCGGTCACCGTCCTGGCCTGGGCGGCACCGGAGGACGACGGCCCGCCGCCGCCCTGCGACGAACCGGTCCCGGACGACGAACCGGTCCCGGACGAGGAGCCGGTCCCGGACGAGGAGCCGCCGCCCTGCGACGAGCCGGCGCTCGCCTTCATCTTGTCCAGCGCCGACTGCAGCGACTGCTTGTACCCGCTGCTGGTGTACGTCGCTCCGGACACCGCGTCGATGTCGGCGCTCTGCGCGGCCACGGCCTCCTGGTTGAGCTTGGGCACGGCCAGGGCGGTCTTCTGGCTGCTCTCGCCGCCCTGGGGCGCCTGCACCGCCTCGGCCTTGACGATCTTGCCGTTGCTCACCGTCAGGCGTACCTGGACCGCGCCGTACTGCGTCTGGGCCGCGTTGCCGGTGACCGTGCCGCTGCCGGCGGCGGTCGCCGCCCCGCCCTGCGGCGACTCCTGCGCCCCCGCGGTCTGCTGGGGCACCACGCCCGCCGCGGTGGCGCCCGGGTCGGTCGCCGGCTTCAGCGACAGCAGCAGCACGACTCCCGACACGGTGGCGGCGGTGGTCAGCACGACACGCCGGATGGGATGACTCTTCCTCATCGCTCCTACAGCTCCTGAAGTCCCGTCGCTCACATCTCGAACGACTCGTGATGGATGCGGCGGGCGGGCACTCCCGCGCCGCGCAGTGCTTCGTACACGGTCCGCGCGAACCCGGTCGGCCCGCACATGAAGACGTCGTGCTTGTCGATGTCCGGCAGCTTCTGGCGCAGCCGCTCGGCCGAGATGTCGGGGCGCTCCCCGTCCGGGCTGTTGACCGCGTACATCAACCGGGCGCCGCGCTCCTCGGCGATCGCGGCCAGCTCGTCCCACAGTGCCAGGTCCTGGGTGCTGTTGGCGCGGTACAGCAGGGTGATGTCGCCCGCCGCGCCCGGCAGCGTCTCGAACAGCGCCCGCATCGGAGTGATACCGACCCCGCCCGCGACCAGCAGCACCTTGCCGCGGCTGCGCCGCTGCGCGGTCAGGGCGCCGTACGGGCCCTCGGCCCACACCCTGGTGCCGGGCGTCAGCTCGCGCAGGCGGGCGCTGTGGTCGCCGATCGCCTTCACCGTGATCCGCAGCATGTCCGGGCGCGGTGCGGCCGACAGGGAGTACGGGTGCGAGCTGAACCGCATCCCCGGGGCGAGGAAGCGCCAGCGGAAGAACTGGCCGGCCTCCGCGCCCATCCGGTGCAGCTTCCGCCCGCCGATCAGCACCGACACGATGCCCGGCGTCTCCTCGATCACGGCCTCGACGTGCATGCGGTGCCGCAGGTTGAGCCGGATCGGGGTGAGGACGCGGTACCACAGCACCAGCGCGGTCACGCCGCCGTACAGGCCGTACCAGAAGGTCTTCGCGGTCGGCTCGAGGGCGAAGTCGTTCCCGGTGGTGATCTGGTGCCAGAACGTCAGGAACACCGCCGCGTAGGTGAGCAGGTGCACGTGGTACCAGGCGTCGTACGGCAGGCGCCGGCGGATCCCGCCGACCGAGATGAACCCGATCAGGAACAGCAGGCCGGTGCCGACGGCGGCCTTGCCCATGTCCGGCAGCTGTTCGACGGAGTCGACCGTCTGCTGGACGATGTCGCCGAGCGACTTGCCCGCCTGCAGGGCGTAGCCCCACATGGTGAGGAAGACGTGGGCGAGGACCAGGCAGATCGTGTAGCGGCCGGTCATCGCGTGCCAGCGGGCCACCCGGTCGGAGCCCACCCGGCGCTCCAGCGCGGGCACCCGGGCCATCTGCAGCACCACGAGCGCCATCAGGTACCCGGCGAGCAGGCCGGTGATCCGGCCCGCGTTGAGGACCTTGCCGTTGTCGTCGGCGATGGACGGGGTGTCGTGCCACCAGAGCCACAGCACGCCGGCCGCACCGGCCCATACGGCCAGCAGCAGGGCGGTCGCCGGGGAGCGGCGCGGGCGGATGCGGCGCATCGTCTGGCGGCGGGCGGCGCGGCCGCCTGCGAGCGTGGTGGTCACGGTTCCTCCGGGGGCGGGGGCAAGGGGGGATGGCGTGGTCCCTTGGCCCTGAGATACGTGTCCCGGCACCGGTGCGTTCAGCTGCTCGCGGAGTCCAGCGCGGACTGCAGCGACTGGCGGTAACCGTCACTGGTGTAGGTGGCGCCGGAGACGGTGTCGATGTTCGCGCTCTGCGCGGCGAGGGCCTCCCTGCGCAGCTGCGGGATGGCGTAGCTGTTGATCTCCTGGTCCCTCGGGTTGTCCGAGGGGTAGGCGATCGCCTCCACCTCGGTGAGCTTGCCGTTCTTGAGCGTGATCCGCACCTGGACGGGACCCCAGCGGGTCTGCACCGTGTCACCCGTGACGGTCTTCGTGCCGCTGGTGGTCGACCCGCTGGAGCCGCTCGACCCGCCGGAGCTGCCGGAGCCGCTCGACCCGCCGGAGACGCTGGAACTACTGGAGGGGGCGGGCACCGCGACGGCGGTCTCCGCCGACGTGTGCGGCTTCATCGACAGCAGCAGCACCATTCCGGAAACGGTGGCGGCACCGGCCAGCACGATGCGGCGCAGCGGACGGTTCTTCTTCAGGGCGTGCACGTGGCTGCCTCGCAGACTCTCAGAATTCGAACGACTCGTGGTGGATACGGCTGTCCCGGACGCCGGCGTCCTTCAGCGCCTCGTACACGTCCAGGGCGAAGCCGTGCGGACCGCAGATGTAGACGTCGTGCTCGGCGAGGTCGGGGAAGGCCGACCGCAGCGACCGCGCCGACAGGTCCGGGCGCCGTCCGTCCGCCCCGTTGAGCGCGTACAGCACCTTCGCGCCGCGCCACCGCGCGATCGCCTCCAGCTCGCCGCCCAGCGCCAGGTCCTCGGCGCCGCGCGCCCGGTACAGCAGGGTGACCTGGCCGGGCAGGGTCTCGAACAGGGCCCGCAGCGGGGTGATGCCGACGCCGGCGCCGATCAGCAGGGACTTGTGGGAGGTCTGCCGGTCCTGGGTCATCGCCCCGTACGGCCCCTCCGCCCACACCCGGGTGCCCGGGCGCAGCAGGGCGATGGCCGCGCTGTGGTCGCCGAGCGCCTTGACCGTGACCCGCAGTACGTCCCGGCGCGGCGGGGCCGACAGCGAGTACGGCGTCGACGTCCAGCCCAGGCCCTCGCCGAGGAACCGCCAGCGGAAGAACTGGCCCGGCTCCGCGCCCATCTCGTCCAGCCGCCGCCCGTGCATGACGACCGAGTACACGCCCGGCGCCTCCCGGTGCACCGACTGCACCCGCAGCTGGTGGCGCAGGTTCAGCCGCACCGGAGCGAGGACGCGGTACCACAGCACCAGCGCCGCGACGCCCAGGTAGAGCGCGTACCAGGCGGCCGTGGCCACCGGGTGGCCGTTGAAGTCGTTGCCCAGCACCAGCTGGTGGCTGAAGGCCAGGAACACGGCGGCGTAGGTGAGCAGGTGGACGTAGTACCAGAACTCGTAGCTGGTCCGGCGGCGCAGGGCCCGCACCGAGGTGATGCCGACCGCGAAGAGGATCACCGTGCCGGCGGTGGTCTTGAGCATCTCCGGATAGTCGAGGATCACCGTGAGCGTCTCGTGCCAGAGCGAGGCGTGGTCCTGGGCGGCGTACCCGGCGAGGATCAGCACGACGTGCGCGACCAGCAGGGAGATCGTGTAGCGGCCGGCCATCGCGTGCCAGCGGGCCACCCGGTCGGAGCCGATCCGCCGCTCCAGCAGCGGCACCCGGGCCATCAGCCCGACCAGCACCGCGCAGGCGTACCCGCTCAGCAGCCCGGCGATCCGCCCGGCCCCGGTCAGCCAGCCCGCCGCGCCGACCACGGAGCCGGTGTCCACCCACCACATTGCTGTCACGGCCGCCGCGCCCGCCCACAACAGGGTGAGCACGACGCCCGCCGGGGAGCGTCGCGTGGTCAGCGGCACCGCCGGTGCCGTGCGCCGCTCGTACACGGTCGTCATGGATTGCGTCCTTTCGCTGTCCAGGCCACAACAGTGCAGCGGCAACCTCTGAGCACCCTCTGAAAAGGGGCTCCACCGGCTCACTCAGAGGAAACTCAGAGCCTCGCCCGTCGACCGCCGGCCGGGGGAGGGTGGATCCTGGTAAGGCCATGAACACCACCCGCTCGGGCCGTCCGGCCCTCACCCGTCCCGACGGCACGCCGCTGCGCGTCCTCGTCGTCGACGACGACCCCGACCTCGCCGAGGTGCTGTCCGGCGCCCTGCGCTACGAGGGCTGGGAGGTCCGGTCCGCAGGCGACGGGTCCTCGGCCGCCGCCGCGGCGCGGGAGCTGATGCCGGACGCCGTCGTCCTGGACGTGATGCTCCCCGACACCGACGGTTTCGCCGTCCTGCGCTCCCTGCGCGGCGTGAAGCCGGACGTCTGCGTGCTCTTCCTGACCGCCCGGGACGCGGTGGAGGACCGCATCGCCGGTATCACCGCGGGCGGCGACGACTACGTGACGAAGCCCTTCAGCCTGGAGGAGGTCGTCGCCCGGGTCCGCGGACTGCTGCGCCGCGCCGGCATGGCCCGGCAGCAGGAGGACGGCCCCCGGCTGATCGTCGGCGACCTGGTCATGGACGAGGAGGCCCGCGAGGTGACCCGTGGCGGGGAGCTGATCGAGCTGTCCCCGACCGAGTTCGAGCTGCTGCGCTTCCTGATGCGCAACCCGCGCCGTGTGCTCAGCAAGGCCCAGATCCTCGACCGGGTCTGGTCCTACGACTTCGGCGGCCGCGCCCACGTCGTCGAGCTGTACATCTCCTACCTGCGCAAGAAGGTGGACGCCGGCCGCGAACCGATGATCCACACCGTGCGCGGCGCCGGGTACGTGCTGAAGCCGGTGAGCCGATGAGGCTGCGCGGGCGGCGGCTGTTCCGCCTGTTCCGGTTCCCCGGGCTGCACACGCTCCGGGCCCGTCTCACGTTCGGCCTGGTGGTGCTGCTGGCGGTCAGCTGCGCCGCGGTGGGCGTGGCCGCGGTGATCGGGGTGGGCCGCTTCCTCACCAGCCGGCTCGACGAGCAGCTGTCCGAGGTCGGCGTCCGCTTCCCGGAGAGCCTGGAGCACAAGACGCGGCTGCCCGACGACCGCGACGGGGACGAGCACGGCGACACCCGCCGGCAGGCCATGGGCACCTTCGGTGCCCGGCTGGTCGACGGCGTCCCCACCCACGCGGCCGTCGTGCGGTCCACCGGCATCAAGGCCGTTCCGATGACCTCCCGCGACAAGCGGCAGCTCGTCGCGGTCCCGGCCGACGGCAGGGGCCACACCGTCGAGCTCTCCGCGCTGGACGACTACCGGGTCAGGGCGTGGCGGGGCGTCGACGACGACGTGCTGATCACCGGGCTGCCGCTGGAGCCCGTGCAGGCCACGGTCCACCGCCTGGTGCTGGTCGCCGGGATCGTCTTCGGGCTCGCCCTCACCGTCACCGGCGTCGCGGGCGCGTTGTGGGTGCGCTGGTCCCTGCGCCCGCTGAGCCGGGTCGCGGCGACCGCCACCCGGGTCAGCGAACTCCCGCTGGCCAGCGGAGAGGTGGCGCTGCCGCCGCGCGCCCCCGAGACCGACCCGCGCAGCGAGGTGGGCCAGGTCGCGGGCGCCTTCAACCGCATGCTCGGCCATGTCGAGGGCGCGCTCACCAAGCGGCACGCCAGCGAGGAACGGCTGCGCAGCTTCGCCGCCGACGCCAGCCACGAGCTGCGCACACCGGTGGCCTCGGTCCGCGGCCACGCCGAACTCGCCCTGCTGCATCCCGGGCCGGTGCCGCCGGAGGTGACGCGCGCCCTGGAGCGCATCGCCGCGGAGTCGGGGCGCATGGGCGAGATGGTGGACGAGATGCTGCTGCTGGCCCGTCTGGACGCGGGCCGCCCGCTGGAACGTCTCCCGGTCGACCTGACCATGCTGGTCCTGGACGCGGTCACGGACGCCCGGGCCGCCGGCCCCGGCCACCGCTGGGCCCTGGAGCTGGCGGAGGAGCCGGTCACGGTCACCGGCGACGCGCACCGGCTGCAACAGGTGTTGGCCAACCTGTTGACCAACGCGCGTGTGCACACACCCGTGGGCACGAAGGTCACGGTGTCGCTGGAGACCGACGGGCCCTGGGCCGTACTGAAGGTCCACGACGACGGGCCCGGCGTTCCCGAGGAGGTCCAGCCCGGCGTCTTCGAGCGCTTCACCCGCGCCGACCGCCGCCGCACGGACGCCCCCGGCGGCGGCGCGGGCCTGGGGCTGTCCATCGTGGCCGCGGTGGCGGAGGCGCACGGCGGCAGCGTCGCTCTGGAGAGCCGCCCGGGCTCGACCACGTTCACCGTGCGGCTCAGGACCGCCTGATCATCACGGGGCCGCGGCGGGCGGCAGTGGCAGGGGCAGGCCGGGCAGGCCGTCCATGCTCGTCGCCACGTGCTCCTTCTTGGCGAAGTACTCGCTCAGCGAGGCGTCGTCCTCGCGCGCGAACCGCTTGCCGTGCAGGTCGCGGTCCTCCTCGTACGTCATGAAGGGGACCGCGTAGCCGCAGGTGTCGCGGACCAGGTCGGCCCGAACGACGATGATCGCGCGCAGGCCGTGCGGGGCGGGATCGATGCCGGGGAAGCGGGTGAGCAGGTCCGCGAAGCGCGGGTCGTCACGGAAGACCGGCTCCCCGCGGCCGTGCACCCGCACGATGTTCGGCGGCCCCTGGAAGGCGCACCACATCAGGGTGATCCGGCCGTTCTCCCGGAGGTGCGCGATCGTCTCGGCGTTGGACCCGGCGAAGTCCAGGTAGGCCACGGTGTGTTCGTCCAGCACCGCGAAGGAGCCCTTGAGGCCCTTGGGGGAGAGGTTGACCGTGCCGTCGCCGGACAGCGGGGCGGTCGCCGTGAAGAAGAGGGGCTGGGCCTCGATGAACGTGCGGAGCCTGCCGTCTATGCGCTCATAAGTCTTTCCCACGGATGGCGATTATGACCGCATTTCTTTCGACTGTCTAAGGAATTGTCCGGTCCGGTCCGGTCGGTTCCGACCGCCGCCGCCCCGGCCGGCGCATGACCGGGGCGGCCGCGGCGCCTGTCACGTCACTTGGTGAGCGTGCAGGCGGCCAGGGAGTCCAGGCCGGTCGGCTTGGCCGCCGTCCGGCCGATGGCGATCGCGATGCGGTCGATGGTCGACTTCCGCTTGTCCGCCAGCGGGCCGAGGATGGCGTTGTTCACGAAGTTGGGTCCGCCCTGGCCCACGGTGTCGACCAGGCGCTTGTTGGCCTCCTGGATCTGGGTGTTGAGCAGGGCGAGGTTGCGGTCGACCTCGGCCTTGGCGGAGGCGGGGACCGCGGGCAGCCGCGAGGCGACGTCGGGGCAGGTGATGGTGCCGGCCGCGGAACCGTTCGCGCCGGACTGCTGGCCGGCCCCGGCGGTCGCGGCGGGCGTCGCGGCCCCGGCACCGCCCGTGTTGCCTGCGTTGCCGTTGCCGTTGCCGTTGCCGTTGCCGTTGCCGGTCACTCCGCCCGCGTTGAGGGTGCACGGCGCCAGGGAGTCCAGGCCGGTCGGCTTGGCCGCCGTGCGCCCGATCGCCGTCGCGATGCGGTTGACCGTCGCGACGCGCTTGTCCTTGAGCGGGCCGAGGATGGCGTTGTTCACGAAGTTGGGTCCGCCCTGGCCCACGGTGTCGACCAGGCGCTTGTTGGCCTCCTGGATCTGGGTGTTGAGCAGGGCGAGGTTGCGGTCGACCTCGGCCTTGGCGGAGGCGGGGACCGCGGGCAGCCGCGAGGCGACGTCGGGGCACGTGATGGTGCCCGGGCTCGCCAGGGTGCGGGCGTTGCCGGAGCTGCTCTTGGGCGTCTCCCCGGCGAGAGCGGAACCGGCGATCACGGCCCCGGACAGCACCACGGCGGCAGCACCGCCGATGACCGCCACGCGACGCTTGTTGTACTTCGGAAGAGCCCTGGACATGCGGATGCCTCACTTGGGTCAGGAGCGGTTGACAAACGCGGCGCCGGCGTGCGTTCGGTGGGGAGTACGTGAAAGCGGTTGCGTGCGTTCAACGGCATTCTGGAAATCTCCGTGCGGCCGCCTCAAATTGACGAATCATGCAGAAGTCTGCATACTCATGCACATGCTGCTCCTGCACCCCGCAGAAGGTGCTGCGGGAAGCAACGGCAGGCGGCGGCACATCCGTATCTCTCTAGGAGCGACCCACGTGAGCAGCAACAGCGGTGACGTACGGCTCTGGGGCGGCCGTTTCGCCGACGGTCCCGCCGAGGCCCTGGCGAAGCTGTCCGCGTCCGTCCACTTCGACTGGCGGCTCGCCCCGTACGACATCGCCGGCTCGCGTGCGCACGCGCGTGTGCTGCACAAGGCGGGCCTGCTCACGGACGACGAGCTGACGCGGATGATCGCCGGGCTCGACCGGCTGGAGGCGGACGTGGCCTCCGGCGACTTCGTGGGCACGGTCGCCGACGAGGACGTGCACACCGCCCTGGAGCGCGGCCTGCTCGAACGCCTCGGCCCCGACCTCGGCGGCAAGCTGCGCGCGGGCCGCTCCCGCAACGACCAGGTCGCCACCCTCTTCCGGATGTACCTGCGCGACCACGCCCGCGTCATCGGCGGCCTGATCGCCGACCTCCAGGACGCGCTGATCGGCCTGGCGGAGGCCCACCCGGACGTGGCGATGCCCGGCCGCACCCACCTCCAGCACGCCCAGCCGGTGCTGTTCGCCCACCACGTCCTCGCCCATGCGCAGGCCCTGTCCCGGGACGCCGAGCGGCTGCGCCAGTGGGACGAGCGGACGGCCGTGTCGCCGTACGGCTCGGGCGCGCTGGCCGGCAGCAGCCTCGGCCTGGACCCGGAGGCGGTGGCGAAGGACCTGGGCTTTGAACACGGGAGCGTCGGCAACTCCATCGACGGCACCGCGTCCCGTGACTTCGTCGCCGAGTTCGCCTTCATCACGGCGATGATCGGGGTGAACCTCTCCCGGATCGCGGAGGAGGTCATCATCTGGAACACGAAGGAGTTCTCCTTCGTCACCCTGCACGACGCCTTCTCCACCGGCTCCTCGATCATGCCGCAGAAGAAGAACCCGGACATCGCCGAGCTGGCGCGCGGCAAGAGTGGCCGTCTGATCGGCAACCTGACCGGACTGCTCGCCACCCTCAAGGCGCTGCCGCTCGCGTACAACCGCGACCTGCAGGAGGACAAGGAGCCGGTCTTCGACTCCTGCGACCAGCTCGAGGTCCTGCTCCCCGCCTTCACCGGCATGATGGCGACCCTCACCGTCAACCGCGAGCGGATGGAGGAACTGGCCCCGGCCGGCTTCTCGCTCGCCACCGACATCGCCGAGTGGCTGGTCAAGCAGGGTGTGCCGTTCCGGGTGGCGCACGAGGTCGCCGGCGAGTGCGTGAAGGCCGCCGAGGCCGAGGGCAAGGAGCTCGACGGGCTGACGGACGAGCAGTTCGCGAAGATCAGCGCGCACCTGACCCCCGAGGTCCGCTCCGTCCTCAGCGTGCCGGGCGCCCTGGCCTCCCGCGACGGCCGGGGAGGCACGGCGCCGAGCGCGGTCGCCGTCCAGCTGGCCGAGGTCAAGGCGGACGTGGCGGCGCAGCACGCGTGGGCCACCGCCAAGAACGGGAAGTGACCGCCACGCGCCGCGTGGGAGCCGGCCGCTCCCACGCGGCGCGTGAAGGGTGTTTCCACGCGGACACGCGCCGCCCTGCCCTGCCCTGCCCCCACTGCCGCCCACGCGCGCGTGCGGGGCGGGCGGCGCGGTTACGTTGGTTCCCTGCCGCAAGGAGCCGACCGAACGGAGCCCGCCGATGCCCTTCGCCCGACTGGCCTCAGCAACCACCCCGACCTGCCACATCGGACTCGGTCTCGCCGCCGTCGGCCGCCCCGGCTACCTCAACCTGGGCCGGGACCAGGACCTCCCGGCCGCCCGCGACGTCGACGCGATGCGCCGCCGCACCCACGAACTCCTGGACGCCGCCTACGCGCAGGGCGTGCGCTACGTCGACGCGGCCCGCTCCTACGGACGCTCCGAGGAGTTCCTCGCCGACTGGCTCGCCGCCCACCCCGACGCCGGCGACGTGGTGGTCGGCAGCAAGTGGGGCTACACCTACACCGCGGACTGGACCACCGACGCCGAGGTCCACGAGGTCAAGGACCACAGCCTCGCCGCGTACGAGCGCCAGCGCGCCGAGACCGACGGAGTGCTCGGCGACCGGCTCGACCTCTACCAGATCCACTCGGTCACCCCGGACAGCCCGGCCCTGACCGACAAGGAACTGCACGCCAGGCTCGCCGAGGCGGCCGGCCGGGGCGTCACCGTCGGCTTCTCCGCCAGCGGCCCGGCCCAGGCCGACACCATCCGCGCCGCGCTCGCCGTGACCGTCGACGGCGAACCCCTCTTCCGTACCGTCCAGGCCACCTACAACGTGCTGGAGACGTCCGCCGCCCCCGCCCTCGCCGAGGCGCACGACGCGGGGCTCACGGTGATCGTCAAGGAGGGCATGGCCAACGGACGGCTCACGGCCCCGCACGCCCCGGACGCGCTGAAGGCCGTGGCCGCCGAGACCGGGCTCGGCTGCGACGCGGTGGCCCTCGCCTTCGTCCTGCGCCGGCCCTGGGCCGGCGTCGTCCTCTCCGGCGCCGCGACGCTCGGCCAGCTCGCGTCCAACCTGCACGCGGCCGTCGTGGACCTCGACGACGACCAGCTCACCCGGCTGGCGGCGCAGGCCGAGGACCCCCAGGCGTACTGGCAGCGGCGCGCCGGACTCACCTGGCACTGAGCGTCCCCGTCGTACCCGCCTTACCCGTCGTGCCCGCCTTACCCGTCGTGCCCGCCTTACCCGTCGTGCCCGCCTTACCCGTCGTGCCCGCCTTACCCGTGGTACCCGTCGTTCCCGTCCTCCCCGCCGACCGACGGTCCTGAGCCACACGCATCCATCATGAGACATTCATGTCTCACATGGTCTATGCTCGTCTCATGGCTGTCGATCGTGACCACGTGCTGCGCACCGCCGCCGCGCTGCTGACCCGCAAGTCCACCGCCACCATGGACGAGGTGGCCAAGGCCGCCGGGATCAGCCGGGCCACCCTGCACCGGCACTTCGCCGGGCGCGACGCGCTCGTACGAGCGCTGGAATCCCTCGGCATCGCCGAGTGCGACGCCGCCCTGGACGCGGCCCGCCTGGACGAGGGGACCGCGACCGAGGCCGTGCGCAGGCTCGTGCGCGAGATCCAGCCCGCCGCCGGACTGCTCGCCTTCCTCTACGGAGAGAACCAGCTCTGGGAAGCCGGCCCCGGCGAAGGCTGGCAGCGGCTCGACGCCCGCATCGGCGCCGTGTTCGTACGAGGCCAGCAGGCCGGCGAGTTCCGCTTCGACCTCAGCCCGGTCTGGCTGACCGAGGCGCTCTACGGGCTCATCGCCTCCTGCGCCTGGGCCGTCCAGGACGGCCGCGTGGCCCGCAACGACTTCACCCACATGATCGCCGAGCTGCTGCTCGGCGGCGCGCTGCGCAGAGACGCGGACGCATCACGAAGAGAGGAATCATGACCAGCACCCTGCAGCGTGGGGGCACCCCCTGCTCGAGCGAAGCCGAGAGCCCGGGGAAGAACACGACCGAGGCCGTGAGGCGACCGGGCCGCTGGCTCGCGCTGTCCGTCCTCGTGCTCGCCGTGCTGCTGGTGGCCGTCGACGCGACCGTCCTCGGTCTCGCGACCCCCTACATCAGTGAGGACCTCAAGCCCTCCGGCACCCAGTTGCTGTGGATCGGCGACGTCTACTCCTTCGTCATCGCGGGTCTGCTGGTGACGATGGGCAGCCTCGGCGACCGCGTCGGCCGCAAGCGCGTCCTGCTCGGCGGCGCGGCGGCGTTCGGCGCGGTGTCGGTGCTGAACGCCTTCGCGACCGGGCCCGGGACGATGATCGCGGCCCGCGCCCTGCTCGGCGTCGCGGGCGCGACCCTCATGCCCGCCACCCTGGCGCTGATCCGCAACATCTTCCACGATCCGCGCGAACGCAGCCTCGCCGTCGGCATCTGGGGCGCCACGGCCTCGGCCGGCACGGCGGTCGGTCCGATCGCCGGCGGCTTCCTGCTCCAGCACTTCTGGTGGGGCTCGGTCTTCCTGATCAACCTGCCGGTGATGGCGGTCCTGGTCGTCGTCGGCATCCGCACGCTGCCGGAGTCACGCAACCCGGACCCCGGTCCGTGGGACCTGCCCGGCGTCGTGCTGTCGCTGGTCGGCGTCATCGGCGTGGTCTACGCCGTGAAGGAGACCGCGGCGCACGGCATCGCCTGGGCGCCGCTCGTCTCCGGCGCGCTGGGCGCGGCCGCCCTGTACGCCTTCGTACGGCGCCAACTGACCTCCCCGGCCCCGCTGCTGGACGTGCGTCTGTTCCGCGACCGCGGCTTCAGCGCTGCGGTGCTGGCCGACCTGCTGACCGTCCTCGGCCTGTCCGGCCTGGTGTTCTTCCTCTCCCAGTACCTGCAACTCGTTCAGGGGCGGCCCCCGTTCGAGGCGGGTCTGGCCGAACTGCCCGCCGCGGTGGGCGCGGTGGCGGCGGGTCTGGTCGCCGGGCGGGCGGCCCGCCGCTTCTCGGTACGGGCGGTGGTCTCCGGCGGCCTCGCGGCGGTCGGCCTGGCGCTGGCCGTGCTGACCACGCTGGACCGCTCGACCGGCTACCCGCTGCTCGGCGCGGCCCTGCTGGTGGTCGGTGTGGGCGCCGGCTTCTCCTTCACCGTCACCGCCGACGTGATCCTCTCCAGCGTCCCCAAGGAACAGGCGGGCGCGGCCTCAGCCGTCTCCGAGACGGCGTACGAACTGGGCGCCGCCCTGGGCATCGCCCTGCTCGGCTCGATCGTGACGGGCGTCTACCGCGGCTTCCCGGCCCCGGCGGGCACCCCCGCGGCGGCGCGCGAGTCGCTCGGCGGAGCACTGGAGGCCACGGCGCACATGCCCGCGGCGGCAGCGCAGCAGGCCCTGACGGCAGCCCGCGACGCCTTCGTCGACGGCCTCACCCTGGCAGCCGGCACCGGCGCCGCCGTATTGCTGGCAACAGCAGCGGCTTCCTGGTTCCTCCTACGAGGCCAACATCTGGAAACCCGACACTGAGCCCCCTTCAGGGACACGATCAACACCGGCGTCCACCCTCAGGGACGCGAGGAACCGCGCACAGGACTGCATCCGACCCGCACCGGAAATCCCGCGCCCAGGCGTCCACCCCCAGGGGCGCGAGGAACTGCGCACAGCCCCACATCCGACCCGCACCCGACGTCCCACGTCCAGGCATCCGCCCTCAGGGGCGCGAGGAACCGCGCACAGCCCCACATCCGACCCGCACCGGAAATCCCGCGCCCCGGCGTCCACCCTCAGGGGCGCGAGGAACCGCGCACAGCCCCACATCCGACCCGCACCGGAAATCCCGCGCCCCGGCGTCCACCCTCAGGGGCGCGAGGAACCGCGCACAGCCCCACATCCGACCCGCACCCGACACCCCGCCAACCGTCGGAGACCTACGCCGCCTTGGCCTTGGTCGCGTACATGTCCACGTACTCCTGCCCCGACAGCCGCATGACCTCCGTCATCACGGAGTCGGTCACCGCCCGCAGCACGTACCGATCCCGGTCCATCCCCTCGTACCGGGAGAACTCCATGGGCTCGCCGAAGCGGACGGTCACCCGCGCGGGCCGCGGCATCCCCGCACCGCCCGGCTGGATCTTGTCCGTGCCGATCATGGCGAACGGCACCACCGGCGCGCCCGTCATCAGGGTGAGCCGGGCGATGCCGGTACGGCCCCGGTACAGCCGCCCGTCGGGCGACCGCGTGCCCTCGGGGTAGATGCCGAAGACCTTGCCCTCCTCGAGGATCCGACGCCCGGTCATCAGCGCGGCGACACCGCCCTTGCCGCCGTCGCGGTCGACCGGGATCATGCCGACGCCGGTGAAGAACCAGGCCATCAGCCGGCCCTTGAGCCCCTTGCCGGTGACGTACTCGTCCTTGCCGATGAAGAAGACCTGCCGGTCGCAGACCAGCGGCAGGATCATCGAGTCGATGAACGTGAGGTGGTTGCCGGCCAGGATGACCGGACCGTCGCCGGGGATGCGCTCCGCGCCCTCCACCCGTGGGCGGAACATCAGGCGCATGATCGGTCCGAGCACTGCCTTGATGAGCGCGAAGCGGGACAACGGGCCCTCCGGAGTCAAGGGATGCGGTACGAGTCTGTGCAGGTGAGGACGATACTCGCGGTCACGGCCGTCGCGCACATCGGGCACGGCCGGTTCACCCAGGTCTTACGCAGTGTTGACCCGTCTTCACCTGCGGTCGGGCCGCGTCGCGCCGCCGTAACCCCACCGGAACGGTGTGACGGAGGTCGCGCGTCCGGCGGAGCGCGGCCCGCGCCCCACGCCGGCCGCCGCCCCCGGCCGGCCGCCCGCTCGCGCGCCGGGGTGAGGCCGACGGGTCGTCAGACAGGTGTTCCCGTACGACCATCCTCTGTCACCCGCGCGTTCCGCCCGGGGTCTCCCTCCGGTCACCGGCGCACACCTACGATCGGCCGGCATCAACGGCGAGGGGCCGATAACAGGAGGCGCTCATGACAACGCAGGGGTCGGACAAGCAGACGGGCGGGACCGGGCGGAGGGCGCTGCTCGGCGCGGCGGTGCTCGGCGCGGGCGGGGCGGTCCTGTCCCTGTCCGGCACGGCGCGGGCCGCCGAGCAGGCCGGACGCGGCACCGGCGGCCTGCCCGTGCCGACGATCATCGGCCACCGCGGCGCCAGCGGCTACCGCCCGGAGCACACCTTCGGCTCCTACCAGCTCGCCCTCGACCTCGGCGCCGACATCGTCGAGGCCGGCGACCTGGTGCCCACCAAGGACGGCCACCTGGTCTGCCGTCACGAGCCGGAGATCGGCGGCACGACCGACGTCGCGGACCACCCCGAGTTCGCCGGCCGCAGGACCACCAAGGTCATCGACGGCGTCTCCACGACCGGCTGGTTCACCGAGGACTTCACGCTCGCCGAGCTGAAGACCCTCCGCGCGGTCGAGCGCATCCCCGCCAACCGCCCGCACAACACCCTCTACAACGGCCGCTGGGAGATCCCCACGTTCGAAGAGGTCCTGAAGTGGCAGGACGAGCAGACCCGCAAGCGCGGCAAGCAGGTCTGGATCTACCCGGAGACCAAGCACCCCAGCTACTTCCGCAAGCTGGGCCTGGGCCTGGAGGAGCGGGTCGCCAAGCTGCTGCACAAGTACGGCAAGGACAAGCGGAACTCACCGGTCATCCTGCAGTCCTTCGAGCCGACCAGCATCCAGCGCCTGAACACGCTGGTCGACAACCCCCTGGTCGTCCTGCTCTCCTCGGCGGGCAGCCGCCCCTGGGACTTCGTCGAGGCGGGCGACCCGCGCACCGTCGCCGACCTGATCACGCCGAAGGGCCTGCGCGAGATCGCCGGTTACGCACAGGGCATCGGCCCCACCCTCGACCTGGTGATCCCGAAGGACGCGAGCGGCAACCTCACCACGCCCACCACCCTGGTCAAGGACGCGCACGCGGTCGGCCTGATCCTGCACCCCTACACCATGCGCAACGAGAACCCGTTCCTGCCCGCGGGCTTCCGCAAGGGCACGGACCCCGACGGCTACGGAGACGTCTTCGGCGCCTTCAGGACGTACTTCGCGACCGGTATCGACGGCGTCTTCACCGACAACGCCGACACCGGCCTGCTGGCCCGCCAGGCCTTCGTCAACGGCTGACGCCCCGGCCCCGGATGGGGTGAGGAAACGGCCGCCCGGCAACCCGAAGCCGGGCGGCCGCGTTCTGTGCCGTATGACGCCAGCGCGCCGTATGACGCCAGACTCGACCGCCGGGACACCCGACCCGGTGGCCGTGCCCCCCGGCCTGATCGCCGCCCTGCGCCCGCTGCTCGCCGCCGAGGCGTCCGCGGAGGCCCCCGCCTGCGGCGCCGAGCCGGGCGACCTGGAACAGGCGGTCTGGTTGCGGCTCTTCGAACGCCTCCACGCCGAAGGACCCCCGAAGGACCCGCCCGGCTGGCTGCGCGCGGCCGTCCGCCGCGAGGCCCGCCGCACCCTCCGCACGGCCCGCAGCGAGCGGCCGTACGCCGTGGAGCCGGTGGACGACCCCGGCCGCGATCCCGCGCAGGCCGCCCTCGCGGCCGCCCGCCGCCGGGCCCTGCACGAAGCCGTCCGCCGCCTGCCGGGCCGCTGCCCCCGGCTGCTGGCGGCGCTGCTGTCCCCGGCGGACCCCACCTACCGGGAGATCGCGGGGGAGTTGGGTATCTCACAGGGCAGCCTGGGACCGGAACGTTCCAGATGTCTGGGATGTCTGCGACGTTTGCTCACAAGGGAGGTTGCGGCCCGTGAAGTGCGGGGATAGGAGTGAGGGACGACCGGCGATCAGGTGAGCGGGAGGCGTGCGCACATGGGCATGAGCGTGACCATCTCGGTGGCGACCGAGCAGGACGCGGAGCAGATCTTCAAGCTCCAGTACCTGTGCTTCCAGGGCGAGGCGGCCCTGTACGGCAACTACCGCATCGACCCGCTCGTCCAGAGCCTCGACTCGGTCCGCCAGGAGGTGGCCGCGGACTGCGTGTACGTGGCCCGGCTCGGCGACGAGGTGGTCGGCTCGGTACGCGGACGCGTCCTGGAGGACGGCTCCGCCTCCATCGGCAGGCTCTGCGTCCACCCCCGCCTCCAGGGCCACGGCATCGGCGCGCGCCTGCTGCGGGCCGCGGAGTCGGCGCTCGCCGAGGAGCGCGGCGCGACGAGGTTCCGCCTGTTCACCGGCCACCGCAGCGAGGGCAACCTGCGCCTGTACCGCCGGGTCGGCTACGAGACCGTGGGCACGTCCGAGGGCGCGGACGGCGTCCCGATGATCGTCCTGGAGAAGCCGGCCGGGACGTACGCCGCTACGGCGTGACGGCCCGGCTGCGGCGCAGCCAGTACAGCGCGGACAGCGGCAGCAGCACCGGGATGAAGACGTACCCCATGCCGTAGTCCGACCAGACCGTCGCGTCCGGGAACGCCGACGGCTCGACCAGGGTCCAGGTGCCCACGATCAGTACACCCGCGAGTTCGGCGGCGCAGCACACCTGCGCCGCCCGGCGGGCCCGCTCGCCGCCGCGCACCAGGGAGTACGTGATGAACCCGTACACCACGCCGGCCACCGCCGACAGGGAGTAGGCGAGCGGCGCCCGGTCGAACTCGGTGGCGATCTGGTACGCCGAGCGCGACACCGCGCCGACCACCATCACGCCGTAGAACCAGACCAGCAGCATGCCGGGCCCGCTGATGAGCCGCTTCGGCTTGTCGTCCACGGTGGTCATCTCAGCCTCCCCAGATGTCGTACAGCCGCACCTCGAGAACGGCGAGGACGACGGCGCCCGCGGCCACCGTCACCGATCCCCACCGGGTGCGCTCCGCCAGCGACATGAAGCCCGCCGCCGGAACGCAGGCGAAGGCGCCGATCAGGTACGCCACGAAGATCGTCGTGCCCTGCTCCGGCTTCTCGCCCCGCGCCAGCTGCACGACGCCGATCACCAGTTGCGCCACGGCCAGCAGCGACACCACGGCCATGCCGATGAAGTGCCAGTCCTTCGTCGGCTGGTCCCGGTACGCGGCCCAGCCGCACCAGGCGGCGAGCAACAGCGCGGCGACGCCGGTCACGAGCGTCAGGGCATCAAGCATGCAGCGACCTTATTACGGCCGATGACCCCTGCCGCGGCCGCCCCCGCCCGGCTCCGGCCGGGCCGCGCCGCCGCCCCGGCCACCGTGGCGTCGACCACAGCCCGCCAGCCGCACGGAGTCGGCGATGGGCCGGCCGTGCGGCACCTGCCGGCCTCGTTCTCGCAGGTCACCGGCGGGGGAGTGGCGATCCCCGGCCACGGCCGATGGGTGTCCACCGGTGTCCAGCATGCGGACACCGGTGCCGTGTCAGGACCGTACGCGTGTTTTACTGATCGCATGACCACGACGAGCTGCCGCATTCCTGCGACCGAGGCGACCATGACGCCCGGTGCTCGTCGTATGTGTCGAATGTGCGCCTGCTAGAAGGCCCCCGCAGCGCCCCGGCCGCGTCGGACGACCGACGCGGGACCGAGCCTCGACGCGCACATGCCGTTCTCCCCGGTTCTCTCGCCAGCGCGAGAACCGTGTCGCGTCCCTGAACGAATGCACCCGTGCCCGGGCACACCCACGCCCGCGCACTCGACAGTGACGGAAAACCCCAGTGATCACCACATCGGGCCTGACCAAGGTCTACCGGTCCCACGGCTCACCCGGCCGTGAGGTCACCGCCCTCGACGGCGTCGACCTGCATGTGCGCGAGGGCGAGGTGTACGGCGTCATCGGCCAGTCCGGCGCCGGCAAGTCCTCGCTCATCCGCTGCGTCAACCTGCTGGAGCGGCCCACCGCCGGGACGGTGACCGTCGCCGGACAGGACCTCACCGCCCTCGCCGGCCGCGGCCCGCGCGCCGGCCGGGAGCTGCGGCGGGCGCGCAGCCGGATCGGCATGGTCTTCCAGCACTTCAACCTGCTGTCCTCGCGGACCGTCCGGGACAACGTCGAGCTGCCGCTGGAGATCCTCGGCAGGCCGGCCCGGGAACGCTCCCGCAGGGCGCTGGAACTGCTGGACCTGGTGGGCCTCGCCGACAAGGCGAAGTCCTACCCCGCCCAGCTCTCCGGCGGCCAGAAGCAGCGCGTCGGCATCGCCCGCGCCCTGGCCGGCGACCCCGAGGTGCTGCTCTCCGACGAGGCCACCAGCGCCCTCGACCCGGAGACCACCCGCTCGATCCTCCAGCTGCTGCGCGACCTCAACCGGCAGCTGGGCCTGACCGTCCTGCTCATCACGCACGAGATGGACGTGGTCAAGAGCGTCTGCGACTCGGCCGCGCTGATGGAGCGGGGACGCATCGTCGAGTCCGGGACGGTCAGCGAACTGCTCGCGACGCCCGGCTCCCAGCTGGCCTCCGCGCTCTTCCCGGTGGGCGGCGAGGCGTCCGGGCCGGACCGCACGGTCCTCGACGTCACCTTCCCCGGCGAGGCCGCGACCCAGCCGGTCGTCTCCCGGCTCGCGCGCACCTACAACATCGACATATCGATCCTCGGCGCCGCCGTCGACACCGTCGGCGGCCTGCAGATCGGCCGCATGCGCATCGAACTGCCCGGCCGCTACGAGGACAACGTCGTGCCGATCGGCTTCCTGCGCGAACAGGGCCTGCACATCGACGTGCCGGCCGAACAGACCACGCTGGTGAAGGACGGTGCCGAGTGACCTGGGCCGAGATGCAGCCGCTGCTGTCGCAGGCGTGTTGGGACACCCTCTACATGGTCGGCTGGTCCACGATCGTCGCCGTCGTCGGCGGACTCCCGCTCGGCATCCTGCTCGTCCTCACGGACAACGGCGGACTGCTGCAGAACGTCGTCGCCAACAAGGTCATCGGCCAGGTCGTCAACGTCGCCCGCTCGATGCCGTTCATCATCCTGATGGTCGCGCTGATGGGCTTCACCCGGACCGTCACCGGCACGACCATCGGCCGCGAGGCCGCCATCGTGCCACTGGCCGTCGGCGCCATCCCCTTCTTCGCCCGCCTCGTCGAGACGGCCGTCCGCGAGGTGGACGGCGGGCTCGTGGAGGCCGTGCAGGCGATGGGCGGCAACACCTGGACCGTCGTGCGCAAGGTGCTCGTACCGGAGTCCCTGCCGTCCCTGATCTCCTCCACCACCACCACGGTCGTCGCCCTCATCGGCTACTCCGCCATGGCCGGCACGGTCGGCGCCGGAGGCCTCGGCGACATCGCCATCCGCTACGGCTACCAGCGCTTCGAGACCGGGCTCATGTGGATCACCGTCGCGATCCTCGCCGTCGTCATCTCGCTCATCCAGTTCGCCGGCGACTACGCGGCCCGTTCCCTGCACCGCCGGGGCGGCCGCTCGGGCCCCGCGCCGAAACTCCGGCTGCTGAAGTCCCGGACCGCGGCGGGCGAGACCGCCTGAGTACCCCGGGCACCCCGGCCACCCCCAAGAGCCACCGAGAACCCCCGTCCACCCCGACGGGACAGCTCCACCCAAAAGGAAAGGCACTTTTCGTGCGCACCACCGCCAAGATCACCACCGCCGTCCTCGCCGCCGCAGCCCTCACCTTCGGGATCACCGCCTGCGGCTCGGACAAGGACTCCGGCTCCTCCGACGGCAGCGGACCGCTGGTCGTCGCCGCGAGCCCCACCCCGCACGCCGAGATCCTCACCTACGTCAGGGACCACCTGGCGAAGAAGGCGGGCCTCGACCTGGAGGTCAAGGAGTTCACCGACTACGTCACGCCGAACACGGCGACCGAGGACGGCGACGTGGACGCCAACTACTTCCAGAACCAGCCCTACCTCGACGACTTCAACAAGAAGAACGGCACCCACATCGTGCCCGTCGTCACCGTGCACCTGGAGCCGCTCGGCCTGTACTCCCACAAGGTCAAGAGCGCCGACGCCCTCAAGAGCGGCGCGACCGTCGCCGTCCCCAACGACACGGTCAACGAGGCGCGGGCCCTGAAGCTGCTCGCCGCGGGCGGGCTCATCACCCTCAAGGACGGCGTGGGCAACGAGGCGACCCCCTCCGACATCACCGAGAACCCGAAGAACCTCAAGTTCAAGGAGCTGGAGGCGGCCCAGACCCCGCGCTCCCTGGACGACGTCGACGCGGCGGTGGTCAACGGCAACTACGCCATCGAGGCCGGCCTCAGGCCGTCCGCGGACGCCCTCGTGCTGGAGTCCGCGAAGGACAACCCCTACGGCAACTTCCTCGCCGTCAAGAAGGGCAACGAGAACGACCCGCGCGTGCGGAAGCTCGCGAAGCTCCTCACCTCCGCCGAGGTCAAGAAGTTCATCGAGGACAAGTACGACGGCTCGGTCATCGCGTCCTTCTGAGCCGGCGCGCGGACAACTCGCCCGCACCGACGGGGTTCGCTCCATCGCCCGGAGTGAACCCCACGGTGCGGTTCAGTGCTTTCATGCTGCATGCTGGGCAGTTCGACAGGCCCTGACGGTTCTCGAATCCATTCCGACGTCTACGGAGCGGCGCATGACTGGCACCTTCCCCAACATCTCCATCAGCACGGAGCGGTTGGTGCTGCGTCCCCTCGACGAGGACGACGTGCCCGCACTCGCCGAGATGATGAACGACGAGCAGGTCGGAGCCTGGACCGACGTTCCCCAGCCCTACACCGAGGACATGGCCCGCGACTGGGTCACCGCGCGGGCGCGGGCCGAACGGGAGACGGGCCGCGGACTCGACCTCGCCGTCACCGAGTTCCTCACCCAGCGGCTGGTCGGCGTGATCCGGCTGGCGAAGACCAACTGGCACGTGCGCTCGACCGAACTGTCGTACATCATCGCTCCCTGGGCCCGCGGCGAGGGCTACGCCTCGGAGGCCGCGCTCGCCACCGCCCAATGGCTGCTCGGCGGCCAGAAGTTCGAGCGCATCGAGCTGCGCACGGCCGCCGACAACACCGCCTCCCAGCAGGTCGCCCAGAAGATCGGCTGCATCAGCGAGGGCGTCCTGCGCGGCGCCTGCATAGCGCGCGTCCGCGCGGCGGACGGCACCTGGAGCGACGTGCGCACCGACTACATCGTGTGGAGCCTGCTGCCCGAGGACCTCGACGGCGCCGGTGAACAACTGGCCGACACCGGCGGTTTCACCGCGTACCCCGACTGGAACTGAACTCAGGGGGCGGCCATGCCGTCGCCACCCCGCGCGATCCACCGGATACCCTCACGGAGCCCGCCCCGGGCTGCCCGATCACGAGAAACCCCTGGAGACTGACGACGATGGCCGACCGCGTCACGGTGATCGGCTGGGACGGCTCGCCGCTGACCGCGGCGGCGCGCGCGGCCCTGGGCGCCGCCACCCTGGTGGCCGGTGCCGCGCACCACCTGGCGCTCCCCGAGGTGCCGCCCGCCGCCGAGCGCATCCGTCTCGGCAGCCTCGGCCTCGCCGCCCGCCGCATCGCCGCCCACCGCGGCACGGCGGTGGTGTTCGCCGACGGCGACCCCGGCTTCTTCGGCGTCGTACGGACCCTGCGCGCGCCCGAGTTCGGCCTGGAGGTCGAAGTCGTCCCCGCCGTCTCCTCCGTGGCCGCGGCTTTCGCCCGGGCCGGCATGCCCTGGGACGACGCACAGGTTGTCGTCGCACACCGCCGCACCCTGCGACGCGCGGTGAATGTGTGCCGAGCTCACACCAAGGTCGCCGTCCTCACCTCGCCGGGCGCCGGCCCCGCCGAACTCGGACTCCTCCTCGACGGCGTCCACCGCACCTTCGTCATCTGCGAGGAACTCGGCACCGACCGCGAACAGGTCTCCGTCGTCACCTCCGACAAGGCGGCCGACCACACCTGGCGCGACCCGAACGTCGTCATCGTCATCGGCGGCCCCGTCCAGCCCGGCGCCCCCGCGGAGGGCGGCTGGCTCGCCGGACGCGACCCCGGCGCCGGCCCGCGCGGCTGGACGCAGCCCGGCGAGACCTACGGCCCGCTCGGCGAGGGCGAGACGGACCTGCTGCGCGCGGCCCAGCTGGCCCGCCTCGGCCCGCGCGTCGGCGACCTGGTGTGGGACATCGGCTGCGGCAGCGGCGCCTTCGCCGCCGAGGCCGCGCGGGCCGGCGCCGCCGTCATCGCCGTCGACCGGGACGTGGAGGCGTGCGGCCGCACCGAGATCGCCGCCCGCCGCTTCGGCGTCCAGCCGCAGATCGTGCACGGCACTGCCCCGCACGTCCTGGAGAGGCTTCCCGAGCCGGACGTCGTGCGCGTCGGCGGCGGGGGAGCGGCCGTGGTCTCCGCGGTCGCCGACCGCCGCCCGCAGCGCATCGTCACGCACGCGGCGACCCGCGACGCCGCCGAACTCGTCGGCCGCGACCTGACCGAGCACGGATACCAGGTCGAGTGCGCCCTCCTGCAGTCCCTGGAACTCGACACCCGGGCCTGGACGGAGACGGAGCGCAGTGTGGCGTTCCTGCTCAGCGGCGTGCTCCCCGATCGCGCCCCGTGACTCCGCTCCCGTCCCAGTGATCCTGTTTTCCGCCCTCCCGGTGATCCTGTAGTCGCACCATGCGCGGTAGGCTGGCCGACCGTTGTACCGCACCGTGCGGCCCGGCGTTTCGTTCGTCAATGTCCGGAAAACGCGCCCCGTTTGGGGTGGGTGTGGTACGGCAGAACCGGAGGACGCGCAACGTGGCGCAGTCCACAGCGGGCTGTCGCGGATCACGCTGTCGCGACGGGGGAACGGCCGCGACAATGCCAATCAATGGCTTTGTCGTCTTTGTGGACAGGCTGTTCGTGCCGCTGGGCACGCACGCTCGTTCTTCACTGCGGGACGGTCGGTGCGCCGTCCCCGGTGAGCTGGTCGTAGAAGCACTAACCGATGGGCGAGGGGTACGCATGACCGACACCGGCCAGGTCCCGGGCGAGGGACTGCCGGAGAACGCAGGCATGGTGGAGCAGCCGGGCGTACCCGTGCACGGCTCGTACACCTACCTCTCCGAGACCACCGCCCAGGACGAAGACCTGTTGCTGCTGCCGGGCGCCCAGGGCGCGTGGGGCAACGAGGTCGCCCCGCCCGCGCCGGAACCGGTCATCGAGGCCGTGCACGAGCCCGGCCCGCACGAGACGGACGGCCGGGACACCGGCTCGGTCGACCTCGGCGGAGTGCGCCTGCCCGACCCGGCGCCGTCGGCGCCCGTCGCGCCGCGCCGCCCGCTGCACCTCGGCCCGCCCATCCCCGACGCATCCACCAGCCCGGTCCGCTCCCTGGCCGACCGCGGCCCCGCCGGCGCGCCGGTGCGGCAGCCCGCCCCGTCCGTGCCGGCCGCCCCCGAGTACCTCGACGCCCACCAGTCGGCCCCGCAGGGTGCGACGCCCTGGGGGGCTCCGCCGCAGACCGCGGCGCAGGTTCCGGTGGCCGTGGGAGCGGTGACCGCCGAAACGGTTGGCCCGGCGAGCGGGCATTTCCCGGTGCCGACACCGGCGCCGGCGGTCGAGGCCCAGGCGCAGGCGCAGGCCCAGGTGCAGGCGCAGGACGGCACGTACGGCGCACCGGCTCCGGTGAGCGCGCCCCCCGTCGTCGCGGAGGGCGGCCTCCCGACCGGGGCTCCCGACGCGGGCGCCCCGGACGCTGCCGCTCCCGCCCCCGCGCCCGCGCCCGTCATGGACGGCGCCGTGCCCGCTGACGGCGGTGTCGCCGCGGAGGCTGCCGCTGCGGCGTTCGAGGGCGCGCCCGTCGCCGTACCGGCCGACCCCGGGCACGCGCCCGTCGCCGACGCCGCCCCCGAGGCGGGGCCGGCGCCCGAGACGGAACCGATGCCAGAAACGGCCGCTGCGGAGACGGTCGTTCAGGAAGTGGTCGCTCCGGAGGGAGGCGCTCCCGAGGTGGTCGCTGCCGAGGTGGTCGCTCCGGAGGCCGTCACCGCGGAGGCGGGCGCTCCGGAGGCGGTCGCCGCCGAGGCCGTTCAGGCCGCCGAGCCCGTGGCTCCCGTGGCTGAGGACGCCCCCGCCGTCCACCCCGACCCGGTACAGCCCGCGACCGCCGTACCCGTCGTGGACGCCCCCGTCGCCGAGCAGGCGATCCAGGAGCAGGCCGTCCCGGAGCAGGCCGTCCCGGAGCAGGCTGTCCAGGAGCAGGCGATCCAGGAACAGGTGATCCCGGCGCAGGCCGAGCAGATGATCCCCGGCGCCCAGCCGGTCGTCGCGGCCGCCGTTGCGCAGCCCGCCGCCGAACCGCTCGCCGCGGAGCCGGCCCCGGCCGTCCCGGGCGCGGACCCGGCCGCCGCGGCCCTCGCGCCGGAGGCGCCGCAGCCCCCGTACGAGGCTCCGGCCGCCGACGCCGTGGCCTCGGTGCCTCCGGCGGACCCGGCCGCGAGCCCGCAGCAGCCCCTCGCCGAAAGCGTCGAGAGCGTCGAGAGCGTCGAGACCGTCGAGACCGTTGCCGAGGACGCGGCGAACCCGGCCGGGCCGCAGCCCGCGCCGCCCGTCGGCATCCCGGCCACCCCGGCGCCGCAGCCGACGGCCGTCGCACCGGCCGGCCCGCAGATCCAGTCCGCCGACGTGCCTGCCGACGTGCCCGCCGACCCGGCCGCCGTCCCTGTCCCCGTCGCCGAGCCCGTCGTCGCCGAGCCCGGTCAGGGCGAGGCCGCCGCCCTCCCGTCGGCTCTCCCGGACCAGCCCCTCCCGGACCAGCCCCTCGGGCAGTTCGTCCCCGTCGAGGGCTCGGTGCCCACCGCCCCGAACCTCGCGCCGGCCCCGCCGCAGGCCGTCGCCCTCCCCACGGAGGAAGGACAGGCCGCCGAGCCCGTCGCGCCCGTCCCCGCCCCGCCGGAGTCCGGTCCCGAACCCGTGCGGAACGGGGAGGACCCGGAGGCCCGGGCCGCCGGCCAGGAAGAGGACGGCACGGCCGCGACGCCGGCCCGCCAGTCCACCGGCCCGGCCGCGCCCCCCTACGACGACGCCGAGCGCGAGGCCGTGCTGAAGGTCATGCGCGAGCGCCGCGACATCCGCAACGGCTTCCGCAGCGACCCGATCCCGCACGAGGTGCTGCTGCGCGTCCTGGAGGCCGCGCACACCGCCCCGTCCGTCGGACACTCCCAGCCGTGGGACTTCGTCGTCATCCGCTCGTCGGAGACCCGCCGCAGCATGCACGAACTGGCCATGCGCCAGCGGGAGGCGTACGCCAAGTCGCTGCCGAAGGGCCGGGCGAAGCAGTTCAAGGAACTGAAGATCGAGGCCATCCTCGACACCCCGGTCAACATCGTCGTCACCGCCGACCCCACCCGCGGCGGCCGCCACACCCTCGGCCGGCACACCCAGCCGCAGATGGCGCCGTACTCCGCCGCGCTCGCCGTCGAGAACCTCTGGCTCGCCGCCCGCGCCGAGGGCCTCGGCGTCGGCTGGGTCAGCTTCTTCGACGAGCGCGAGATGGTCCGCGCCCTCGGCCTGCCCGAGCACCTGGAGGTCATCGCCTACCTGTGCGTCGGGTACGTCGACGAGTTCCCGGACGAGCCCGAGCTGATGCAGGCCGGCTGGTCCAAGCGCCGCCCGCTGTCCTGGGTGGTGCACGAGGAGACGTACGGCCGCCGCGCCCTGCCCGGCGAGGAGCCGCACGACCTGCTCGCCGAGACCGTCGCCCAGATCCGCCCGCTGGACGCCAAGGCGCTCGGCGAGGCGTGGGAGCGGCAGAAGCGCATGACCAAGCCGGCCGGCGCGCTCGGCATGCTGGAGATCATCTCCGCGCAGCTGTCCGGCCTGTCCCGGCAGTGCCCGCCGCCGATCCCGGAGCCCGCGGCCGTCGCCATCTTCGCCGGCGACCACGGCGTGCACGCCCAGGGCGTCACCCCCTGGCCGCAGGAGGTCACCGCCCAGATGGTGGCCAACTTCCTCGGCGGCGGCGCGGTCTGCAACGCCTTCGCAGGCCAGGTGGGCGCCGAGGTCTGCATCGTCGACGTGGGCGTCGCCGCCGACCTGCCCGCCACGCCGGGCCTGCTGCCGCGCAAGGTCCGTGCCGGCACCTCCGACATGACCGCCGGCCCGGCGATGACCCGCGAGGAGGCCAAGCGGGCCATCGAGGTCGGCATCGAGACGGCCCGCGACCTGGTGGCGGCCGGCAACAAGGCGCTGCTGACCGGCGAGATGGGCATCGCGAACACCACCGCGTCGGCGGCCCTCATCTCGGTCTTCACCGGCGCCGACCCGGCCGAGGTGACGGGCCGCGGCACCGGCATCAACGACGAGACCCTCGCCCGCAAGACCGAGGTCGTCCGCCGCGCCCTCGAACTGCACCAGCCGGACCCGGCCGACCCCATCGGCGTCCTCGCCGCGATCGGCGGGTTCGAGCACGCCGCCATGGTCGGCCTGCTCCTGGGCGGCGCCTCCCTGCGTACGCCGGTGATCCTCGACGGCGTCAGCGCCGGCGCCGCCGCGCTGGTGGCCCGCGCGATCGCCCCCGAGGTCCTCGCGGCCTGCATCGCGGGCCACCGCAGCGCCGAGCCGGGCCACGTCGCGGCGCTCAACAAGCTGGGCCTGCGCCCCCTGGTCGACCTCGACCTCCGCCTCGGCGAGGGCACCGGCGCCCTGCTGGCCCTGCCGCTGGTGCAGAGCACGGCCCGGGCGATGCACGAGGTTGCCACGTTCGACTCGGCGGGCGTCACCGAGAAGTAGACCGCGGCGGATCCGGGGACCGGGGCGGGGTGAGCAAGCACACCGTCGCGCCACCCCGCCCCGGCCGTACGCTGAGACGCACCCAGTGCCCCACTAGAATCCGCACGTCAGGGCAGCTCCAGAGCCGTAGCGCCCACCGCCCCGCCCGGACGAGGAGCCGCACCTTCCATGGCCGAACACCCCGCCTACCCCGTAGGCCTCCGCCTCACCGGCCGCAAAGTGGTCGTGCTCGGCGGCGGCCAGGTCGCCCAGCGACGCCTGCCGGCCCTCGTCGCCGCGGGCGCGAACGTCCTTCTGGTGTCGCCCGGGGCGACCCCGTCCGTCGAGGCGATGGCGGACGCCGGCGAGATCACCTGGGAGCGGCGGCCGTACGCCGACGGCGACCTCGCGGACGCCTGGTACGCCCTGATCGCCACCAGCGACCCGGCCGCCAACACCGCCGCGTCCGCCGAGGCCGAGCGGCACCGCGTGTGGTGCGTGCGCTCCGACGACGCCGACCTGGCCACGGCGTGGACCCCGGCCACCGGCCACAGTGAGGGCGTCACGGTCGCCGTCCTCACCACCGACGCGCGCGACCGCGACCCCCGCCGCACCGCCGCCATCCGCGACGCGGTCGTCGAGGGCCTGCGCGACGGCACCCTCGTCGCCCCGCACCACCGCACCCGCACCCCCGGCGTCGCCCTCGTCGGCGGCGGCCCCGGCCACCCGGACCTGATCACGGTCCGCGGCCGCCGGCTGCTCGCCGAGGCCGACGTCGTCATCGCCGACCGGCTCGGCCCGCGCGACCTCCTCGCCGAACTCCCGCCGCACGTCGAGGTGATCGACGCGGCGAAGATCCCCTACGGCCGCTACATGGCCCAGGAGGCCATCAACAACGCGATCATCGAGCACGCCAAGCAGGGCAAGGCCGTCGTCCGGCTCAAGGGCGGCGACCCCTTCGTCTTCGGCCGCGGCATGGAGGAGGCCCAGGCGCTGGTCGAGGCGGGCATCCCCTACACGGTGGTCCCCGGCATCTCCAGTTCCATCTCGGTGCCGGGCGCGGCCGGCATCCCCGTCACCCACCGCGGCGTCGCCCACGAGTTCACGGTGGTCAGCGGCCATGTCGCCCCCGACGACGAGCGCTCCCTGGTCGACTGGGCGTCGCTGGCCAAGCTGACCGGCACCCTCGTGATCCTCATGGGCGTCGACAAGATCGGGAAGATCGCCGAGACGCTGGTGGCGCACGGCAAGTCACCCGACACCCCGGTCGCACTGGTCCAGGAGGGCACCACCGCCGCGCAGCGCCGCGTCGACGCGACCCTCGCCACGGTCGCCGAGACCGTACGCGCCGAGGACGTGCGGCCGCCCGCGGTCATCGTCGTGGGCGAGGTCGTGAACGTGGGCCCCGAAGCCTGATCCCGAGTAACCCCGGGTAACACAACCCGTTCCCAGCCGTTGGCACCGCTCCCAGGAGAAGGCAGTATCACCCCTGTGGCCGATCTCATCACCGTTGAGGACCCCGCCGACCCGCGCCTGCGCGACTACACGGGCCTGACCGACGTCGAGTTGCGCCGCAAGCGCGAACCCGCCGAGGGCCTGTTCATCGCCGAGGGCGAGAAGGTCATCAGACGGGCCAAGGAAGCGGGCTACGAGATGCGCTCGATGCTGCTGTCGGCGAAGTGGATCGACGTCATGCGCGATGTCATCGACGAACTCCCCGCACCCGTCTACGCCGTCAGCCCCGAACTCGCCGAGCAGGTCACCGGTTACCACGTCCATCGCGGGGCGCTCGCGTCCATGCAGCGCAAGCCGCTGCCGACGGCGGCCGACCTGCTGCAGACCGCGCGCCGGGTCGTCGTCATGGAGTCGGTCAACGACCACACCAACATCGGCGCGATCTTCCGCTCCGCCGCCGCCCTCGGCATGGACGCCGTCCTGCTCTCCCCGGACTGCGCCGACCCCCTCTACCGTCGCAGCGTCAAGGTCTCCATGGGCGCGGTCTTCTCGGTGCCGTACGCCCGCCTGGACACCTGGCCCAAGGGCCTGGAGTCGGTCCGCGAGGCCGGCTTCACGCTCCTCGCCCTCACCCCGGACGAGAAGGCCAGGACCCTCGACGAGGCCGCCCCGCACACGATGGACCGGGTCGCCCTGATGCTCGGCGCCGAGGGCGACGGCCTGTCCACCCAGGCGCTGGTGGCCGCCGACGAGTGGGTCCGCATCCCCATGTCCCACGGGGTGGACTCCCTCAACGTCGGCGCCGCGGCCGCGGTCGCCTTCTACGCGGTGGCCACGGGCCGTCCCATGGCGTGACCCGGCGGAACCCGCCGGGGTGGTGACCGGCTAACTCGACGGGTCGCGGCCCGGTTCCGGGTGCCGCTGTTGCTGTTGCTGCTGTACGACGCCGTCGCCGCCCAGCCCCCGCGACGGTCCCTGGCAGCCCTGCGCCGCGGCGATGCCGAGCGCCACCAGCAGCGTCACGACGACGAACACGACCAGCCGCTGTCGCAGCAGCCGCGGGTTCGCCGGGCGGCGTCCCGTTCCGGTGTTCCTGGGCGCCGGGCGGCCGGCGCCGCTGCGCGGGCCGGGCCGGCCTCCGCCGCCGGGGCCGGGGCCGCGGCGCTGGGCGGGCGTCGGCCGGCCACCGGTCCGCGGGGACGTCGCGGGACCGCCGCGCGAGGCGCTGCCGCCCCGCGACGGCACCCCGCCGCGGGCCGGCGTGGCGCCCCTGGAACCGGAAGCGGCGCCACGCGGGGGAGGGGTCCCCTGCGGTTGCCGCAGTGTGCGCTGCGGCTCCGGGTAGGTGTCGGCGAGCCGTCCGGTGGGCCGGTCCGCCTCACCGCTGCGCGGGGCGGGCGGGCGCACGTCGGTGAGCACGTGCGCCTCGCGGGCGGCGATCTCCTTCAGCCGCAGCGACAGCTGGAGTGTGCTGGGCCGCTCCTCCGGATCCTTCGCCAGGCACGCGCGCACGAGCGGGGCCAGCGCATCCGGGACGCCGTGCAGCTGCGGCTCCTCGTGCACCACGCGGTACAGCATCACCTCGGAACTGCCGTGCCCGAAGGGGGAGTCGGACGTCGACGCGTACGCCAGCGTGGCACCGAGCGCGAACACGTCGGTGGCGGGCGTCACCGCGGCGCCGCGCACCTGCTCCGGCGCGAGGAAGCCGGGCGAGCCGACGGCCGTGCCGACGTGCGTGAGGGTGGAGGCGCCCGTCGCCCAGGCGATGCCGAAGTCGATGATCCGCGGCCCCTTCGGGGACAGCAGGATGTTGGACGGTTTCAGGTCCCGGTGGACCACGCCGGCCTCGTGGACGGCGACCAGGCCCTCCGACAGGGCCGCCCCGATCGAGGCGACCTCCGCCGCGCCCAGCGGCCCCTCGTCGGCGACCTTGTCGTGCAGGCTCGGGCCGGGGACGTACTGCGTCGCGAACCACGGCCGGTCCGCCTCCAGATCGGCGGCCACGAGCCGTGCCGTGCAGCCGCCGCGGATGCGCCGGGCCGCCGAGACCTCGCGGGCGAAGCGCGAGCGGAACTCCTGGTCCTCCGCCAGGTCCGGCCGGATGACCTTCAGCGCGACCCGCTGGCCCTTCTTGTCGGACCCCAGGTACACCACGCCCATACCGCCCGCGCCGAGCCGTCTGTGAAGCCTGAACGAGCCGACGACGCGCGGGTCCTCGCGCCTCAGGCGCATCATCGCCATGTTCATCCCCGCTGCCCGGTCCGTATGACGTGCCACAGCTTACGTTTCCACGGCCGCCCGCGCGCAGAGGCCGCGCCCTCCGGCGGGGACGGATTGTCAGTGGCGGGTGGAACACTTGAAGAGTGCTCAGGGACGCGCCGGACGGCGGGGGTTCGCCCTGCCGGTACGTCCAACCGCCCGAGAAGGATGGGGGATTGGGTCCATGAAGGGTGATCGCGTGGAGATCGTCGTGGATGCCGGGGACACGACGCGGACGTACGAGGTGGTCGCGAGCCGGGCCGGTCGCCGGGTGGAGACGGCGGTGCGCCGGGGCGTGGTCGAAGTGAGCGAAGTCACCCGGAACGGATCGGTGGTGCGAACCGCGCGGTTCATGGCGAACCGGGTGCTGGCCCTGGTCGAGCAGCCGGTGCCGCGGGAGGACGGCTCGGAAAAGGCGGGGCACACCGGGCGCCCCCTCCGGGAAGACCCCGAGTCGTAGGTCCCCGTCTCCACCCAGGGGAGTACTCGGCAGGTCACGGCTCATCCTCGGGGAGGCCCGGCAATCGGTACGAGGGCATGACGTGCGGTGCGGGCCGGACGCCTAGATTTGAGGTCAAGCGGCGGGTGCAGCACTCGTCCCCCGAGGTCAGACACCCGCCGCTGCCACGACAACCGAGAACGGTCGGGAGAGGGACCATGGCCCACACGGCACCGCGGACACTGCTCCGCACGCAGGGACGCTTCGGGCGTCCGCGCCGCACGGGCCGCCGCCACCCCCTGGTGGCGACGCTCATGGCCCTTCCCCTGGCGGCGCTGCTGCTCCTCGTCTTCGACGGCTGGGAGACAGTGGCCACACAAGCGTCGTCCGTGGGTGTGATGCTGGGGCGCTGAGCGGCGACCCCAGGCCCGGAAGAGCGGTCCGGGCGGGGACATCCACCCATGAAACCCCGTGGGGACGGGGGTGCGGCGGACGGCACAAATGCCGGCGCAGCTGGGGAGCTGCGCCGGCATTGCTCTTTCTGTGCGGCGGTTGACCAAAGTGCCCGCCGCGGCCCGTGCGGGGCCGACGGCGGCATGCGCCGCGCCCGCGGCGTGCGGGGGGCCGGAGACGCGCGGCTCTCGCGTGCGTACGCTCGGCGCAGATCCGCACGCACCCAGGAGAACCGTGACCGACCTTGCCGAGCTCGCCGCGCTCGCCGTGCGGGCTGCCCACGCGGGTGCGCCGGCCTGCTGCCGCGGGGACACGGTGACGCTGGCCGACCGTGGAGACGCGACCGTCGTGCGTCACGGCGGCGTCGTCGCCAAGGCCCATGCGGTGGACGCCGGAGACGGTCTGGCGGTTCGTCTCGGCGTGGCCGCCCGGCTCACCGGAGTGCTGCTGCCGCCGCTCGGGCCGGATCCCGTGGAACTGCACGGGCGGCCGGTGACCTTCTGGCCGTACGGGCGTCCCGTGGACCCGGACGACCCCGACGCCGCCCCGTGGGAGGCGGTGGCCACGCTCCTCGCCCGGCTGCACCGGGTGTCCGCGCGGGGCCTGCCCGTCATGCGCGGTCCCGCCAAGGCCGCGCGGGCCGTCGGGCGGCTGGCCGCCGTCTCGCATCCCGCGGTGGCGCCGGTGCTGCGGGCCTGGGGGCGCCTTCCGGCCTGGGCGCGGGCCGAGGCCCCCATGCCGGACACGGGCGCCCTCTGCCACGGCGACCTCCATCTCGGTCAGCTCGTCCGGCACGAGGGGGCGTGGCTGCTGATCGACGTCGACGATCTGGGCGGGGGCGTCGCGGCGTGGGACCTGGCGCGGCCCGCGGCCTGGTACGCCTGCGGGTTGCTGTCCGGCGAGGAGTGGGGGCGCTTCCTGGCCGCCTACCGCCTGGCCGGCGGTCCCGCCGTGCCGGCCGACGGCGACCCGTGGGACGCCCTGGACGTGCCGGCCCGTGCCCTGACGGTGCAGACCGCGGCCCGCGCCGTCGCCAAGGCCGTGGCGGAGGACCGCCCCCTGGACGAGGTGGAGGTGTGCACGGTCGACGCCTGTGCCCGGATCAGTGACCTCCCGCCGGAGCCCGTTCACGGAAACCCGACGTAAGGTGCAACCGACCGGAGCCGGACGGAGTCTGTCCTGGCGATACGCGAACCACGGGCGAGGAGTTGAGCCGACGATGCAGTGTCCGAAGTGCCATGCGCCGATGCACACGTACAACCGCAACGGCGTCCAGATCGAGCAGTGCAGCGGCTGCCGCGGGATCTTTCTCGACTACGGCGAGCTGGAGGCCCTGACCCGCCTGGAGTCCCAGTGGTCCCAGCCGGCGCCGCCGCCCCCGGCCGCCCCGCAGGCGTACCCGGCCGCTCCTGCCTGGGGCGCCCCGCACGGTGGCGGGCACGGCGGCGGGCACGGGCACTACGGCGGCCACCACCGTCACAAGAGCTTCGGCCACATGCTGTTCTCGAGCTGACACTCGAGCCGCCCTTGAGCTCGACCACGAAGAAGCCCCCGGCCGCTGGGACGGGGGCTTCGGTGCGTGGACGATACTGGGATTGAACCAGTGACCTCTTCCGTGTCAGGGAAGCGCTCTCCCGCTGAGCTAATCGTCCTTCATGATCCGAAGATCACTGCGTGCGCGATACTGGGATTGAACCAGTGACCTCTTCCGTGTCAGGGAAGCGCTCTCCCGCTGAGCTAATCGCGCGGGGGATCCGAAGATCCAGTGGACGATACTGGGATTGAACCAGTGACCTCTTCCGTGTCAGGGAAGCGCTCTCCCGCTGAGCTAATCGTCCTTGGAGGTGGAGACGGGATTTGAACCCGTGTAGACGGCTTTGCAGGCCGTTGCCTCGCCTCTCGGCCACTCCACCAGGAGTGCAGGGGGTCGGGAGATCCCCTCGTTCCTTCGAGCGGACGACGAGGCTCGAACTCGCGACCTCAACCTTGGCAAGGTTGCGCTCTACCAACTGAGCTACGTCCGCCTGTCGTTTCGGTACGCTCTCGCGTCCCGGCGACGTGTTGAACTCTAGCGGATTCCCCGGCCAGCACAAAAACGCGTTTGTGCAGCGTGCTGCGCTGCACCTGGTCAGGGCCCGTCGACGGACCCGCGCCCTACACTCGACGGGTGCTCGACCTGCCTCCTCTCGCCCGGTTCGGCGACCGACTCGCCACCGGGCTCCTCGACGTCACCGACGATCCCGCGGCCCTGGACTCCGGCGGCTTCTGGGCCGTCTGCGCCGACTTCGAGGGCCGTCTGACCTGCGCCCGCTTCCGCGACGTGCGACGCGAACCGGTGCCCGCCCCGGTGCCGGGCGCGTGGCGGGGGCCGCGGGCCGGCGACTGGTCCTCGTCGCTGGACCGCGCCGCGTACACCGCGGGCGTGCGGCGGATCCGGGAGCACATCGCGGCCGGCGAGGTCTACCAGGCGAACCTGTGCCGGGTGCTGTCCGCGCCGGTCGCCGCCGACGCCGACGTGGACGCCCTGAGCGCCCTGCTGGCGCGCGGCAATCCGGCGCCGTACGCAGGAACGATCCGGCTGCCGGGGCACGGGGTCGAGATCGCCACCGCCTCGCCCGAGTTGTTCCTGCGCCGGGACGGCCGGATCGTCGAGTCCGGCCCCATCAAGGGCACCGGGCGCACCGAGGCGGACCTCCTCGAGAAGGACCACGCCGAGAACGTGATGATCGTGGACCTGGTGCGCAACGACATCGGCCGGGTCTGCGCCACGGGCAGCGTGACGGTGCCCGACCTGTGCGCGGTCGAGAAGCATCCGGGGCTCGTCCACCTGGTGTCCACGGTGCGGGGCGAGCTGCGCGCGGACGCGGGCTGGCCCGAACTGCTCGGCGCCGCCTTCCCGCCCGGCTCGGTGACCGGCGCGCCCAAGTCGAGCGCCCTGCGCATCATCGACGCCCTGGAGACCGCGCCCCGCGGGCCGTACTGCGGCGGCGTCGGCTGGGTCGACGCCGACCGGGCCGTCGGCGAGCTCGCCGTGGGCATCCGCACCTTCTGGGCCGACCGCCACGAGGGCGTACTGCGATTCGGCACCGGCGCGGGCATCACCTGGGGCTCCGACCCCGAGGCGGAGTGGCGGGAGACCGAACTGAAGGCGGCGAGGCTGCTCGCGATAGCGTCGGGGGCGCACGACGTGAGGGAAGAGGGACTGACGTGAAGATCTGGCTCGACGGCGGGCTGCAGGACACCGACTCCGCCCGTGTCTCCGTCTTCGACCACGGGCTGACCGTGGGCGACGGCGTCTTCGAGACGGTGAAGGCCGTGGACGGCCGCCCGTTCGCGCTCACCCGGCACCTGGACAGGCTGACCCGGTCGGCGCGGGGCCTGGGGCTGCCCGACCCCGACCTGGACGAGGTCCGCCGCGCCTGCGCCGCCGTTCTCGAGGCCAACCCGATGCCGCTCGGCCGGCTGCGCATCACCTACACCGGCGGTCACGGCCCGCTGGGCTCGGACCGGGGGGAGCAGGGGCCGACCCTGGTGGTCGCCCTCGGCGAGACCGGCCGGCGCCCCGACTCCACCACCGTCGTCACCGTCCCGTGGACGCGCAACGAGCGCGGCGCGCTGACCGGGCTGAAGACCACCTCGTACGCGGAGAACGTCGTCGCCCTCGCCCGCGCCCACCGGGAGCACGCCTCCGAGGCGCTGTTCGCCAACACCGTCGGGCAGCTGTGCGAGGGCACCGGCTCCAACGTCTTCGTCGTCCTCGACGGCGAGATCCACACCCCGCCGCTCGCCTCCGGCTGCCTCGCGGGCATCACCCGCGAGCTGACCGTCGAGTGGACCGGCGCGAAGGAGACCGACCTGCCGATGGACGTCCTGCGGCGGGCGGACGAAATCTTCCTCACCTCCACCCTGCGCGACGTGCAGGCCGTGCACCGTGTCGACGACCGGGAACTCGCGGGCGCGCCGGGCCCGGTGACCGCCAAGGCGATGCGGATCTTCGACGAGCGGTCCGGCGCCGACCTGGATCCGTGAGCGTCCGCCGAAAATCGGCTGACGGGTGCCCGTACGCCGGGTAGAACTCCCCTGATGACCACGACCCTGCGGCCGACCGAGCCGCTTCAGCGTGCGGACGACGGAGCGCGTTCACGCCACTACCAGGTGTGCGTGAACAGCCGTCCCGTCGGAGCCCTGCACCTCGGCACCACCGCGGCCTTCGGCGACGCGGTGGCGCGGATACTGGACCTGCGCATCGAGGAACCGGACCGCCGCCGCGGCCGCGGCACGGTGGCCGCGCTCGCCGCCGAGGAGGTGGCGCGGGGATGGGGCAGCCGGCAGATCGAGGTGGCCGTCCCCGCCGGGGCCGAGGCCGCCCTGCGGCTGGTCGAGGCCCTCGGCTACGTCCCACGCAGCCGGGGCATGGAGAAGCGGCTCGGCCGCACGCCGCCCGCACTGCCCGCCGGCAGCCTGGCACGGCCCATGACCGGGGCCGAGTTCGAGGAATGGCTCACCCACCAGACGGAGGACTACGCGCGCGTCTGGATCGAGCGGGGCGTGCCCGAGCGGGCGGCGCACGCGAAGTCACGGCACGACCACGAGACCCTGCTGCCGCGGGGAATGGCCACCGACGGGATGCGCCTCAGCGTGCTCGAGCACGAGGGGACCCGGGTGGGCACGCTGTGGGTCGCCCTCCAGGACGAGAACGCCTTCGTCTTCGACGTCGAGGTCGAGGAGGCCCACCGCGGGCACGGACACGGCCGTACGCTCATGCTCCTCGCGGAGCAACAGGCGATCGCCGCGGGCAAGGGCGTCCTGGGACTGAACGTCTTCGCCGGGAACACCCCGGCCGAGCGACTCTACGAGTCGCTCGGCTACGAGACGACGCGGTACTCCCTCTACAAGACCCTGCTCTGACCGCGGGAACCTGCTCCGAAACTCAGTCCTGAGCGGCCAGCAGCCGGTCCGCGATCTCCTCGATCCGCTCGCGCAGCCCTTCCTGGCTCTTGCCGCCGTCCAGGCGCTCCCCGCCGATGACGTACGTCGGAGTGCCGGTCACGCCGATCGCCTTGCCCTCGGCCTGATCGGCGTCGACGATCAGGATGTGCCGGCCGTCGATCAGCGCGGTGTCGAACTCCTCGGCGTCGAGACCGAGTTCGCGGGCCACCTCGACCAGGAAGGGTTCTCCCGCACGGGTCAGCTCCGCCACCCGGCCGAGCACCGCCTCGACGTAGGGCCAGCCCCGCCCCTGCGTCAGGGCCTCCTCCGCGGCCTGCGCGGCGGCGAAGGCGTGCTGGTGCTTCTCCAGCGGGAAGTGGCGCAGCCGCACCTCCAGCCGGTCGCCGTAGCGGGCCCGCAGAGCGCGCAGGTCCTCCAGGGCGGTGCGGCAGTCGGGGCACTGGAGTTCGCACCAGACGTCGAGAACAACGGGCGCGGCGGGAGATGCGGGGGAGGTGTCGCTCATGGCCGACAGTCTCCCAGCCCGGACGCCGGCGACCCAACCGGGCCCTTACGGGGCGGCGGGCGGCAGGGCCACGTCCGGCACCCGCGGAGGAGCCGACCCGGAGATCTCCCTGATGTCCCGTCGGAGCATGGCCCGGCGGGGTTCGGACGGTGCAGGATGGAAGGGACGAAGTGCCCCGCCCGACCGAGCCCCGCCTGGAGGACCGGATGATTGCCGAGACCGTCTGTTCCGCCGCCTCCGCGGCCGGTTTGGGCATCGCGGCGGTGACGGCGTACCGCAAGCGCTTCCTCGCGGCCGCCCGCATCGCCGCATACGCGCTCGTGCCCGTCGCTCTGGTGATGACCGGCATCGTGGACTGGGTGGCGGACACCGCGTTCAGCCCCACCGCCTGGGCCGGCTTCGGGCTGCTCGGCGCCTCCTGGCTGCTGTTCGCGTCCACGCGCGCCGTGGAGCGGCGCCGGGGCGGCACGCGCAAGGAGCGCAGGGAGGCCAGGGCCGCGCAGCGGCGCGAGACGGCCGCTCCGGAGGCGTCCGCACCGTCCCTGGGACCGTCGACGCGCCCGGTCGCCAGGCCCGCGAGCGCGCCCCGCACGAATTCCGCGGACGACTTCAGCGACATCGAGGCCATCCTCAAGAAGCACGGCATATGACCCGGCCATGACGACCTGAACGACACAGTGGATCAGCGTCGTGTCCTGAAGTGATCACGCTCGTACCGGACATCACGGAATTCGGCGAACTGCCGGTCTTTTCGGGCGTGTTGATCGCGTCGAGGGTCTGGTCTGCGCCATCATCGGCCGCGAGATGCTGGACACGAAACAGAGCGATGCCGCGCCTCCGTCTCAGGACGAGCCGCGCGGATGCCTCTTCGCCCTTTCCCAGCCACCGCTGATGATCTTCCTTGCGGTGATCGGGTGTCTGCTGCTCATGGCTTCGTTGCACGACCTGCTGTTGCTGTGAGCCGTACCCGTGGCCCCCGGCGCCACCCGCCGGGGACCACGTCGACGCCGATGTCCGGTTCCGCAGTCAGCCCGCGGCCTCCTTGCGCCGGGCGCGGTAGGCGGCCACGTGCAGGCGGTTGCCGCAGGTGCGGCTGTCGCAGTAACGGCGCGACCGGTTGCGGGAGAGGTCGACGAAGGCGCGCCGGCAGTCGGGTGCCTCGCAGCGCCGCAGCCGTTCCTGCTCCCCGGCCACCACGAAGAACGCCAGCGCCATCCCGCAGTCGGCCGCCAGGTGATCGGCGACGGACGCGCCGGGGGCGAAGTAGTGCACATGCCAGTCGTAGCCGTCGTGGTCCGTCAGGCGGGGAGTGGTGCCCGCCGCGGCGACCAGCTCGTTGATCAGCCCCGCGGCCGTCCGCGCGTCAGGGGCCCCGAAGACCGCCGTGAACCGGTCGCGGATCCGGCGCACCGCCGAGAGGTCCAGCTCCGAGAGCACTCCGACATCGCTGATCTCGTGGTTTCGTACGAAATCCTCGAGGGCCGCGACATCGGGCAGCGCGTCCGGGGTCGCGTCCTCCTCCGGCGCGGTGTTCACCAGATCCACCACGGTGTCCAGCGCGCACCGGGTGTCGTGGGTGATCAGCACGTTTCGCTCCCTGCCGTGGCGGTCGGTCGGGTGTGGGACCCGCCTGATGCTGGCCGATGGTAGTGGCTCGGGAGCGTGCCGTACCGGTCCGGTGCCGTGGCGACGCGCGCGCCGGCGCCGTCCCGCGGCGAAAACGCGGCGACGGCGTCGGTGTGCACCCTATGTGGTTGTCCTGGCCCGTTCCGTCACCCCGAGTCGACGGCGCCGGGCGGCTTGTGAGGGTCTCGTCTAGCTTTCCGCCAGGATGTGGGACAGCTCCTGGTCGAGGTCGAAGTGGCGGTGTTCCGTGCCGGGAGGCACGGCGGCGTCCGTACGCTTCAGGAAGGACTCCAGCGCCCGTGCCGGGGCCTCCAGCAGGGCCTCGCCCTCCGGAGAGCTCAGGGCGATGCACACGACGCCCTGACCGTGACTGCGCGACGGCCAGACACGTACGTCGCCGGTGCCCGTGGGCCGGTGAAGGCCTTCCGCGAGGAGGTCGCGGGCGAACACCCACTCGACGGTCTCCTCGGCTCCGGTGTGGAAGGTGGCGTGCACGGCGTAGGGGTCGGCCGTGTCGTACCGCAGGCCTGCGGGGACAGGCAGGGAGGACTCGCTCGACACAACGAGGCGCAGGTGCAGCTCGCAGCTGACCGTGGTGTTCATAAGCGCCAGGGCCTTTCGCTCAGTGTGCGCTCGGGGATTCGCACGTCGGCGAAATCGACATGCCACCTACGGTGCCGTTGTAAACCCCTCTGAGTGTTTTGCGTTGCTTTACGTAACTCTTCCGGCCGAGAACCCCTTGGCACGGTACGGCCATTACGGTGACACGTTTCTCTCGGGTACAGTTTGGTCGTATGAATACGGGGAGTGACGGGTCCGGCGAGATCGCCGTGGCGGCGGACGGAATGGACGTGGGCGGGGCGCAGGCCGAGCAGGGGCTCGGCTCGCGGGCCCCCGAATTCGTCAAAGCGCGCCGTGTGCTGCATCTGAGCTGGCAGGTCGGCGTTTTCGTGATCGGACTCGCGGTCGTGGGCGCGGGCATCGTGATGCTGCCGCTGCCCGGGCCGGGCTGGGTGGTGATCTTCGGTGGCATGGCCATCTGGGCGACCGAATTCGTCTGGGCCCAGCTGGTGCTGCGCTGGACCAAACGCAAGGTCACCGAAGCGGCCCAGCGGGCGCTCGACCCCAGGGTGCGGCGCCGCAATCTGACACTGACGGTGATCGGCCTCGTGATCGTGGCGGTGCTGAGCGGGATCTACCTGTGGAAGTTCGGCGTCGTCATGCCCTGGAAGATCAAGGACCAGTGATCCGCGGCGGGGACGCCCGCCGCCCGCTCCGGCAGACAGTGGTCACCGCTTGTCACGGTCCGTCACCGCTGCCGCCGCTGTCATCGCCGCGGTTGTTGTCATCGCCGGTCACAGGCACCCCCTGACATGGGGTAATGTTCTTCCTGCGTCCGGGCGATTAGCTCAGTGGGAGAGCGCTTCGTTCACACCGAAGAGGTCACTGGTTCGAACCCAGTATCGCCCACCCGGAACGGCGGCCCACCTGCGTCAGCGCAGGTGGGCCGCCGTCGTGTCCGGGCCGAGCGCGGAGGGCCGGATGCGGAGGGCTGGGTGCGGGTGCATCGGTCCGGCTGATGGCGCGGTGCGGGACGCCGTGACGGCGGCGACCTGCTGCGACCGGAAGGGCGCCGGGCGTTCCCGGCGTCCTCAGGGCGGTCCGGCGGACGTGGTCGGCCGTCAGCGGGCCGGCCGTCACCTCAACGGCGCCCGCCGGTCGCGACTGGCTGTGCATCGGGCGGTGGGGCGTGCGCGTCGACGTTTTCACGAGCGAGGCGCAAGGGGCGAGGCGCGAGCCGTGAGGGCGTGGCGCCGAGGGCACGGGCTGCGAGGTCCGGCGGACGGCCGGGCGGGCCCTGAGGGCCGCCTGGGAGGCGGCGAGGCCGGAAAGTGCCGTCGGTGGCCCGGCGGGGCGCGCTGCACCGGCTACCGGTCCCTCCGACGCCGCGCGCCCGGGAGCGCCGGCTCGTCCCGGACAGCAGGGCGCGCGCCGCGTCGGGCGCGGGTCACCACGCGCCGCTGTACCGCGTCGGCCGGGCGCGCCCGGTGTCCGCCCGGAGGGAACCGTTGCCGACGGTCGGCCGAGGCGAGCCCCCGGCTCGCCGCCCCGGCAGCCCGGCAGCCCGCAGCCCGCCGTCCGCCGTCCGATCGCCTGCTGCCTGCTGCCTGCCGCCTGCCGCCTGCCGCCCGCCGCGTGCCGCCCGCCGCGTGCCGCCCGCCGCGTGCCGCCCGCCGCGTGCCGCCCGCCGCGTGCCGTGCGGCGAGAGGCGCCGGCCAGGCGCGCGCCGCGGCGTCGGGGCGGGGCTCGGCGCCGCCGGTCCGGCGTTCGCCGCAGAAGCCCTCGCTCGGACGTGCCCGCCTGACCCGCACCGCGCCCTGAGCGAAGCGCACGGCCGTCCGTCCCGCCCCTGGCGCCCGGCGACCTCCACGCACCCCCCCGCCCGGGGGCAAGGGCCCCCGCCCCGCCCTCGCCCCCGCGGCGGATTCAGGCCGGGGCTCACTCGTGCCAGAGCGGCCCCGTTCCGTTCGGTCCGTCGGTCATGTGGCCCTCACCTGCGACGTCTCCCCGTCCGCCGTACAGTCCGCCGCCCTCGCACCGCGCCGCGGACACGCAGACGGTGAAGAAAATCCTGTCCGAATCATTGACGCACCCCGAGCCCCTCCGTAACTTGTGCCAGCAAGCGCTTACTTGAAACGATTCATGTAAGCGGCAAGAGAAGTCGGGAGGCCCACTGTGGGAACCAGCGGGAATGTTGAGAGGCGTACGATCCTGAAGGCGGCCGGCGCCGGCGCGGCCGCTCTCGGCCTCGCCGCGACGACGGGCTGCGGCGGCGACAGCGGGACGTCGGCCGACGGGACGGTGACGATCCGTTACTCGTGGTGGGGCGCCGACGAGCGGGCCAAGAAGATCAACCAGAGCATCGACCTCTTCGAGAAGAAGTACCCGAAGATCAAGGTCAAGACGGACTTCCAGGACTACGTCTCTTTCTGGGAGAAGTTCCAGACGCAGGCGTCCGGCGGAAATCCCCCGGACGTTTTCCAAAACGCCGTCACTTTTCTCCGCAAGTACGACAAGAGAGGTGTTCTGCTCGACCTCAAGTCGCAGATCGACGCGGGAAATCTGAGCCTCGACAACTTCCGCGCGGGCGTCACGAAGGTCGGCGAGGTCGACGGCAAGCAGCTCGGCATCCCCGTCGGCTCCAACACCATGGCGCTGGTCATCGACAAGAAGGTCTTCCAGAAGGCGGGCGTCGAGCCGGAGCCGGGCTGGACCTGGGACGACTATTTCAAGGCGCTCAAGACGATCTACGACAGGACCAAGGTGCCGGGCGACACGGGCTACTTCAGCATCATGTACCTGTACGACCTGTACCTGCGCCAGAACGGGAAGGCATTCTACACCAAGGACGGACTGGGCTTCGACAAGGCCGACCTGACGGAGTGGTGGCAGGACGGCTACAACCGCGTGAAGGCCGGCCTCGTCACCGACCCCAAGATCGTCACGCAGGACCGTCCCAAGTCCTCGCTCTCCGCCGGACACGGGGCGTCGGAGTTCACCTGGGACAACTTCACCGTCCGCTACTCGGCGGAGGGCGACAGCGAGTACGGCCTCGCGCCCATCCCCACCATGGACGGCAAGCACACCGGACAGTACCTGGCGTCCCTCATGCTCAGCGCCTCCGCGCGGACCTCGCACCCCAAGGAGGTCGCGCAGTTCATCGACTTCATGGTCCACGACCCGGAGGTCGGCAAGATCATGGGGTACGACCGCGGCATCCTCGCCAGCACCGAGCAGTACGGCGCCTTCAAGCCGGCCGACGCGGTCAGCAGGGAGATCGCGCAGTACGAGACCGACACCGCCAAGGCCGGCGTCCTCGGCACGATCACCCCGCACCCGTCCGGCGCCGACACGATCGAGGCCGCCTTCCTGCGCATCGGCGGTGACCTGGGCCTGGGCAAGGTCAAGGTCGCGGACGCGGTGAAGCAGTTCTTCGACGAGTCGCAGGCCGCCTTCCAGGCCTGACCGGACCGACCGGAACCGATTGGGAACTCCCGTGACGCTCGTCAAGGACTCACCGCCCGCCACCCGCAAGGCCCGCTCCGCCGCCCCCGCCGCCGAAACGCGGCGGGGCCGCCGGGAGAACCTCGCCGGCTACCTCTTCATGTCCCCGTGGATCGCGGGCTTCCTGCTCCTGACCGCGGGCCCCATGATCGCCTCGCTCTACTTCGCGTTCACCGACTACAACCTCTTCAACACTCCCAAGTGGGTCGGTCTCGACAACTTCACCAAGATGTTCGACGACCCCCGCTGGCAGAAGTCGGTGCAGGTGACGGCCAAGTACGTGGTCATCGGCACCCCGCTGAAACTGCTGCTCGCGCTCGGCGTCGCGCTGCTGCTCGCCCAGAGCCGGCGCGGACAGGCCTTCTACCGGGCCGCGTTCTACGCCCCCTCGCTCATCGGCGCGAGCGTGTCCGTCGCCTTCGTCTGGCGGTCGATCTTCTCCGACGACGCCGTCGTGGACCGCGTGCTGTCCGCCGTCGGCATCCACGCCGGGGGCTGGGTCGGCAACCCCGACTGGATCCTCTACTGCCTGGTGGCGCTCACCGTCTGGCAGTTCGGCGCGCCCATGGTCATCTTCCTGGCCGGCCTCAAGCAGGTGCCGAAGGAGCTGTACGAGGCCGCGGAACTGGACGGCGCCGGAGCCCTCCGCAAGTTCTGGAACATCACCCTGCCGATGATCTCCCCGGTGCTCTTCTTCAACGTGCTGCTGGAGACCATCCACTCCTTCCAGATCTTCGGTTCGGCCTACGTCGTCTCCAACACCTACTGCGGCCCGGCCGACGCCACGCTCGTCTACACCTGCTACCTGTACCAGCAGGGCTTCAAGAACGCGCAGATGGGCTTCGCCTCCGCGATGGCCTGGATGCTGCTGCTCGCCGTGGCGCTGGTGACCGCCGTCCTGTTCTGGTCGCAGAAGAAGTGGGTGCACTACGAGGAGGACGCCCGATGAGTGCGACTACCACCAGACCCCTGCCGCTGGGCCGCAGGCGGACCGGATCGCTCGCCTGGCACATCGGCTCGCTGCTGATCCTGGCGGTCGTCCTCTACCCCGTCGTGTGGGTGATCGGCGCCTCGTTCAAGCCGAGCAAGGACATCATCAACAGCCTGCAGCTGTTCCCGGCCCACCCGGTCCTGGGGAACTTCAAGGGCCTGGCCGACGGCATCGCCGACATCTCCATCTGGACCTTCTTCCAGAACTCGCTGCTGTACGCGGGCGGCGCCGTCGTCGGTATCCTGATCTCCTGCTCGCTGACCGCCTACGCCTTCGCCAAGATCCGGTTCACCGGACGGAACCTGCTGTTCTCCCTGATGATCGGCACCCTGCTGCTGCCGTACCACGTGCTGCTCATCCCGCAGTACGTGATGTTCCAGAAGATGGAGCTCATCAACACCTATGTGCCGCTGCTGCTGGGCAAGTACCTCGCCACGGAGGCGTTCTTCGTCTTCCTGATGGTGCAGTTCATGCGCAACCTGCCGAAGGAACTGGACGAGGCCGCCCGCATCGACGGCTGCGGGCACCTGCGCACCTACTGGTCGATCGTGCTGCCGCTGTGCCGGCCCGCGCTCATCACCAGCGCGATCTTCACCTTCATCAACGCCTGGAACGACTTCATGGGCCCGCTGATCTACCTCAACGAGCCCGGCAAGTACACCGTGTCCCTCGGCATGATGATGTTCCGCGACTCCGACGGCGTCGCCGCCAACTACGGCGGCCTGATCGCGATGTCGCTGGTCGCGCTGTTGCCCGTGCTGCTGTTCTTCCTCGCCTTCCAGCGGTACCTGATCGACGGCATGGCGACCTCCGGGCTGAAGGGCTGAGGCGGTCACCATGGCCCAGACACGCGTGAAGGCGCGCAAGGAGTCCGTCCTCGCCGACCGGTTCGCCCTCTTCGCCGAGTGTCTGCTCACCGGGGTGTGGATCGCGGTCGCCTCGCTCGGCGTCGTCACCTACCCGGCCGCCTTCGCCGCCGGCGCCCGCCACCTGCGCCGGCGGACGGCCCACCAGGGCGGCGGCGTGCGGGAGTTCGCCGCCGACTTCGGCGCCGCCGTGCGCGGCGGGTGGGTCGTGGGGGCCGCCGGGTGGGCCGCGGCCGGCGTGGCCTGGATCAACGTCCAGGCCGTGCGGGCCGGGCTGCCCGGCGGGCCGCTCGCCGGGGCCGTCGGTCTGTTCGCGGTGCTCGGCGCCGTCGTCGCCGGGCTGCGCGCGGCGGCGGTCTGGGAGCCCGGCGCCGCCTGGCGGTCCCTGCTCGCGGGGGCCGGACGCCGTACGGTCCTCGACCCGGCCGGGTCCTTCCTGCTCGTCGGCGGGCTGGTCCTGGTGGTGCTGTCCGGCTGGTTCGTCGCGCCGCTGGCCGTCCCCGTCCTGGGCGCCGTCGCGGCGGCGGCCGTCGCCGTGGAGGAGCGCTGCCGCCGGCGCTGAACGGCGGCCCCCTCCTGCCGGGCCGGCGCCCTCGGCGCCGCGCCTCCCTCTGTCATGCACCTGACTTCCCCGGAACCGAAGCCTCTCGCACCGCACGAAGCCACCCGCACGGAAAGGAAAGGCCATGTCCCCCATCCCCCGCAGGTCCCTTCTCAAGGCGGCCGCGGTCGCCGGAGCCGCCGCCCAGTTCAGCTGGGCCCTGGGCGCCAAGGCCGCGCAGGCCGCGCCGGGCGCCGAGGCCGCCGACGCCGAGCCGGTGACCCTGGACTGGCTGGAGGACGGCGGGCTGGGCGCCGCGCCCGGCTCCACCGTCGGCGTCCCCTGGCCGAAGGGCGTCCACCAGGCCGACCAGACCTTCGCGCTGACCGACGCCGCCGGCAAGGCCGTGCCCGTGCAGACCTGGCCGCTCGCCTACTGGCCCGACGGGTCGCTCAAGTGGACCGCCCACGCCGTCAGTTCCGGCTCCGGCAAGCTCACCCTGGCCACCGGTGACCCCGCCGCCCCCGCCGAGAAGGTCACCGTCGACCACGGCGGCGGCACGATCGACGTCTCGACCGGCGTCATCACGGCGAAGATCGGCAAGTCCGGCTCCACGCTGGTGAAGTCCGTGACCCGCGGCTCCACCGAGATCGCCAGGAACGGCCGGCTCGTGCTGCTGCGCCAGCCGGAGATCGAGGACGGCGACCAGGGCACGGTGAAGTACGAGCGCTTCGAGAGCGCCATCGACGAGGTCACCGTCGAGCAGGACGGCCCGGTCCGCGCGGTGGTCCGCATCGACGGCAAGCACCGCAAGGGCAGCCGCAGTTGGCTGCCGTTCTCCATCCGGCTGTACTTCTACGCAGGCGCCGACTCCTTCCGCATGGTGCACACGATCACCTACGACGGCACCCAGGAGCCCGGCAAGGCGAGCGGCGACTTCATCCGCGGCCTCGGCGTCCGCTTCACCGTGCCGATGCGCGACGCGGCGTACGACCGGCACGTCCGCATCGGCGGCGAGGGCACCGGCCTGCTGCGCGAGGCCGTCAAGGGCATCACCGGTCTGCGCCGCGACCCCGGCGCGGCCGTGCAGGCGGCGCAGTACGCGGGCCGGAAGCTGCCCGACCCGTCCACCTGGGACCAGCGCGTCACCACCCGGCTGCAGTACATCCCCGAGTGGGGCGACTACACGCTCTCCCAGCTCTCCGCCGACGGCTTCACCGTCCGCAAGCGGACCAAGAAGGGCCACGGCTGGATCGGCGCCGGCGGCGGCGGGCGCGCCTCCGGCTTCGGCTACGTCGGCGGCGTGAGCGGCGGACTCTCCTTCGGGCTGCGGGACTTCTGGGAGAAGTTCCCCGCCCAGCTCGACATCCGCGACGCCCACACCGACGAGGCCGAGGTCACCCTGTGGCTCTGGTCGCCCGAGGCACCCCCCATGGACCTGCGCTTCTACCACGACGGCATGGGCCAGGACACGTACGCCGAACAGCTCGAAGGCCTGAACATCACCTACGAGGACTACGAGCCCGGCTTCGGCACCCCCTACGGCATCGCCCGCACCTCCGAACTCCTCTTCTGGGCCAACGAGTCGACCCCGAGCGCGGAGACACTCGCCGAACAGGTCCAGGCGGTGCGGACGTTGCCGCAGCTCGCCGCGGAGCCCAAGCAGATGATCAAGGCGAAGGTGTTCGGCCCCGGCCTGTTCGCCGAACCCGACCGCTCCACCCCGGCCAAGGCGAAGATCGAGGACCACCTCGACTTCCTCTTCACCTACTACAAGGACCAGGTGGAGATGCGCCGTTGGTACGGCTTCTGGGACTACGGCGACATCATGCACACCTACGACACCGTCCGGCACGTCTGGCGGTACGACATCGGCGGCTACGCCTGGGACAACTCCGAGCTCTCGCCCGACCTCTGGCTCTGGTACGCCTACCTCAGAAGCGGCCGCGCCGACATCTTCCGCTTCGCCGAGGCCATGACCCGGCACACCGGCGAGGTCGACGTCTACCACCTCGGCACATGGGCGGGCCTCGGCACCCGGCACGGCGTCCAGCACTACGCCGACAGCGCCAAGCAGCAGCGCATCGCCAACACCACCTACCGGCGCTTCTACTACTTCCTCACCGCCGACGAACGCGTCGGCGACCTCATGCACGCCAACGTGGACTCCGACGAGACGTTCCTCGTCCTCGACCCGCTGCGCAAGGTGCGCACCGACCCCTACACGCCCGACCGGCACGCCCTCTCGGTCGGTTTCGGCACCGACTGGAGCGGCCTGGTGTCGGCCTGGCTGACCGAGTGGGAGCGCAAGGGCCCCAAGTGGGAGAAGGCCAAGGCGCGCGTGCTGTCGACCATGAAGGGCATCGCCGCCCAGCCCAACGGCTTCGTCCAGGGCAGCGGGCTGTACGACCTGGACACGGGCGAGTTCGCCGTCGCAGACAAGCCCGTGGTGTCGGTGTCCCACCTCTCGGCCGTCTTCGGCCTCAACGAGCTGTGCGCCGAGCTGATCCACCTCGTCGACATGCCGGAGTTCAAGGACGCCTACCTGGACTACTGCCGCTACTTCAACGCCACCAAGGCCGAGCAGGCCGCCCGCTACGGCTCCAACTTCGGGACCCTGCTGCTGTTCCAGGGCCACTCGCGCCTCGACGCCTACGCCGCCGTCCAGACCGGCGACGAGGCCCTCGCCAAGCGCGCCTGGACCAAGTTCTACGGCTCCGACGGCTACCCGGAGTCCGCACCGTGGAAGACCGAGCCGCTCAGCGGCCCGGCCACCCTGGTCGCGGGCAGCGAGGCGAGCTGGGTGTCCACCAACGACACCGCGCTCTACGGCCTCGCCGCCATCGAGAACCTGGCCCTGCTCGGCGACAAGATGCCCTCCTAGCGGCCCCGGTGCCTGCCCGCTGCCGGACCGGACCGGCAGCGGGCAGGCACTCAGCTCAGCCTCCCCAGCACCTCCCGCACCCGCCGGACGTCCCGGAGGCGGCTCTCGTACGTCGCGCCGAGCGCGAGCAGCAGCAGGCCGGCGAGGGCGGGCGGCACCCAGCGCGGCAGCGCGTCCGTCACCTGCACCACGTAGGGCGCGAGTTCGTGCAGCGCGTCCAGCACGAGCACCGAGCCGCCGAGCAGGAGCGGCGCCTGGAGCCGCTGCCGGGCGCCGGCCAGGGTGACCAGGAGCGCACCCGTGCCCAGCAGCAGCGGACGCGTGACGTGCGGGTCGGCCCACGCGGCGGCGAGCGAGGGCAGCAGCGTGACGGCGAGACCCGGGCCGTACGCCGTCCAGGACGAGGTCCGCGGGTCGCGCTGCCTGCGCAGGACGCCGACGACCAGCGCCGGGACGGTGACCGGGAGCGAGTACGCCTCGGGCGCCGTGACGTCCCAGGCCGCCAGGCGGACCCAGCCGGCCAGGACGAACAGCACGGTGGCCGCGTAGCCCGCGTGGCGGCGTCCGGGGCGGAGCGCCGTGCCCGCCGTGATCACTCCGCACAGGGCCAGCACCAGGGCGAGCATCGGGGCGTCGCAGGCCGCGAGCCCGATCGCGAGCAGCCCGGCCGCCGCTCCCGCCACCTCGATCGGCACGGTCGCCCGCGAGCCGCCCAGCCCCGTGGCGAACAGGGCCGCGGCCGCCGGGACCGCCAGCACGAGCAGCGCCGTGTGCTGCGGCTGCCACCCGGCGGCGGCGCCCGTCGCGCAGGTGACCGCGGCGGCGTACGCGAGCGCGGCCGGTGCCGCGACGGGGGCGAGCCGGGACACGCACGCGGCCGCCGCGAAGAGCGCCGCCAGCAGGGACAGGACGGTCAGGGTCGGGGTCCGGCCGGCCAGGGACAGGAGGGCAAGACCGGCCGACGTGACGAGCGCGAGAACGGTCGCGGTGTGCCGCGCGGAGGTGAGGGCGGCCACCGCCAGGACGGCCGCCGCGAGCAGCCCCTGCAGCAACAGCCCGGCCGTGTACGGCACCTGGAGCACGGCCGGGAGGACCAGCGCCGTCGTCCACACCAGCGTCAGGGCGCCGGCCAGGGCGCGCGGCCGCCAGGCCGCGTCACAGGCCACCGAAACCGACGCCGCCACCGCGGCGACGACCGCCAGGACCACCGGCGCCGCCACCGCGTGCGACGGCCAGGGCAGATCGGCCGTGACGGCGGCGCGGGCGTCCGCCGGCGCGCCGGACCACACCCGTCCCGCCCAGGAGACGGGTCCCAGCAACGTCACCGCCACGACCGGCAGTGCCCACAGCAGAGCCAGGCCCTGGACGGCGGCCGAGGCACCGGCGAGGCCGCGCCGCACCGGCTCGGGCAGCGGCGCCCGCACGGCCGCCAGCAGGGCGACGCCCCAGACCAGATGGGCGGGCACCGTCCAGTCGTCCGGCAGCGTCACGCGCAGCGTCCCGCCGAGGGCCGCGACCAGCAACAGGCCGCCCACCAGTGCGTTCCCCGTGGCGAGGAGCGGCTTCACGAGCCGCCAGGAGGAGGCCAGGGCGATCGCCGCCGCGAGGACCAGGAGCGCCGCCGCCCGGGTGGCGGCGCCCGGACCGGCCGCGCTCCAGGACAGCCAGAGGGCCCCCGCCACACCCCAGCCGCCCACGCCGTACGCGCCGCAGACGGCGGTCAGCCGCACCGCCCTGCCGGTCGCCCGCAGTGCCAGGGCGGTGTCGAACCCGGCCGTCACCAGCAGGGCGGCCGTGACCCCGTACGGGCCCGCCGCGGCGGCGATCGCCCACAGCACCAGCGTGACCTGCGCCGCGACCAGCGCCGCCGGACCCGGCAGGCGCAGGGCGGCGGTGCCGGGCAGCAGCCCGTACGCCGCCCACAGCACGGCCAGCACCGCCGAGGCGGCTGCCGCGTACCCGGTGGCGTCGGTGCCGGTGAGCGCCGTCTCGTGCAGCGCGTACGCGTCCAGCACCGTCAGCGCCAGCGCCAGGCCGGCCACCGACTCCGCCGTCGACCGCAGCCCCCGCTTCACCAGCGGCGCGGGCGCCGCCAGCGCGGCCAGCGTCACCGCGCCGAGCACGGCGGCCCGTCCGGCGATGCCCAGGTGCCCCCAGCTGACCAGCGTGAACGCCATCGCGGCGATGACCAGCAGCACGCCACCCAGCAGGAGCAGCACGTTCTGCACCCGCGGCGCGCCTGCCTCGGAGCGGGCTCCCGGGGCGGGCGCCGTCGGCGCGGCCGGCCGCAGGGCGGCGACCAGCCAGGCGCGACGGGCCAGCAACTGCGCCCGCCGGGCGTCCAGTTGCCACAGCTCGGCGTCGATCAGCCGGAGTTCCTCCGCCGGAGGTGGAAGGTGCGTCATGCCCTGGAGTGTGGTCCGGGCCACGGCCCGGGGCATGAGCGTGGGTACTCAAGGACGTACTCAGACCAGGCGCAGGACGCGCCCGCGCGGGGCACACTGCACCCATGGACTGGACGCGCTACCGCTTCCGCACCTGCTGGCGCCTGCCCGCCCCGCCCGCCACCGTGTACCGGGCGCTGGAGCGGGCCGAGGACTATCCGCGCTGGTGGCGGCAGATCCGCGAGGTCACCAGGATCGACGACACCAGCGGCGTCATCCGCGTCCGGTCGGCCCTGCCGTACGACCTGACGTTCACCGCCCGCGCGGCGCGGCGCGACCCCGTGGCCGGGGTGCTGGAGATCTCCATGACCGGCGACATGGACGGCTGGGCGCGCTGGACGCTCGGCGCGGACGGAACCGGCACCCTCGCCCGCTACGACCAGCTCGTCGTGGTGAACAAGCCGCTGCTCAGGCGGCTGGCCGTACCGGGGCGGCCGCTGTTTTGGGCCAACCACCGGCTGATGATGCGGGACGGGCGGCGCGGGCTGGCGGCCTACCTGGAAGCGGTTTGAAGGAACCCGGCGGGGGCCTGTATTGTTCAGTGCGTTCCCGGGCGATTAGCTCAGTGGGAGAGCGCTTCGTTCACACCGAAGAGGTCACTGGTTCGAACCCAGTATCGCCCACCGGGAAAGGCCGGTCCGCCAACGCGGACCGGCTTTTTGTTCGCCTGCGCGGCCTCGCCGGCGCCTAGGCGGCGGCCGCCGGCAGTTCCGGGCGCAGCGGCCAGTCGGTGTTCACCGCTTCCGGGGTGCCGCTGCGCGCGAACCACGCCTGCAGCCCGCGCGCCTGCGCCGCGTGCCAGGTCACCTGGAGGGTGTGCAGCTCGGCGGGGGACAGGCGCTCCAGCCGGGCCGCGAAACGCCGTCCCACCGCCCGGACCACCTCCAGGGCCGCCAGCGCGTCCGCCGCCGCGTCGTGCGCGCCCTCCAGCGTGACCTCGTAGTGCGCGCACAGGTCGGTCAGGGTGCGGCGGCCCTTGCGGTAGCGGTCGAGGTGCTTGTCGAGCACCCGCGGGTCGAGGACGCACAGTCGCGCCGGATCCAGCCACCGGCCCAGTGACGAGGCGCGGTGCCGGCGCAGCTCGCGGTCCAGCAGCGTCAGGTCGAACGGCGCGTTCATGACGACCAACGGGCGCCCCCGGGAAGCGTGTTCGGCCAGTTCCTCGGCTATCTCGTACACCACCGGCGCCGGCCAGCGGCCGTTCACCTGAAGGTGCCGCTCGGTCAGCCCGTGCACCGCGGTGGCCGACTCGGGCACCGGCACGCCCGGGTTCACCAGCCAGCGCCTCACCCGGGGCCTCGCGCCCGGGGCGTCCTGGACGACGACGGCGGCCGACACGATCCGGTCGGTCTCCACGTCCACGCCCGTGGTCTCCGTGTCGAAGGCGGCCAGGGCCCCCTCGTACCAGCACGTCATGACTACCAACTCCTCGCACAGCCGCCGCCGCTGACGTTCCGTCTTCTGCCGTTTCGGTGATACCCGGGCTGTTTGCGCAGTACGCCGGGAGGACACAACAGGAGTATGGGTCTTTGCAGTTCACAGGCCTGAAGCGGGGAAACCCCCGGCACGGAAGGCTGTTGGTCATGGCGACAGCGCAGCCCGAGCGGGGCGGGCTGCTGCCCGGTCACGCGGGCCCTCATCGCGGCACCCTCGCCACCACCGCCTGCATGGAGACACTGCAGGTCGGCTATCTGCACGCGGTCGCGGCGGCCGCGGGCTGCTCGCTGTCCCAGCCGTTCCCCGACACCGGCATCGACTGGCACGTCAGCCACAGCGCGCCCGGGCACACCGTCGACGACGAGGTGACCATCAAGGTCCAGCTGAAGTGCACGTACCAGGTCCCGCCGAACCCCCCGGGCCGCTCCTTCTCCTTCTCGCTCGACAACGACCATCTGCGCAAACTCGCGCGCACCCCGGTCTCGGTGCACAAGATCCTGGTCGTGATGCTGGTCCCCAGGTCCCGGGAGGACTGGCTGCGGGCCGGCCACGACCGCCTCGACCTGCGGCACTGCTGCTACTGGGTCAACCTCGCCGGCCACCCGGTCACCGGCCGCACCCGGACCACCGTGCGGATACCGACCTCACGCATCTTCGACGACCGTGCGCTGTGCGAGATCATGACGCGGGTCGGGACGGGAGGCAGACCGTGACGCACCGTCCGGCCGAGGGGCCGCTGCGGCCCGTGCGACCGCATCCCGCCGAGGCGGCATGGCACCGCCCCCCGGAGCCCGGCCTGGTCGACCCCGCCGTGCTCGGCGCCCTGCTGCGCCGGCACGGCTGGCAGCGGCGCGGCGGAGCCGCCGGACGGTACGGCCGCTGGACCTCGCCCGGTCCGGGCGCCGGCACGAGCCTGCTGGTGCCGGTCAGCCGCGCCTTCCCGGACAGCGACGACCTGCTCGCCGAGGCGCTCCTCGCGCTGACCCGCAGCGCCGCGCCGTCCGCCCGCGAGGTGCTGCTCGCCCTGGCCGTGCCCAGCGACGAGGTCCGCTGGTGGCGGGACGTCCCGGCGGGACCCGCCGGCGCCGCCCCCTGGACGGCCGAGGAGCAGCTGCGCGCCGCGGCCCGCCGGACGCTGCTCGCCGGCGCCCTCGCCGCACGCGCGCGTACGGGCTACCACGGCGCCCGGCACCGCCGCTCCGCCGCCGCGATGCTGGCGCACGTGCTGGTCGGTCCGGCGGCGGGCGGAGACCGGCTGACCGCCTTCGTGCCCCTGCACTCCGGGCGCCCGCTCGCGGTGTGCCTGAGCCAGGCCCTGCACGCGGCCCGCGAGGCCGTCGACCACGGGCGGGCCACCGGCTCGATGGACGCCTTCGACGGCGCCGTGCGGGCCGGCGTCAGCCGTGAGCTCACCGAGGCGCTGATCGCCCTGGTGCGCGGCACCCAGGGCGCCCGGATCGCCGTCGAGTGGGCGCCCGCCGCCGGGGCCCCGGGGGACGGCGCGCTCCCGGCCGCACCGGTCGAGTTCTCCCCGGGCGATCTGCCCGTGCTGCGTGAGGCGGGCGCCCGGTATCTGCGCCGGGAGCCGTCCGAAGCCGTGCGGATCACCGGCGCGGTGGTCCGGATGCGCCGGCCGGGGCCGCGCGGCGAGGGCAGCGTGCGGCTGCGCGTGCTCGCGGGCGCCGAGGTCGCGCACGTCCGGCTGACCCTGGGGGAGGAGGACTACCGCACCGCCGGGCAGGCGCATCTCGACGGAGTGCCGGTGCGGGTGCGGGGACGGCTGGAGAGCAGGGGCGGCTTCCGGCGGCTGACGGGCGCCGGCGGAGTCGTTCCGGTGCAGGTGGACGAGGCGGAGCGGGACCGGCTGATGAAGGTTCTGCACGAGAGCCCGGACCCGGTCGCCGAGGCCGGCGAAGAGCGGGGATTTCGCTAAGGAGGGGGCCGGGTCGGTACGATCCGGTAGTGCGCGCGCTCCTGGTATGGCGCCGCAACCACCTTCAGGCAGGAGAGACCGGTGTCAGACGTCCGTGTGATCATCCAACGCGATTCCGAGCGGGAAGAGCGCGTGGTGACGACGGGCACCACGGCCGCCGAGATCTTCGCGGGCGAGCGGTCGGTCATCGCCGTACGCGTGGGCGGCGAGCTCAAGGACCTGTCGTACGTGCCCGCGGACGGCGAGACCGTGGAGGGCGTCGAGATCTCCTCCGAGGACGGTCTGAACATCCTGCGCCACTCCACCGCGCACGTCATGGCGCAGGCCGTGCAGGAGCTGTTCCCCGAGGCCAAGCTGGGCATCGGCCCGCCCGTCAAGGACGGCTTCTACTACGACTTCGACGTCGACCGGCCCTTCACGCCCGAGGACCTCAAGGCCGTCGAGAAGAAGATGCAGGAGATCCAGAAGCGCGGGCAGAAGTTCGCCCGCCGGGTCGTCACCGACGAGGCGGCCCGCGAGGAGCTCGCGGACGAGCCGTACAAGCTGGAGCTGATCGGCCTCAAGGGCTCGGCCTCCCACGACGACGGCGCCGACGTCGAGGTCGGCGCGGGCGAGCTGACCATCTACGACAACCTGGACGCCAAGACCGGCGAGCTGTGCTGGAAGGACCTCTGCCGCGGTCCCCACCTGCCCTCCACCCGCCTGATCCCGGCGTTCAAGCTGATGCGCAACGCGGCCGCCTACTGGCGCGGCAGCGAGAAGAACCCGATGCTCCAGCGCATCTACGGCACCGCCTGGCCGTCCAAGGACGAGCTGAAGCAGTACCTCGACTTCCTCGCCGAGGCCGAGAAGCGCGACCACCGCAAGCTGGGCAGCGAGCTCGACCTGTTCTCCATCCCGGAGCAGATCGGCTCCGGCCTCGCCGTCTTCCACCCCAAGGGCGGCATCGTCCGCCGCGTGATGGAGGACTACTCGCGCCGCCGCCACGAGGAGGAGGGCTACGAGTTCGTCTACACCCCGCACGCGACGAAGGGGAAGCTCTTCGAGACCTCGGGCCACCTGGACTGGTACGCCGACGGCATGTACCCGCCCATGCAGCTCGACGAGGGCGTGGACTACTACCTCAAGCCCATGAACTGCCCGATGCACAACCTGATCTTCGACGCGCGCGGCCGCTCCTACCGCGAACTGCCGCTGCGCCTCTTCGAGTTCGGGACCGTGTACCGGTACGAGAAGTCGGGCGTGGTGCACGGCCTGACCCGTGCCCGCGGCTTCACCCAGGACGACGCGCACATCTACTGCACCCGCGAGCAGATGGCGGACGAGCTCGACAAGACGCTCACCTTCGTGCTGAACCTGCTGCGCGACTACGGCCTGACCGACTTCTACCTCGAGCTGTCCACCAAGGACCCGGAGAAGTTCGTCGGCTCCGACGAGGTGTGGGAGGAGGCCACCGAGACCCTCCGCCAGGTCGCCGAGAAGCAGGGCCTGCCGCTGGTCCCCGACCCGGGCGGCGCCGCCTTCTACGGTCCGAAGATCTCCGTCCAGGCCAAGGACGCCATCGGCCGCACCTGGCAGATGTCGACCGTCCAGCTCGACTTCAACCTGCCGGAGCGCTTCGACCTGCAGTACACGGCGGCCGACGGCACCAAGCAGCGCCCGGTCATGATCCACCGCGCGCTGTTCGGGTCGATCGAGCGCTTCTTCGCCGTCCTGCTCGAGCACTACGCGGGCGCCTTCCCGGCCTGGCTGGCCCCGGTGCAGGCGATCGGCATCCCGATCGGCGACGCGCACGTGGAGTACCTGCAGAAGTTCGCCGCCGCGGCGAAGAAGCAGGGCCTGCGCGTCGAGGTGGACTCCTCCTCCGACCGCATGCAGAAGAAGATCCGCAACGCCCAGAAGCAGAAGGTGCCCTTCATGGTCATCGCGGGCGACGAGGACATGTCGAACGGCTCGGTGTCCTTCCGCTACCGCGACGGCTCGCAGGAGAACGGCATCCCGTTCGACGAGGCCATCGCGAAGATCGAGAAGATCGTCCAGGAGCGGGTCCAGATCTGACCCGGCACGCCATGGGCCCTCGGGCCCGGCACGCCCTGGGCCCCCGGGAAGCCGGCCGACGCCGTCGCGTCGGTCAGCCGCCCGGGGGCCTCTCTTCGCCCTCGCGGGCGAAGACGTGCAGCAGCCAGGACGCGAACGTGCCGGTCACGGCGCCGAGCAGGGCCACACCGATCAACATGATCCCGACCGCGATCACCCGCCCCAGCGGTGTGACCGGCGCGATGTCGCCGTAGCCGACCGTCGCGAGGGTGGAGCACGTCCACCACACGGCGTCGCCGAAGGTGCGCAGGGTCGCGTGCGGCGCGTCGCGCTCCTGCTGGTAGACGGCCAGGGCGCCCGCGAAGCCGAGCAGCGTGACGGAGATCCCCGCGTAGGCCATCACACGCGCGTGCAGGGCGAGCCGCGGCCGCCCGCCCCGCCGCTGCATGCCTTCGTACAACCTGACGAACCGCACCGGACGCAACAGCGGCAGCATCAGCACCACGGTGTCCAGCCAGTGCGTCCGCACGAAGCCCGGCCCCTGCCCGCTCAGCCGCCAGCGCACCGCGTAGTCGACGGCGAACAGCGCCCAGGAGGCCAGCGTGAGCGCCAGGCACAGGTCAAGCCAGACTTGCGGCAGGCCGTTGTCCAGGACGCGCACCGCGTACGACGCGAGGAACACCAGCGCCCCCACGGCGAGCAGCGGCCCGGTGAGCCTCTCCCAGCGGGCCAAGCGGCCGTCGTCCTCCACCATCGGCCCAGCTTGGCCCGCGGCCGGCTCCGGCGGCCCCCGGCGACACGCTCCGAACGGGCGACGCCATATGCTGCACTGCATGACGAGTGAGCCCGAGCAGCAGTGGGGAGTGGGCACCCAGGACGCGTTCCAGCGCCTGTGGACGCCTCATCGGATGGCCTACATCCAGGGTGAGAACAAGCCGACCGGCCCGGGTGCCGGCGACGGCTGTCCCTTCTGCTCGATCCCGGCGAAGTCCGACGAGGACGGCCTGATCGTCAAGCGCGGCGAGCAGGTCTACGCGGTGCTGAACCTGTACCCGTACAACGGCGGCCATCTGATGGTCGTCCCCTACCGGCACGTCGCCGACTACACCGACCTCACCGATGCGGAGACGGTCGAGCTCGCCGCCCTGACCAAGCAGGCGATGACGGCGCTGCGCGCCGCCTCCGGCGCCCACGGCTTCAACATCGGCATGAACCAGGGATCGGTCGCCGGGGCCGGCATCGCGGCCCACCTCCACCAGCACATCGTGCCCCGCTGGGGCGGGGACACGAACTTCATGCCCGTGGTCGGTCACACCAGGGTGCTGCCGCAGCTGCTCGCCGACACGAGGAAGATGCTGGCGGAGGCCTGGCCCGGCCGGGGCGTCTGAGCCCGGCCGGGACCCCTGGGACACCCGGGCCGTCAGGCGTCGTAGGTGTCGGCCTTCTTCGGCGTCGCCTCCTGGACCGCGCCGCTGAGGGCCGACGACCGCGACTTGAACTTCTCGACGTTCACACGGTGCTCCTGCAGCACCTGCAACGCGGCGTGGTGGACCCGCCGCAGGACCGGCGTGGCAGCGCGCAGCACGTCGTCGCTCATGAAGCGGTGGCCCCAGGGCTGGTCGGCCCAGGCGTGCCGCAGACCGAACGGCTCGGGCAGGGCTATGGAGCCGCCGAGCCAGTTCAGCAGCGGCGGGTTCCAGCGCATGGCGGCGCGGGCGGACAGCCGTACGACCTCGTCCGGGGTGACCAGCGGCAGGTTGATCTTCCGGGTCTCCCAGAACTTGACGGTCTTGGCGACCTCCTTGGTCGGGGCCGAGGGCTTGCCGTAGAACAGGCCGTTCACCGGGCCGAGGGCATGGCCGGTGACCTCGATGCGCAGCGTCTCCTTGAGCACGGTGACGGTGATCATCATGGTGATGATCAACTGGCTGTCCCACAGGGCCCACTGCACTCCCAGGTAGTGCCGGTCGCCGCTGTCGAACTGCTTGTGGTTGCAGATGCTCTCCATGGCGCTCGGCTTGACCTGGAACCCCTCCACGTCCGGTCCCTCGGGCCGGGAGACCTCCTTGGCGTCCGGGGCGATCGGGGTGACGACCCAGTCCCGCACGTCGGGCGGCGGGAAACCGCCCGTCTTCAGGCGCTGGCGCGGAAGCAGCTTCAGCTCGTCGTGTATGGCGCGGACCACCGTCCAGCTGCGGAACTCGTGGATGGCCTTGTCCGGGTCGGCCGGCTCCAGTTCCTCGGCGAGGTGCCAGGCGCCCCAGCGCGTCCCCATGCCGAGTATGCCCTTGCGGCCGGCGTAGAAGACGGAGTTGGACTGCTGCTCGGCGTTCAACTTGGCCAGCGACTGCCGCAGTTGCTCGGCCGCGGTCTCGTCGGGCTTGGTCGGTACGGCCTCCGGGACGGCGGCGCCGACGTTGCTGCCGGACAGCAGGCCGTTCCACCGCTCCCGCAGGTCCTTCGCGGTCCGCTCGCAGATCTGCTTCGCCAGGAACCAGCCGACCACGGGCGCGACGACCGCCCCGCGCGCGTACCACCCCCACAGGCCGGCGAACGGCAGCCGGACCAGGAACAGCACCGCCAGGGCCCCGACCGCGACGAGCAGGACGGTGGCCATGCCGGAGACCCGCTTGTCCTCCTGCCGGGCCATGGTGGCCCGCAGCTGGAACACCAGCAGCCAGACCAGCAGGCCGGGCAGGAACAGCACCCCGCACAGCAGCATGATCGCGGTGAGCTTGCGGTCGCGGTCGCGGCGGATGCGGTTGGCCGCCAGACAGTGGTCGACGACCACCTGCGGCTCCATGCCGAAGGACTGTATGAGGGGCTTGCGGCCGGCTCCCAGCATGCGGCTGATCACCGCCTGGGAGAACGCCTCACCGAGATTGGGGCGGAAGATCTTCGCCCAGGAGCGTCCGGTGCTGACCGTCGTCTCGTGCCACTCGTTGTCGGCCTTCTTGATCTCCTCGACCGGCCCGTCCCGGTAGGCCGCCGAGGCCAGCGCGAAGGTCGCCGTCAGACTTCCTCCCGTCCGCGGCTCCTGCGGACCGAAAAAGTCCGAGTAACTCGCGTCAACGGTCATTCCCGCCCCCGATCGCCGCGCGGTTTCGCCTATGCGGCTCTTCCCGACTTCCTTGCTCCGCACACCTGTTGATCAGTTCGTCATGGTGTCCCGTGACAACTTGATCAGGTAGTCGTCAGCGTATCCGCAGGCACCGGACGTTCGTCGGCGGACGGCCGAAGCCGCCCGCCGACACGGAGCGGAGCGTTCCCCGCGGGTTCCGCACGGGCCCCCGAAGAGCGCCCGGCGCCTACTACGCGGAGTCGCGCGCCTCTTGACGGATCCTTTCGGCGATCTGCGGGGGCATCGGCTCGTGCCGCGCGTAACGGCGGCTGAACCGCGCGGTCCCGTGCGAGAGGGAACGCAGGTCGACGGCGTACCGCCCGATCTCGATCTCGGGCACCTCGGCCCGGACGACCGTCCGGCCATCGCTGGTCTGCTCGGTGCCGAGCACCCGGCCGCGCCGTCCCGACAGGTCACTCATCACGGCGCCCACGTAGTCGTCGCCGACCAGGACGCTCACCTCGGCCACCGGCTCCAGCAGATGGATCTTCGCGTCGGCCGTGGCCTCCCGCAGCGCGAGCGCGCCCGCCGTCTGGAACGCGGCGTCGGAGGAGTCCACCGAGTGCGCCTTGCCGTCGAGCAGCGTGACCCGGACGTCGATCAGCGGATAGCCGGCCGCCACCCCCTTGGCCGCCTGGGCGCGCACGCCCTTCTCGACCGACGGGATGAACTGCCGCGGCACCGCGCCGCCGACCACCTTGTCCACGAACTCGATGCCCGAACCGCCCGGCAGCGGCTCCACCTCGATCTCGCAGATGGCGAACTGCCCATGCCCGCCGGACTGCTTCACGTGCCGCCCGCGCCCGCCGGCCTTCCCGGCGAACGTCTCACGCAGGGAGACCTTGTGCGGGACGACGTCGACCTGGACGCCGTAGCGGCTGCGCAGCCGTTCCAGCGCGACGTCCGCGTGCGCCTCGCCCAGGCACCACAGCACCACCTGGTGGGTGTCCTGGTTCTGCTCCAGGCGCATCGTCGGGTCCTCGGCGACCAGCCGGGCCAGGCCCTGGGAGAGCTTGTCCTCGTCCGCCTTGCTGTGCGCCTGGATGGCGAGCGGCAGCAGCGGGTCGGGCATCTCCCACGGCTCCATCAGCAGCGGGTCGTCCTTGGCGGACAGCGTGTCCCCGGTCTCGGCGCGGCCGAGCTTGGCCACGCACACCAGGTCGCCGGCGACGGCGTGCGTCACCGGGCGCTGCTGCTTGCCGAAGGGGGTCGACAGCGCGCCGATGCGCTCGTCGACGTCGTGGTCCTCGTGCCCGCGGTCGGCCAGGCCGTGGCCGGAGACGTGCACCGTCTGGTCGGGGCGCAGGGTCCCGGAGAAGACGCGGATCAGCGAGAGACGGCCGACGTAGGGGTCGGAGGACGTCTTGACGACCTCGGCGACCAGCGGGCCGTCGGTGTCGCACGGCTTCAGCTCGCGCGGCTCGCCGTCGATGCTGGTGACGCCCGGCATGGGGTGCTCGAACGGCGTCGGGAACCCGCCGGTGATCAGGTCCAGCAGCTCCACGGTACCGAGCCCCTGCCGGGCGCCCTCGGCCGCGGGCGCGGCGGCCAGCACGGGGAAGAACACCCCGCGCGCGACGGCCCGCTCCAGGTCCTCGATGAGCGTCTTGACGTCGATCTGCTCACCGCCGAGGTAGCGGTCCATGAGGGTCTCGTCCTCGCTCTCCGAGATGATCCCCTCGATCAGCCGGTTGCGGGCGTCCGCGAGCTGCGGCAGCCGGTCCTCGCCCGGCTCGGACTCCTTGCGCTCGCCGGTGGAGTAGTCGAACAGCCGCTGCGACAGCAGGCCCGTCAGTCCGGTCACGGGCGCGTGCCCGTCGGGACCCTGCGGGCCGTGCAGCGGGAGGTACAGCGGCAGCACGGCATCGGGGTCGTCGCCGCCGAAGGCCTCCGCGCAGATCCGCGTCATCTCCCCGAAGTCCGCCCGCGCGGCCTCCAGGTGCGTGATCACGATCGCCCGCGGCATGCCGACGGCCGCGCACTCGTCCCACACCATCCGCGTCGAGCCGTCCACGCCGTCGGAGGCGGAGACGACGAAAAGGGCCGCGTCCGCCGCTCGCAGACCGGCCCTGAGCTCCCCGACGAAGTCGGCGTATCCGGGGGTGTCGAGGAGGTTTATCTTGATGCCGTCCCATTCGACGGGCACCAGGGAGAGCTGCACCGAGCGCTGCTGCCGGTGCTCTATCTCGTCGTAGTCGGAGACGGTGCCGCCGTCCTCCACGCGGCCCGCCCGGTTCACCGCTCCCGCCGTGAGCGCGAGAGCCTCCACCAACGTGGTCTTGCCCGATCCGCTGTGGCCGACCAGCACCACATTCCTTACGGACGCGGGGTGGTCGGCCGCTGTAGCCCTGCCGGCGGCTCCGGGGTGTGGGTTCGCCTTGTCGCCCATGATCCTGCCTCCCGTGACGGTGAGGTCACTGTGGGCGCGGACATGCGGAGCCTGCCCAGACCCGGTCCGGGAGGTGCCCCGGCGGTGACGGCTCCGGTGACGCCCGCGGTCATTCGAGCTTTGCACTCCCGTCACGGTGCGTCCATACGACGGCGGTGATCGTGCCCGTAGGTCCCTGCGCAAGCGGCCGCCGGTCCCCCGTGCGAGTGCCCGGCCTTCGCACCCCCACGCGCGTGGCTACGATGGGCCAGCCGGTGGCCAGCAGGGGCCGCGCGGCCACACCGACCCTCGGGAAGGCCATGCTGAACAAGTACGCGCGTGCATTCTTCACGCGTGTCCTCACACCGTTCGCCGCGTTTCTGATCCGACGGGGCGTCAGCCCCGACACGGTCACGCTCATCGGCACCGCCGGAGTGGTCGCGGGCGCGCTGGTCTTCTACCCCAGGGGCGAGTTCTTCTGGGGCACGGTCGTGATCACGCTGTTCGTGTTCTCCGACCTGGTCGACGGCAACATGGCCCGCCAGCTGGGCCGCTCCAGCCGCTGGGGCGCGTTCCTCGACTCCACGCTCGACCGGGTAGCCGACGGCGCGATCTTCGGCGGCTTCGCCCTGTGGTACGCGGGCGGCGGCAACGACGACGTGCTCTGCGCGGTCTCCATCTTCTGCCTGGCCAGCGGCCAGGTGGTGTCGTACACCAAGGCCCGCGGCGAGTCGATCGGCCTGCCGGTCGCCGTCAACGGCCTGGTCGAGCGCGCCGAACGCCTGGTGATCTCCCTGGTCGCGGCCGGCTTCGCGGGCCTGCACAAGTTCGGCGTCCCCGGCATCCAGTACCTGCTGCCCGTCGCCCTGTGGATCGTGGCAGTCGGCAGCCTGGTCACGCTGATCCAGCGGGTCGTCACCGTCCGCCGGGAGTCCGCCGAGGCGGAAGCCGCCGCGGACGGCCGGGACAACACCGCGCAGGGGCGCGAGGCGGCGAAGTGAGCGCCCGCGACCGGCTGACGGACGGGCTGTACGGCCTCGGCTGGGGCGTGGTCAAGAAACTCCCCGAGCCCGTCGCCGCGCGCCTCGGACGCGGCATCGCCGACCTCGCCTGGAAGCAGCGCGGCAAGGGCGTACGACGGCTGGAGAGCAACTACGCGCGCGTGGTGCCCGGCGCGAGCCCCGAGCGCCTGGCCGAGCTGTCCCGCGCCGGCATGCGCTCGTACCTGCGTTACTGGATGGAGTCCTTCCGGCTGCCCGCCTGGAGCGCCGAGCGCGTCAGGAACGGCTTCGCCCCGAAGGACCTGCACTACCTGACCGACGGGCTCGCCACCGGCCGGGGCGTGATACTCGCGCTGCCCCACATGGCCAACTGGGACCTGGCCGGCGCCTGGGTCACCACCGCGCTCGGCACGCCGTTCACCACGGTCGCCGAACGCCTGAAGCCCGAGACGCTCTACGACCGCTTCGTCGCCTACCGCGAGGGCCTCGGCATGGAGGTCCTGCCGCACAGCGGGGGCACCGCCTTCGGCACGCTGGCCCGGCGGCTGCGCGACGGCGGGCTGGTCTGCCTGGTCGCCGAGCGCGACCTGTCCTCCTCCGGCGTCGAGGTGACGTTCTTCGGCGAGGCCACCCGGATGCCCGCGGGCCCCGCGCTGCTCGCCCAGCAGACCGGCGCGCTGCTGCTGCCGGTGACCCTCTGGTACGACGGCTCGCCGGTGATGCAGGGACGCGTGCATCCGCCGGTCGAGGTCCCCGAGACAGGTACCCGGGCGGAGAGGACGTCCGTCATGACACAGGCGCTGGCCGACACCTTCGCCACCGGGATCGCCGAACATCCGGAGGACTGGCACATGCTGCAGCGGTTGTGGCTCGCGGACCTGGAACCCCGCCCGTCGGACGGGGAGCGCCCGTGAGGATCGGCATCGTCTGCCCGTACTCCTGGGACGTGCCCGGCGGCGTCCAGTTCCACATCCGCGACCTCGCCGAGTACTTCATCCGCCTCGGCCACGAGGTCTCCGTCCTGGCCCCGGCCGACGACGACACCCCGCTGCCGCCGTACGTCGTCTCGGCCGGGCGCGCGGTCCCGGTGCCGTACAACGGCTCGGTCGCCCGCCTGAACTTCGGCTTCCTCAGCGCCGCGCGGGTGCGCCGGTGGCTGCACGACGGCCACTTCGACGTGGTGCACATCCACGAGCCGACGTCGCCGTCGCTGGGCCTGCTGACCTGCTGGGCCGCGCAGGGCCCGATCGTGGCCACCTTCCACACGTCCAACCCGCGCTCCCGCGCGATGCTCGCGGCGTACGCCATCCTGCAGGCGGCGCTGGAGAAGATCAGCGCCCGGATCGCGGTCAGCGAGTACGCCCGCCGCACGCTCGTCGAACACCTCGGCGGCGACGCGGTGGTCATCCCCAACGGCGTCGACGTCGACTTCTTCGCGCGCGCCGAGCCCAGGCCCGAGTGGCAGTCGGACGAGGCGCGGGGCGCGGCCGAGGGCGGGTCCGGGGGAGTGGCGGGCGGCACGATCGGCTTCATCGGCCGCATCGACGAGCCCCGCAAGGGCCTGCCGGTGCTGATGAAGGCACTGCCGAAGATCCTCGCCGCCCGCCCGGGGACCCGGCTGCTGGTCGCGGGCCGGGGCGACGAGGAGGAGGCGGTCGAGTCGCTGCCCGCCGAACTGCGCTCCCGCGTGGAGTTCCTCGGCATGATCAGCGACGAGGACAAGGCGCGCTTCCTGCGCAGCATCGACCTGTACGTCGCCCCGAACACCGGCGGCGAGAGCTTCGGCATCATCCTCGTCGAGGCCATGTCGGCGGGCGCCCCCGTACTCGCCTCGGACCTCGACGCCTTCGCCCAGGTGCTCGACCAGGGCGCGGCGGGGGAGCTGTTCCCCAACGAGGACTCCGACGCCCTCGCCGAGGCGGCCGTCCGCCTCCTCGCGGACCCGGCCCGCCGGGCCGAACTTCGGGAGCGGGGGAGCGTGCACGTCCGGCGCTTCGACTGGTCGACGGTCGGCGCGGACATCCTGTCGGTGTACGAGACGGTCACCGACGGCACGTCGGCGGTGGCGGCAGCCGAGGACGACGGCACCCGCAGCCTCCGCGCACGCTTCGGCCTGGCCCGGGACTGAGGACCGGCGCGTCGTGGGGACCCCGGGGGCCCGCGCGCGCCGTGGGGACCCCGGGGGCCCGCGCGCCCTGGGGACCCGCCCGACCTGCGGACCCCCGGCCCCCGGCACCGCCCGGGCCCGGTGAGCGAGGACCGGGGATGCTCCGGGCCGGCTTCCGGCGTCGGCCCGGTCCGGTCCGGCGGGTGCGGGCTTCGCGCGGCGGGTCGGCGGTGGCCGGTGGCGTGAGGGCCCTGGCCTCGCGCGGCGGGTCGGCGCTGGCCGGTGGCGGGCGTCGGTGGGGCGCGGTGGGGCGTGCTCCAGGCCGGTTCCCGGCGCTGGCCCGGTCTGAGGGGTGCGGGCTTCGCGCGGCGGGCCTGCGGTGGTCGGCGGCGTGAAAGTTCTGGCTTCGCGTGGTGGGTTTGCGGTGGGCGTGTGCCGGCCCGGTTCTCGGCGCCGGGCCGGGGCCGTGGGGGCGGGCCCGGCATGGCAGGGCTGCGGCGGCTGGTTGCTGGTGGTCGATGTCCTCGGGGTGCCGCGGCCACGGTGGCTTCGGCGCGGCTGTCCGTTGTGTCCGGCCGGCGCCGGTTCCCGGGGCCGGCCCCGGGCGTGTGAGGGGCCCGGCCCGCGCCGGGGGTCCGCGGCGGCCGGTACGGGGAAGGCGTCCCCGAGACGGCCGTCCCCGAGACGGCCCTCCCCGAGACGGCCGCCCCCGCGGCCCCGGTGAGGCGGTGGTGTCCGCGGAGACGGGGACCCGGGTCCGGGGTGTTCGGCTCGTCCGGGGTTCTCGGGTGACCGTCCCGTCGAGCGCACCGCGGGACCCGGCGGGGGCGTCGGCGCGTAATCTTGCCGCCCGTGACCGCAACCCTCATCTGGACCCTCGTCGTCCTCGTCGCGATCGGCCTGTACCTCAGCTGGACGGCCGGCCGGCTCGACCGGCTGCACTCCCGGATCGACGCGGCCCGCGCCGCGCTCGACGCGCAACTGCTGCGCCGGGCCTCCGTGGCCCAGGAACTCGCGACCTCCGGCGTCCTCGACCCGGCCGCGTCGATCGTCCTGTACGAGGCCGCGCACGCCGCCAGGCAGGCCGAGGAGGACCAGCGGGAGGTCGCCGAGAGTGAGCTCAGCCAGGCGTTGCGGGCCGTGTTCGCCGAGCCGGCCCAGGTGGAGGCGGTGCGCGCGGCGCCCGGCGGCGAGGAGGCCGCGCACGAACTCACCGAGGCCGTGCGACGCGTCCCGATGGCCCGGCGCTTCTACAACGACGCGGTGGGAGCCGTGCGCCGGCTGCGCGAGCACCGCAAGGTCCGCTGGTTCCGGCTGGCCGGCCACGCCCCCTTCCCGATGGCCTTCGAGATGGACGACGAGCCGCCGACGGCGCTGGCCGACCGGGCGGCCCAGACCTGACCGGCGACCGCCGCACCCCCCCCCCCCGCGCGGAGCGGCCGCACCCCACCCCGCGCGGGGAAAAGGATCCACCGGCTTGCCATTGGCCCTTGCTGTGGACTGGTCCACTCGCGTTTCCTCGGTGCTCGCAGCAACCCTCTTTCACCGAGTGAGGTAAACCCGTGTCCAGCACGCTCTCCGAAAACCAGGCCCCCGAGACCGGCACCGCCCGCGTGAAGCGCGGCATGGCCGAGCAGCTCAAGGGCGGCGTGATCATGGACGTCGTCACGCCGGAGCAGGCGAAGATCGCCGAGGACGCGGGCGCCGTCGCCGTCATGGCACTGGAGCGGGTCCCGGCCGACATCCGCAAGGACGGCGGCGTGGCCCGCATGTCCGACCCGGACATGATCGAGGGCATCATCGAGGCCGTCTCGATCCCGGTCATGGCCAAGTCCCGCATCGGCCACTTCGTCGAGGCCCAGGTCCTGCAGTCCCTCGGTGTCGACTACATCGACGAGTCCGAGGTGCTCACCCCGGCCGACGAGGTCAACCACTCCGACAAGTGGGCCTTCACGACCCCCTTCGTCTGCGGCGCCACCAACCTGGGCGAGGCCCTGCGCCGTATCGCCGAGGGCGCGGCCATGATCCGCTCCAAGGGCGAGGCCGGCACCGGCAACGTCGTCGAGGCCGTCCGCCACCTGCGCCAGATCAAGAACGAGATCGCCCGCCTGCGCGGCTACGACAACCACGAGCTGTACGCCGCCGCGAAGGAGCTGCGCGCCCCCTACGAGCTCGTCAAGGAGGTCGCCGAGCTCGGCAAGCTGCCGGTCGTGCTGTTCTCCGCCGGCGGCGTGGCCACCCCCGCCGACGCCGCCCTGATGCGCCAGCTCGGCGCCGAGGGCGTCTTCGTCGGCTCCGGCATCTTCAAGTCCGGCGACCCGGCCAAGCGCGCCGCCGCCATCGTGAAGGCCACCACCTTCTACGACGACCCGAAGATCATCGCGGACGCGTCCCGCAACCTCGGCGAGGCCATGGTCGGCATCAACTGCGACACCCTCCCCGAGTCCGAGCGCTACGCCAACCGCGGCTGGTAGTCCCATGGCGGAATCATCCGAGGCCCCCGTCATCGGCGTGCTGGCCCTCCAGGGCGACGTACGGGAGCACCTCATCGCCCTGGCCGCGGCCGACGCCGTGGCCAGGCCGGTGCGGCGCCCCGAGGAACTCGCCGAGGTCGACGGCCTGGTCGTCCCCGGCGGCGAGTCCACCACCATCTCCAAGCTGGCCGTCCTCTTCGGCGTGATGGAGCCCCTGCGCGCCCGCGTACGGGCCGGCCTGCCCGTCTACGGCACCTGCGCGGGCATGATCATGCTCGCCGACAAGATCCTCGACCCGCGCTCCGGCCAGGAGACCATCGGCGGCATCGACATGATCGTGCGCCGCAACGCCTTCGGACGCCAGAACGAGTCCTTCGAGGCGGCGGTCGACGTCAAGGGCGTCGCGGGGGACCCCGTGGAGGGCGTCTTCATCCGCGCCCCCTGGGTCGAGTCCGTCGGGGCCGAGGCCGAGGTGCTCGCCGAGCACGACGGCCACATCGTCGCCGTCCGCCAGGGGAACGCGTTGGCCACGTCCTTCCACCCGGAACTTACCGGCGACCACCGTGTGCACGGGCTCTTCGTCGACATGGTGCGCGCGAACCGGGCAGCGGAGTCCTTGTAGGATCGCGGGGGGTCCCCCGGGCCCTTGAGGCCTGGGGGAGTTCGTCATGTGGATGGTTACGCGAAGGAGACAGGCAGATGTCCGGCCACTCTAAATGGGCTACGACGAAGCACAAGAAGGCCGTGATCGACGCCAAGCGCGGCAAGCTCTTCGCGAAGCTGATCAAGAACATCGAGGTCGCGGCGCGGATGGGCGGCGTCGACCTCGACGGCAACCCGACGCTCTACGACGCCGTCCAGAAGGCCAAGAAGCAGTCGGTCCCGAACAAGAACATCGACTCCGCGATCAAGCGCGGCGGTGGTCTCGAGGCCGGCGGCGCCGACTACGAGACGATCATGTACGAGGGCTACGGCCCGAACGGTGTCGCGGTGCTCATCGAGTGCCTCACCGACAACCGCAACCGCGCCGCCTCCGACGTCCGCGTCGCCATGACCCGCAACGGCGGCTCCATGGCGGACCCGGGTTCCGTGGCGTACATGTTCAGCCGCAAGGGCGTCGTCATCGTCCCCAAGGGCGAGCTGACCGAGGACGACGTGCTCGGCGCCGTCCTGGACGCGGGCGCCGAGGAGGTCAACGACCTCGGCGAGTCCTTCGAGGTGATCAGCGAGGCCACCGACCTGGTCGCGGTCCGCACCGCTCTCCAGGACGCCGGGATCGACTACGACTCCGCCGAGTCCAGCTTCGTGCCGTCCGTCCAGGTCGAACTGGACGAGGAGGGCGCCAAGAAGATCTTCAAGCTGATCGACGCGCTCGAGGACAGCGACGACGTGCAGAACGTCTTCGCCAACTTCGACGTCAGCGACGAGATCATGGAGAAGGTCGACGCCTGAGCCGAGGCCCGTTCCTCGCCCGTCGTCGTGGACCTCGTACGGCCCTCCCTTCATGTCGGGCCGCCGCGTTGTCGGTGGCACCCGATAGCCTGCACGAACAGGCGGGCGAAGGGAGGGCACGTGCGCGTACTGGGGGTGGACCCCGGACTGACCCGGTGCGGTGTCGGCGTGGTCGAGGGGGTGGCGGGCCGGCCGCTCGCCATGGTCGCCGTCGGCGTCGTCCGCACACCGCCGGACGCCGATCTGGGGCACCGCCTGGTCGCCATCGAGCAGGGCGTCGAAGAATGGCTGGACCTGCACCGGCCCGAATACGTCGCCGTGGAGCGGGTGTTCAGCCAGCACAACGTGCGCACGGTGATGGGAACCGCCCAGGCCAGCGCCGTCGCCATGCTCTGCGCCGCCCGCCGCGGCATCCCCGTCGCCCTGCACACCCCCAGCGAGGTCAAGGCCGCCGTCACCGGTTCCGGCCGCGCCGACAAGGCCCAGGTCGGCGCCATGGTCACCCGGCTGCTCCGGCTCGACGCGCCGCCCAGACCCGCCGACGCCGCCGACGCCCTCGCCCTCGCCATCTGCCACATCTGGCGCGCCCCCGCCCAGAACCGGCTGCAGCAGGCCGTCGCCCTGCAGGCGGCCAGAGCATCGAAAGGCCGTAGCGCATGATCGCCTTCGTCAGCGGACCGGTCGCCGCCCTCGCCCCCGACTCCGCGGTCGTCGAGGTGGGCGGGATCGGCATCGCCGTCCAGTGCACGCCGAACACGCTCTCCGGGCTGCGCGCGGGCCAGCACGCCAGACTGGCCACCTCCCTGGTCGTCCGTGAGGACTCGCTCACCCTGTACGGCTTCGCCGACGACGACGAGCGCCAGACCTTCGAGCTGCTGCAGACCGCCAGCGGCGTCGGCCCGCGCCTCGCCCAGGCGATGCTGGCCGTGCACTCCCCGGACGCCTTGCGCCGGGCCGTCTCCACCGGCGACGAGAAGGCGCTCACCGCCGTCCCCGGCATCGGCAAGAAGGGTGCCCAGAAACTCCTGCTGGAGCTCAAGGACCGCCTCGGTGCCCCGGTCGGCGCCCCGGCCGCCGGCCCGGCGGCCGGCGGCGGCTGGCGCGACCAGCTGCACGCCGCGCTGGTCGGCCTCGGGTACGCCGGCCGCGAGGCCGACGAGGCCGTGGCGGCCGTGACCCCGCAGGCGGAGGCCGCCGAGGGCACCCCGCAGGTCGGCCAGTTGCTGAGGGCAGCCCTGCAGACCCTGAACCGAGCCCGCTGACCGACCCGACCCCGAGGCACACCACATGAACTGGGACGACCCGACCGACGCCGCCGCCCCCGAGCGGCTGGTGGCCTCCGTCGCCGATCGTGAGGACCAGGCCGTCGAGGCCGCCCTGCGCCCCAAGGACCTGGGCGAGTTCATCGGCCAGGAGAAGGTCCGCGAACAGCTCGACCTCGTCCTGCGCGCGGCACGCGCGCGTGGCGCCACCGCCGACCACGTGCTGCTGTCCGGCGCCCCCGGCCTCGGCAAGACCACCCTCTCCATGATCATCGCGGCCGAGATGGGCGCCCCCATCCGCATCACCTCCGGCCCCGCCATCCAGCACGCCGGCGACCTGGCCGCGATCCTGTCCTCCCTCCAGGAGGGCGAGGTCCTCTTCCTCGACGAGATCCACCGCATGTCCCGGCCCGCCGAGGAGATGCTGTACATGGCGATGGAGGACTTCCGCGTCGACGTCATCGTCGGCAAGGGCCCCGGCGCCACCGCCATCCCCCTCGAGCTCCCGCCGTTCACCCTGGTCGGCGCCACCACCCGGGCGGGCCTGCTGCCGCCCCCGCTGCGCGACCGCTTCGGCTTCACCGCGCACATGGAGTTCTACGAGCCCGCCGAACTGGAGCGCGTCATCCACCGCTCGGCCGGCCTGCTCGACGTCGAGATCGAGGGCCCCGGCGCCGCCGAGATCGCGGGCCGCTCCCGCGGCACGCCCCGCATCGCCAACCGCCTGCTGCGCCGCGTGCGCGACTACGCGCAGGTCAAGGCCGACGGCCTGATCACCAGGGACATCGCCGCGGCGGCCCTCGCGGTCTACGAGGTCGACGCCCGCGGCCTCGACCGCCTCGACCGCGCGGTGCTGGAGGCGCTGCTCAAGCTGTTCGGCGGCGGCCCCGTCGGCCTGTCCACGCTAGCCGTCGCCGTGGGGGAGGAGCGGGAGACCGTCGAGGAGGTCGCCGAGCCCTTCCTCGTACGGGAGGGTCTGCTCGCCCGCACCCCGCGCGGACGGGTCGCGACGCCCGCCGCATGGGCGCATCTCGGCCTCACCCCGCCCCGCTCGTCGACCGTGGGAAACGGACAACAGGACTTGTTCGGGACGTGACGCCTCCATGACGGCGCGGGCATTGGCCGGAGCAGGAACCCAGGTGCCATGCTGAGCGTTGTTCCCTGCGCGGGGACTCGCTTAGACTCCGCCGATGCCGCCGTTGTCGACGGCATACACACCCCCATCCAACAGGCCGCTGTCCGCCGCGGTCGTGCGAAGGAAATTCCGTCCCGTGAATAACATCGGCATGCTCCTCCCGTTCATCGTGCTCATCGGGGCCATGTTCCTCATGACCCGCTCGGCCAAGCGCAAGCAGCAGCAGGCCGCGCAGATGCGCAACGAGATGCAGCCCGGCAGCGGCGTCCGCACCATCGGGGGCATGTACGCGACGGTCAAGGAGGTCAACGAGGAGACCGTCCTCCTCGACGCCGGTCCGGGCGTCGAGCTCCTCTTCGCGAAGAACTCCATCGGTGCCGTCCTCACCGACGACGAGTACAACCGCATCGTGCACGGCATCGAGCACGACCTGAAGTCCGACGCCGACGTCGTCCCCGACGACGCCTCCTCCCTCACCGAGACCGACGACTCCGCCGACGAAGCTGCCGCCGCCTCCGACGACAAGTCCGTCGACCTCGGCAAGAAGGACGCGCCCGAGGAGCCGGCCGACGAGACTCCGGCCACCGAGGCGAAGTCGGACGACGATCCGAAGAAGACCGACGGCGACTCCGACGCGAAGTAGCCGTGCCCCGGGGCGCGCGGACAGGCACCGCGCGCCCCGGATCATGCGCGGCTCGCACGGGATCCCGACACCATGTCATGGCCGCCCGCCCGCAGACCCGGCGCGCGGCGGCCCGAGAGGGAGTACGAGAAGGTGGCAGCACCTAAGAGGGGCCGCATCGCGAGCGCCCAGAGCAAACCATGGCGCTCGCTGGCCCTCATCCTGATCGCCATCGTGGCGCTCACCGCAGGGATGTTCGCCTCCGGGCACACCACCCCGCGTCTCGGCATCGACCTGGCCGGCGGCACGAGCATCACGCTGCGGGCGGTCGCCGAGCCGGGCCAGGAGTCCGCGATCAACAAGACCAACATGGACACCGCGGTGGAGATCATGAACCGCCGTGTCAACGGTCTTGGCGTCTCGGAGGCCGAGGTTCAGACCCAGGGTGACAAGAACATCATCGTCAACATCCCCAAGGGCACGAACTCCAAGGAGGCACGGCAGCAGGTCGGCACCACCGCCAAGCTGTACTTCCGCCCGGTGATCGCGACCGAGATGTCCGGCGGCGCCGCCACGGCCACCCCGTCGCCGAGCGCCTCCGGCAGCGCTTCGGGCAAGGCGACCGACAAGGCCACCGAGAAGGCGACGGACAAGTCGACCTCGTCCGCCACTCCCTCGGCCACCTCGACCTCCCAGGGCCGTGTCGTCACCGACGCGCTGAAGGCGGACGCGTCGCCGAGCGCCAGTGCCAGTGCCAGTGCCAGCGCGAGTGCGAGTGCGAGCGCGTCCTCCAGCGCCTCTCCGTCCGCGAGCGGCAGCGCCGCCACCAGCAAGCTCGAGGCGCAGTACGCCGCGCTCGACTGCAGCAAGAAGTCCGCCCGCGCCACGGCCGGCAAGGGCGCCAAGCCCACCGATCCCACCGTCGCCTGCGGCGAGACCTCGCCGGGCCAGTGGCAGAAGTACATCCTCGGCCCCGCCGAGGTGGACGGCACCGACGTCAAGAAGGCGCAGGCCGTCTTCAACACGCAGACCGCCGCCGGCTGGACCGTCACCATGGACTTCACGTCCAAGGGCACCAAGAAGTTCGGCGACGTCACCGGCAAGCTGGCCAAGAACCAGCCCCCGCAGAACCAGTTCGCCATCGTCCTGGACGGCAACGTCGTCTCCGACCCCCGCGTCAACGAGGCGCTGACCGGCGGCAGCGCGGAGATCACCGGCAACTTCAGCCAGGAGGAGGCCCAGAGCCTCGCCAACATGCTGAAGTACGGTGCGCTGCCGCTGACCTTCAAGGAGGACAGCGTCACCACGGTGACCGCCGCGCTCGGCGGTGAGCAGCTGCACGCCGGTCTGATCGCGGGCGCGATCGGCCTCGCCCTGGTCGTCGTCTACCTGCTGGTCTTCTACCGAGGCCTGTCGGTCATCGCGATCCCCTCGCTGCTGGTCTCCGCGCTCCTCACGTACGTGATCATGACGCTGCTCGGCCCGGCCATCGGCTTCGCGCTGAACCTGCCAGCCGTCTGCGGCGCCATCGTCGCGATCGGCATCACCGCGGACTCGTTCATCGTGTTCTTCGAGCGCATCCGCGACGAGATCCGCGAGGGCCGCTCGCTGCGGCCGGCCGTGGAGCGGGCCTGGCCGCGTGCCCGGCGCACCATCCTGGTCTCCGACTTCGTGTCGTTCCTCGCCGCCGCGGTGCTGTTCATCGTCACCGTCGGCAAGGTCCAGGGCTTCGCGTTCACGCTCGGCCTGACCACCGTGCTCGACGTGGTCGTCGTCTTCCTGTTCACCAAGCCGCTGATGACGATCCTCGCGCGCCGGAAGTTCTTCGCGAACGGCCACAAGCTCTCCGGCCTGGACCCCAAGGCCCTGGGCGCCAAGGCGCCGCTGCGCCGCACCCGTCGTCCCGCCCGCCCCGCCGACCCGAAGGAGGCGTGAGATGTCCAAGCTCGGCAGCCTCGGCGCCCGACTGCACCGCGGCGAGGTCGGCTACGACTTCGTCGGCAACCGCAAGCTCTGGTACGGCATCTCGATCCTGATCACCATCACGGCCGTCCTCGGCCTGGCGGTGCGCGGCCTGAACATGGGCATCGAGTTCCAGGGCGGCGCGGTCTTCACCACGCCCAAGAACATGACCGTCTCCGTCGCCCAGACCGAGACGTTCGCGGAGGAAGCCTCCGGTCACGACGCCATCGTCCAGAAGCTCGGTGACGGCAGCCTGCGCATCCAGATCGCCGGCATCGACACCGACAAGTCGGACCGCATCAAGGACGAGCTGGCCAAGGACCTCAAGGTCAACACGGAGAAGATCAACGCCGACCTGGTCGGCCCGAGCTGGGGCGACCAGATCGCCAACAAGGCCTGGCAGGGCCTGGCGATCTTCATGATCCTCGTGGTGATCTACCTGGCGATCGCCTTCGAGTGGCGCATGGCGGTGGCGGCGCTCGTCGCCCTGGTCCACGACATCACCATCACGACCGGCATCTACGCCCTCGTCGGCTTCGAGGTCACGCCGGGCACGGTGATCGGTCTGCTGACGATCCTCGGTTACTCGCTCTACGACACGGTCGTCGTCTTCGACAGCCTCAAGGAGCAGACGAAGGACATCACCAGGCAGACCCGCTGGACCTACAGCGACGTCGCCAACCGCTCGATCAACGGCACCCTGATGCGTTCCATCAACACCACGGTGGTCGCGCTGCTGCCGGTCGCGGGCCTGCTGTTCATCGGCGGCGGCGTCCTCGGCGCGGGCATGCTGAACGACATCTCGCTGTCGCTGTTCGTCGGCCTCGCGGCCGGCGCGTACTCCTCGATCTTCATCGCCACGCCCCTCGTCGCCGACCTCAAGGAGCGCGAGCCGCAGATGAAGGCGCTGAAGAAGCGCGTCCTCGCCAAGCGCGCCCAGGCCGCCGCGCAGGGCGAGCCGCTGGAGTCCGAGGCCGACGGCGTGCTCCACGACGACGAGCACGAGGACGCCGCCCCGGCGGTCGTCGGCCCGCGCAACCAGCCCGCGTCCCGCACCCGGGGCCGCGGCCGATCCTCGGGCAAGCGCCGATGACCGGTATCGAGGAACTGCTGCTGAGCCGCATCCGTGACGTGGCCGACTACCCGGAGCCGGGGGTGATGTTCAAGGACATCACCCCGCTCCTGGCGGACCCGGCGGCCTTCACGGCGCTCACCGACACCCTCGCCCGGTTCGCCTCCGGCACCGGCGCCACCAAGGTCGTCGGCCTGGAGGCCCGCGGCTTCATCCTCGGCGCCCCGGTCGCCGTCCGCGCCGGCCTGGGCTTCGTCCCGGTACGCAAGGCGGGCAAGCTCCCCGGGGCCACCCTCGCCCAGTCCTACGAGCTGGAGTACGGCTCGGCGGAGATCGAGGTGCACGCCGAGGACCTCACCGCCGAGGACCGCGTCCTGATCGTCGACGACGTCCTCGCCACCGGCGGCACCGCGGAGGCGTCCATCCAGCTCATCCGCAGGGCCGGCGCCGAGGTCGCGGGCCTCGCCGTGCTGATGGAGCTCGGCTTCCTCGGCGGCCGCACCCGCCTGGAGCCCGCGCTCGGCAGCGCTCCGCTGGAGGCGCTGCTCGTGGTCTGAACGCCCTTGCCGGGCAAGGGCCTGTCGTTTGGATCAGGCCGGCTGCGAGGCGCGGTGCCTTGCGGCCGACCCGAGCGGGGTCTGGTGCGTGTAGCTGCAAGGCGGAGGAGGGAGTCGACGCGATGGGGGTCCCCCCGCGCGAGCGCAGCCGAGCGTGGGGGAGTCGGCGACCGACGACAACGCGGCAGATGCGCGTGCCAGGGCCCGCGCCGCCGGGGTGATCCAAACGACAGAGCCTAGGGGGCGGGCACCGGAGGAATCCGGCGTCCGCCCCGTGCGTTTCCCTGGTGTACGGCCCTCACAGTGGCCTGACGGCGATCCTGAGGCCCAGGATCGCTACCATGGGGTCTCCGGAGCCTGACCGGGGGACCCGGATCGCGCACGAGGAGTCCTCTTGCCAGACGAGGCCCAGCACCTGACCGCCGCCAAGCCCGAGTCCGCCTCGGCGGCCGCGGCCAAGCCCGCGCCGAACACGCCGCACGCGAAGAACGACGCCCGCGGGCCGGTCGAAGGCGCCGCCACGCCCGTCGACAAGCCGGCCGACCACTCGCGCCCCAAGCCGGCCCCTCCGGAGCACCCCCAGACGGCCCCCGCCGTCCGCCCGAACGCCGGCCCGCCCGCCCGCACCGGCTCCTCCAACCGCGTCCGCGCCCGCCTCGCCCGCCTCGGAGTGCAGCGCTCCAACCCCTACAACCCGGTGCTGGAGCCGTTGCTGCGGATAGTGCGCAGCAACGACCCGAAGATCGAGACGGCCACGCTCCGCCAGATCGAGAACGCCTACCAGGTGGCCGAGCGCTGGCACCGCGGACAGAAGCGCAAGAGCGGCGACCCGTACATCACGCACCCGCTCGCGGTGACCACCATCCTCGCCGAGCTGGGCATGGATCCGGCCACCCTGATGGCGGGCCTGCTGCACGACACCGTCGAGGACACCGAGTACGGCCTCGACCAGCTCCGCCGCGACTTCGGCGACCAGGTCGCCCTCCTCGTCGACGGCGTCACCAAACTGGACAAGGTCAAGTTCGGCGAGGCCGCCCAGGCCGAGACCGTGCGCAAGATGGTCGTCGCCATGGCCAAGGACCCCCGCGTCCTGGTCATCAAGCTCGCCGACCGCCTGCACAACATGCGCACCATGCGCTACCTCAAGCGGGAGAAGCAGGAGAAGAAGGCGCGCGAGACCCTCGAGATCTACGCGCCGCTCGCCCACCGCCTGGGCATGAACACCATCAAGTGGGAGCTGGAGGACCTCGCCTTCGCGATCCTCTACCCCAAGATGTACGACGAGATCGTCCGGCTGGTCGCCGAGCGCGCCCCGAAGCGCGACGAGTACCTCGCCATAGTGACCGACGAGGTCCAGCAGGACCTGCGCGCCGCCCGCATCAAGGCGACCGTCACCGGCCGCCCGAAGCACTACTACAGCGTCTACCAGAAGATGATCGTCCGCGGCCGCGACTTCGCGGAGATCTACGACCTGGTCGGCATCCGCGTCCTCGTCGACACCGTCCGCGACTGCTATGCGGCACTGGGCACGGTCCACGCCCGCTGGAACCCGGTTCCGGGGCGGTTCAAGGACTACATCGCGATGCCCAAGTTCAACATGTACCAGTCGCTGCACACCACGGTGATCGGCCCCAACGGCAAGCCGGTCGAACTCCAGATCCGCACGTTCGACATGCACCGCCGCGCCGAGTACGGCATCGCCGCGCACTGGAAGTACAAGCAGGAGGCCGTCGCTGGCGCCTCGAAGGTGCGCACCGACGCGCCCCGCACGTCCGCCAAGGACAAGGACGCCATCAACGACATGGCGTGGCTGAGGCAGCTGCTGGACTGGCAGAAGGAGACCGAGGACCCCAGCGAGTTCCTGGAGTCCCTGCGCTTCGACCTGTCCCGCAACGAGGTCTTCGTCTTCACCCCCAAGGGCGACGTCATAGCGCTGCCGGCCGGGGCCACCCCGGTCGACTTCGCGTACGCCGTCCACACCGAGGTCGGCCACCGCACGATAGGAGCACGGGTCAACGGCCGCCTCGTACCGCTGGAGTCGACGCTCGACAACGGCGACCTGGTCGAGGTCTTCACCTCCAAGGCGGCCGGCGCCGGCCCCTCCCGCGACTGGCTCGGCTTCGTCAAGTCACCGCGCGCCCGCAACAAGATCCGGGCCTGGTTCTCCAAGGAGCGCCGCGACGAGGCGATCGAGCAGGGCAAGGACGCCATCGTCCGCGCCATGCGCAAGCAGAACCTGCCGATCCAGCGCATCCTGACCGGCGACTCGCTGGTCACCCTCGCGCACGAGATGCGCTACTCCGACATCTCCGCGCTGTACGCGGCGATCGGCGAGGGGCACGTCTCCGCGCAGAACATCGTGCAGAAGCTCGTCCAGGCGCTCGGCGGCGAGGAGGCGGCCACCGAGGAGATCGACGAGTCGGTCCCGCCGACCCGCAGCCGCAGCCGCAAGCGGCGCTCCAGCGCCGACCCCGGCGTCATCGTCAAGGGTGTCGAGGACGTGTGGGTCAAGCTGGCCCGCTGCTGCACGCCCGTACCGGGCGACCCGATCATCGGTTTCGTCACGCGCGGCAGCGGAGTATCGGTTCACCGCAGCGACTGCGTCAACGTGGAGTCACTGTCCCGCGAGCCGGAGCGCATCCTCGACGTCGAGTGGGCGCCCACCCAGTCCTCGGTCTTCCTGGTCGCCATCCAGGTCGAGGCGCTGGACCGCTCCCGGCTGCTGTCGGACGTCACCCGCGTGCTGTCCGACCAGCACGTCAACATCCTCTCCGCGGCCGTGCAGACCTCCCGCGACCGCGTCGCCACCTCCCGCTTCACCTTCGAAATGGGCGACCCCAAGCACCTCGGGCACGTCCTGAAGGCGGTACGGGGCGTCGAGGGCGTCTACGACGTGTACCGGGTGACGTCGGCCCGCAACAGGTCGTAGCGACAGGTCCCCGCAACAGGTCGTGGGCACACGAGGGGGGCGCCCGCACCAGGTGACCTGGTGCGGGCGCCCCCCTTCGCTCTCACCGGCCGCTCAGCCGCCGAACTCCTGCAGGCCCTTCAGAGCCTGGTCCAGCAGCGCCTGACGGCCCTCCAGCTCGCGCTCCAGCTTGTCGGCCTTGGCCGTGTTGCCCTGGGCGCGTGCCTGCTCGATCTGGCCCCTGAGCTTGTCCACGGCCGCCTGCAGCTGGCCGGTGAGACCCTCGGCACGCGCGCGTGCCTCCGGGTTCGTCCGGCGCCACTCGGCGTCCTCGGCCTCCTGGATGGCCCGCTCGACGGCGTGCATCCGGCCCTCGACCCGCGGACGCGCGTCCCGCGGCACGTGACCGATGGCCTCCCAGCGCTCGTTGATGGAACGGAAGGCGGCGCGGGCGGCCTTCAGATCCGTCACCGGGAGCAGCTTCTCGGCCTCCTCGGCCAGCCCCTCCTTGAGCTTCAGGTTCTCGCCCTGCTCGGCGTCCCGCTCGGCGAAGACCGAGCTGCGGGCGGCGAAGAACACGTCCTGGGCGCCGCGGAAGCGGTTCCACAGGTCGTCCTCGTGCTCGCGCTGGGCGCGGCCCGCCGCCTTCCACTCCGCCATCAGCTCGCGGTAGCGGGCAGCCGTCGGCCCCCAGTCCGTCGACCCGGACAGCGCCTCGGCCTCGGAGACCAGCCGTTCCTTGATCCGGCGGGCCTCCTCGCGCTGCGCGTCCAGCGACGCGAAGTGGGCCTTGCGGCGCTTGGAGAACGCCGACCGGGCGTGCGAGAAGCGGTGCCACAGCTCGTCGTCCGACTTGCGGTCCAGCCGCGGCAGGCCCTTCCAGGTGTCCACCAGGGCCCGCAGCCGCTCGCCGGCCGCCCGCCACTGGTCGGACTGCGCCAGCTGCTCCGCCTCCTCGACCAGCGCCTCCTTGGCGTGCCGGGCCTCGTCGGACTGCTTCGCGCGCTGCTGCTTGCGCTCCTCACGACGCGCCTCGACGGTCCGGACGAGGCCGTCCAGACGCGTCCGCAGGGCGTCCAGATCACCGACCGCGTGATGGGCGTCGACCTGCTCACGGATGTGCTCGATCGCCGCCAGCGCGTCCTTCGCGGACAGGTCGGTGGTCTTCACTCGCTTCTCGAGGAGGCCGATCTCGACAACCAGGCCCTCGTACTTGCGCTCGAAATAGGCCAGCGCCTCCTCGGGGGAGCCCGCCTGCCAGGAGCCGACGACCTGCTCGCCGTCGGCCGTACGCACGTACACGGTCCCCGTCTCGTCGACGCGGCCCCACGGGTCGCTGCTCACAGCGCCTCCTCCACATGATGCCGACGGGAGGTCTCAGTTCCCCCGGGCATCGTCCACAGTTTCGTCACGGCCAACATAGGCGACCGGCGGGTTGCCTGTCCGCATCCCGCGCGACCGAAATTCCGCACTTCGGGGTCGGGATGGATCAGGATTTCGTGACCGTCGCCTTGTCGATCACGACCGTCGCATTCGGGGCCCCGTCGCCCGCGCCCGTGCTCTCGCCGGCCGCGGCGATTTTCTTCAGTACCTTCATCCCGGAGGACGAAACCGTACCGAACGGGGTGTAACTCGGCGGGAGCTGGCTGTCCTGGTAGACGAGGAAGAACTGGCTGCCGCCGGTGTGCTTCTGCCCGGTGTTCGCCATCGCGACCGTACCCGCCGGGTAGACGTTGTTCTTCAGGCTCTTGTCCTTCAGATTCTCGTCCGGGATGGTGTAGCCGGGACCACCGCTGCCGCTGCCCGTCGGGTCGCCGCACTGCAGCACGTAGATGCCGTTGGTGGTGAGCCGGTGGCACTTCGTGTGGTCGAAGTAGCCCTTGCCGGCCAGGAAGTCGAAGGAATTCACGGTGTGCGGGGCCGCCGACGCCTTCAGCGCGATGTCGATCTCACCGCACGTCGTGGCCAGCTTCATCGTGTACTTCGCCGACTTGTCGATGGTCAGCGCCGGCTCCTTCTTCCAGCTCATCTTCTCCACCGACCCCTTGGCCGCCTTCTCGCACGGGTCCGGCGCCTTGCTGGGCGCCGAGGCGCTCGGGCTGGCCTTGGAGCTCGCGTCGGACTTGTCGTCGTTCTTCAGGACCCCGGTCGTGTACAGCGCCAGGCTGCCGATGACGACGACGCCGAGCACCGACGCGATCACGGAGTTGCGGAGGCGCGCCTTGCGCCGCGCTTCCGTGCGCCGCTGCTGCTGCCGCAAGAACTTCTCCCGCGCGAGCTGCCGCTTTCGCTGTTCCTGGGTGACCACGGGGTTATCTCCTCATGCGTCTCGTACGCCGACTGGGACGCGTGCGTCTGGTGAGCCGACCGCCTGCGTGTGCCCCGTACCGTATATGGGTTCGCTGAGGATTCGGCAGCGCCGGTAGGCTTCGACGACAGGCGCGACCACCGAAAAGCGCCCCCGTACCGACACAAACGAAGGACGATCGTGCTCATTGCCGGGTTCCCCGCCGGTGCCTGGGGGACGAACTGTTACCTCGTCGCCCCCGCCGCCGGTGAGGAGTGCGTGATCATCGACCCGGGCCACCAGGCCGCCCAAGGAGTCGAGGAAGCGCTGCAGAAGCATCGGCTCAAGCCCGTCGCCGTCGTCCTCACCCACGGCCACATCGACCACGTGGCCTCGGTCGTCCCGGTGTGCGGCGCGCACGACGTGCCCGCCTGGATCCACCCCGCGGACCGCTACATGATGAGCGACCCCGAGAAGGCGCTCGGCCGTTCCATCGGGATGCCGCTGATGGGCGAGCTGACGGTGGGGGAGCCGGACGACGTCAGGGAGCTGGCCGACGGCGCGGAGCTCGCGCTCGCGGGGATGGAGTTCTCCGTCGCGCACGCGCCGGGCCATACCAAGGGGTCGGTGACCTTCCGGATGCCCGAGACCGCGGACGTCCCGCAGGTCTTCTTCTCGGGCGACCTGCTCTTCGCCGGCTCCATCGGACGCACCGACCTGCCCGGCGGCGACATGGCCGAGATGCTCGACTCGCTGGCCCGCGTGTGCCTGCCGCTCGACGACTCGACCGTGGTGCTGTCCGGCCACGGCCCCCAGACGACCATCGGCCAGGAGCGCGCCACCAACCCGTACCTGCGGCAGGTGGCCGCAGACCGCCAGGGACACAGTGCGCGGCCCGCTCCCCGACGAGGAATGTGACGAGAGACTTCGTGAGCACCTTCAAGGCCCCCAAGGGCACGTACGACCTGATCCCGCCGGACAGCGCCAAGTACCTGGCCGTCCGCGAGGCGATCGCCGCGCCCCTGCGCGGCGCCGGTTACGGCTACATCGAGACGCCCGGCTTCGAGAGCGTGGAGCTGTTCGCGCGCGGTGTCGGAGAGTCGACCGACATCGTGACCAAGGAGATGTACGCCTTCGAGACCAAGGGCGGCGACAAGCTCGCCCTGCGTCCCGAGGGCACGGCCTCCGTGCTGCGCGCCGCGCTGGAGGCGAACCTGCACAAGGCGGGCAACCTCCCGGTCAAGCTCTGGTACTCCGGCTCGTACTACCGCTACGAGCGCCCGCAGAAGGGCCGCTACCGGCACTTCTCCCAGGTCGGAGCCGAGGCGATCGGCGCCGAGGACCCGGCGCTGGACGCCGAGCTGATCATCCTCGCCGACCAGGCCTACCGCTCGCTGGGCCTGAGCCACTTCCGCATCCTGCTCAACAGCCTGGGCGACAAGGAGTGCCGGCCGGTGTACCGGGCCGCGCTGCAGGACTTCCTGCGCGGACTGGACCTCGACGAGGACACCCTGCGCCGCGCGGAGATCAACCCGCTGCGCGTCCTGGACGACAAGCGCCCGGACGTCCAGAAGCAGCTGACGGACGCCCCGCTGCTGCGCGACTACCTCTGCGACGCCTGCAAGGCGTACCACGAGGAGGTCCGCGAGCTGATCAGCGCCGCGGGCGTGGCCTTCGAGGACGACCCCAAGCTGGTGCGCGGCCTGGACTACTACACCCGCACCACCTTCGAGTTCGTCCACGACGGTCTCGGCTCGCAGTCCGCGGTGGGCGGCGGCGGCCGCTACGACGGCCTGTCGGAGATGATCGGCGGCCCCGCCCTGCCGTCCGTCGGCTGGGCACTCGGCGTCGACCGCACCGTGCTCGCCCTGGAGGCCGAGGGCGTGGAACTCGCGCTGCCCTCCACCACCAGCGTGTTCGCCGTCCCGCTCGGCGAGGACGCCCGCCGCGTGCTGTTCGGCAAGGTCACCGAGCTGCGCAAGGTCGGCATCGCCGCCGACTTCTCCTACGGCCACAAGGGCCTCAAGGGCGCGATGAAGAACGCCAACCGCAGCGGCGCCCGCTACACGATCGTCGCCGGCGAACGCGACCTCGCCGAGGGCGTCGTCCAGCTCAAGGACATGGAGTCCGGCGAGCAGGCGGCGATCGGGGTCAACGAGATCGTGGCCGAGCTGGAGTCGAGGCTCGGCTAGCACCGGCACGACCGGTACCGGCACGACGGCGGCACCCGCGGACGTCAACTCCGCGGGTGCCGCTTCGTTCGTGCGGATGATTCCGGCGGTGACCGCCGCACGCCGTGCGACATCGGCCGGAACCGGTCGTTCAGGCCCCGCGAGCGGACCTCCTTATGCGCACCGAACGGTGGACGGGGCGCGTGGTACGGCACAATGGCCCTGCCCGAAGAAGGTCCAGTCCCCGAGCAGACGGAATCGGCGTGATGAGCAAGACGACAGTCAAGGACGTCTCCACGGAGCCCGAGCCCGAGCCGCCGGCGGAGCGCACCGCGGCGGGACCGCGGACGGTGGGCGGCAGCCGTGCCTTCGCCATTCTGCTGCTGATCACCGGCGCGGCCGGCCTGCTCGCCTCGTGGGTCATCACGATCGACAAGTTCAAGCTGCTCGAGGCCAAGGTCGAGGGCAAGACCTTCACCCCCGGCTGCAGCCTCAACCCGGTCGTCTCCTGCGGCAGCGTCATGGAGAGCAAGCAGGCCGCCGCCTTCGGGTTCCCCAACCCGATGCTCGGCCTGGTCTGCTACGGCATCGTCATCTGCGTCGCCATGAGCCTGCTCGCCCGCGCCCGCTTCCCGCGCTGGTACTGGCTCACCTTCAACGCCGGCACCCTCTTCGGAGTCGGCTTCTGCGCCTGGCTGATGTTCCAGTCGCTGTACCGGATCAACGCGCTGTGCCTGTGGTGCAACCTGGCCTGGGTCGCGACGATCATCATGTTCTGGTACGTGACCTCGTTCAACGTGCGCAACGGCTTCCTGCCCGCACCGAAGTGGCTCAAGAGCTTCTTCGGCGAGTTCACCTGGGTCCTGCCCGTGCTGCACATCGGCATCATCGGCATGCTCATCCTGACCCGCTGGTGGGACTTCTGGACCAGCTGACCGGCCCGGCGGGATTGTCGGTGCGGTGATTTAGGGTTTGGGACGTGGAGCCCGACCTGTTCACCGCCGCAGCAGAAGAACGCCAGGAGAAGGATCCGGCAGCGAGCCCCCTGGCCGTGCGGATGCGCCCGCGCACCCTCGACGAGGTGGTCGGCCAGCAGCACCTGCTGAAGCCGGGCTCGCCGCTGCGCAGACTGGTCGGCGAGGGCGCGGGCGGTCCGGCCGGCCCCTCCTCGGTGATCCTCTGGGGCCCGCCCGGCACCGGCAAGACGACCCTGGCCTACGTCGTCTCCAAGGCCACCGACAAGCGCTTCGTGGAGCTGTCGGCCATCACCGCGGGCGTCAAAGAGGTCCGCGCGGTCATCGACGGCGCCCGCCGCGCCACCGGCGGCTACGGCAAGGAGACCGTCCTCTTCCTCGACGAGATCCACCGCTTCTCCAAGGCCCAGCAGGACTCCCTGCTGCCCGCGGTCGAGAACCGCTGGGTGACGCTGATCGCGGCGACCACCGAGAACCCGTACTTCTCGGTGATCTCCCCGCTGCTCTCCCGCTCCCTGCTGCTGACCCTCGAACCGCTGACCGACGACGACCTGCGCGGTCTGCTGCGGCGCGCGGTCGGCGACGAGCGCGGCCTGAAGGGCGCCGTCGCCCTGCCCGAGGACACCGAGGAGCACCTGCTGCGCGTCGCCGGCGGCGACGCCCGCCGCGCGCTGACCGCGCTGGAGGCCGCCGCCGGGGCCGCGCTCGACAAGGGCGAGACGGAGATCGGCCTGCGGACCCTGGAGGAGACGGTCGACCGGGCGGCGGTGAAGTACGACCGTGACGGCGACCAGCACTACGACGTCGCCAGCGCCCTGATCAAGTCCATCCGCGGCTCCGACGTCGACGCGGCGCTGCACTACCTCGCCCGCATGATCGAGGCCGGCGAGGACCCCCGCTTCATCGCCCGCCGCCTGATGATCTCCGCGAGCGAGGACGTCGGCCTGGCCGACCCCAACGCCCTGCCGATCGCGGTCGCCGCCGCCCAGGCCGTCGCCATGATCGGCTTCCCCGAGGCCGCCCTCACCCTCAGCCACGCCACCATCGCCCTCGCCCTGGCCCCCAAGTCCAACTCCGCGACGACCGCGATCGGCGCCGCCCTGGGCGACGTACGCAAGGGGATGGCGGGCCCGGTGCCCCGCCATCTGCGCGACGGCCACTACAAGGGCGCCGCCGACCTGGGGCACGCGCAGGGCTACGTGTACCCGCACGACCTGCCCGAGGGCATCGCCCAGCAGCAGTACGCCCCGGACGCGCTCAAGGACCGCGAGTACTACACCCCGACCCGCCACGGCGCCGAGGCGCGCTACGCCGACGCGGTGGAGTGGACCCGCAAGCACCTGGGTCGGAAGCGGCCCTGAACACCCTGTAGACTTCGCCGTAGTGCTGAGTCCCGCGCAGTCAGAGCGGGACGGTCAGCCGGAGCCCCGGTCCTTCGGGGGCGGACTCCAGGAGCGTCGCGCACCGTCGAACGGTGTCGCGGGCAGCCCACCACCACCCGGGATCCCGGGAGGGTCGGTGGGCCACTCGCGTGCTGCACATAGTGCCCAGACCAGGGGAGCGGCTGCCCGCAAGGTCCCGCGCGGACCCGACGGGATTCCCCGGCTGCGGATGCGACCTCCCCCGACTCTGACAAGCCGAACACCAGGAAAAGAGAGACAGTGGCGAACCAGTCCCGCCCCAAGGTCAAGAAGTCGCGTGCCCTCGGTATCGCGCTGACCCCGAAGGCCGTCAAGTACTTCGAGGCCCGCCCCTACCCGCCGGGTGAGCACGGCCGTGGCCGCAAGCAGAACTCGGACTACAAGGTCCGTCTGCTCGAGAAGCAGCGTCTGCGCGCGCAGTACGACGTGTCCGAGCGCCAGCTCGTCCGCGCCTACGAGCGTGCCTCCAAGGTTCAGGGCAAGACCGGTGAGGCCCTGATCATCGAGCTCGAGCGCCGTCTCGACGCCCTGGTCCTGCGTTCGGGCATCGCCCGCACCATCTACCAGGCCCGCCAGATGGTCGTCCACGGCCACATCGAGGTCAACGGCCAGAAGGTCGACAAGCCCTCGTTCCGCGTCCGTCCCGACGACGTCGTGATGGTCCGCGAGCGCAGCCGTGAGAAGACCCTCTTCGCGATCGCCCGCGAGGGTGGCTTCGCCCCCGACGGCGAGACCCCGCGCTACCTCCAGGTGAACCTCAAGGCCCTGGCGTTCCGCCTGGACCGCGAGCCGAACCGCAAGGAGATCCCGGTGATCTGCGACGAGCAGCTCGTCGTCGAGTACTACGCCCGCTGATCACCGGCAGGCCGTAGCACGCCTCAGCCCGCCGTCTCGCCACCTCTCCGGGTGGGCGGGGCGGCGGGTTCCTGCGTCTCCCGGGCCCCCGCGACCGCGGGTTCCCGCGTCTCCCGGGCCGGCCCGCCCGCGGGCCGCCGCACGCCGCGCAACTTGCCCGCCCGCGAGCGGGAAACCGGTACGGAGCGGCGCCCCCGGCGCGATAGGCTCGGTACGACTTTCCCGATGTTCAGGCACGTTTCAGGGAGCAGGTGCACACGGTGTCCGGTGGCGAGGTGGCCGGGATCCTGGTGGCCGTCTTCTGGGCGATCCTGGTCTCCTTCCTCGCCGTCGCACTGGTGAGGCTGGCCCAGACGCTGAAGGCGACCACCAAGCTCGTGGCGGACGTGACCGATCAGGCGGTCCCGCTGCTGGCCGATGCCTCCGCGGCGGTGCGTTCCGCGCAGACCCAGATCGACCGGGTCGACGCGATCGCCTCCGACGTCCAGGAGGTCACGGCGAACGCCTCGGCACTGTCGACCACCGTCGCCTCCACCTTCGGCGGCCCCCTGGTCAAGGTCGCGGCCTTCGGCTACGGCGTGCGCCGGGCCCTGGGCGGCGGCAAGGAGGACGTGCCCGCCAGGACGTCGAGGCGTACCGTGATCGTGGGCCGCACCGTCCCTGCCGCGCGGCGGGGCAGACGAAACCTCCGCGAGAACCTCCGTGAGAACCTCCGCGGAAAAGAGGACTAGGTCAGGGATGTTCCGCCGTACGTTCTGGTTCACCACAGGCGTGGCCGCCGGGGTGTGGGCCACCACCAAGGTCAACCGCAAGCTGAAGCAGCTGACCCCGGAGAGCCTCGCCGTGACCGCGGCCAACAAGGCACTCGACGCGGGCCAGCGCATCAAGGACCGCGCGGTCGGCTTCGCGCTCGACGTCCGCGACAACATGGCGCAGCGGGAGGCCGAACTGGGCGACGCGCTCGGGATCGACGCGAATCCCGAACTGCCCGCGCCCCGGCGGTACCCCGCCATCGAGAACCGCAGCAACCCGAAGTACGTCGGCGACACGACGTACCAGACGTACTCGTACAACCGGAATGAGGACCACTGATGGAGTCGGCCGAGATTCGCCGCCGCTGGCTGAGCTTCTTCGAGGAGCGCGGGCACACCGTCGTCCCTTCGGCGTCGCTCATCGCGGACGACCCGACTCTGCTCCTCGTCCCGGCCGGCATGGTTCCCTTCAAGCCCTACTTCCTGGGTGAGGTCAAGCCGCCCTTCCCGCGCGCGACGAGCGTGCAGAAGTGCGTGCGCACGCCCGACATCGAAGAGGTCGGCAAGACCACCCGGCACGGCACGTTCTTCCAGATGTGCGGCAACTTCTCCTTCGGCGACTACTTCAAGGAAGGCGCCATCAAGCTCGCCTGGGAGCTGCTCACCACGCCCCAGGACAAGGGCGGTTACGGCCTGGAGCCGGAGAAGCTCTGGATCACCGTCTACCAGGACGACGACGAGGCCGAGCGGATCTGGCACGAGGTCGTCGGCGTGCCCAAGGAGCGCATCCAGCGCCTGGGCATGAAGGACAACTTCTGGTCCATGGGCGTCCCCGGCCCGTGCGGCCCCTGCTCCGAGATCAACTACGACCGCGGCCCCGAGTTCGGCGCCGAGGGCGGTCCCGCCGTCAACGACGAGCGGTACGTGGAGATCTGGAACCTCGTCTTCATGCAGTACGAGCGCGGCGAGGGCACCGGCAAGGACAACTTCGAGATCCTCGGTGACCTGCCGAGCAAGAACATCGACACGGGCCTCGGCCTGGAGCGGCTCGCCATGATTCTGCAGGGCGTGCAGAACATGTACGAGATCGACACCTCCATGGCCGTGATCGACAAGGCCACCGAGCTGACCGGTGTGGCCTACGGCGACGCCCACGACTCGGACGTCTCCCTGCGCGTGGTCACCGACCACATGCGCACTGCCACCATGCTCATCGGCGACGGCGTCACCCCCGGCAACGAGGGCCGCGGCTACGTCCTGCGCCGCATCATGCGCCGCGCCATCCGCAACATGCGCCTGCTCGGCGCCACCGGCCCGGTCGTCGGGGACCTCATCGACGTCGTCATCGGCATGATGGGGCAGCAGTACCCGGAGCTGGTCACCGACCGCGAGCGCATCGAGAAGGTCGCCCTCGCCGAGGAGAACGCCTTCCTCAAGACGCTGAAGGCCGGCACCAACATCCTCGACACCGCCGTCACCGAGACCAAGGCGGCCGGCTCGACCGTGCTGTCCGGCGACAAGGCGTTCCTGCTCCACGACACCTGGGGCTTCCCGATCGATCTCACCCTGGAGATGGCCGGCGAGCAGGGCCTCACCGTGGACGAGGACGGCTTCCGCCGCCTGATGAAGGAGCAGCGGGAGCGCGCCAAGGCCGACGCCCAGGCCAAGAAGACCGGTCACGCCGACCTCGGCGCCTACCGCGAGATCGCCGACACCGCCGGCGCGACCGAGTTCATCGGCTACACCGACACCGAGGGCGAGTCCACGGTCGTCGGCATCCTCGTCGACGGCCTGTCCTCCCCGGCCGCCACCGAGGGCGACGAGGTCGAGATCGTCCTCGACCGCACCCCGTTCTACGCCGAGGGCGGCGGCCAGATCGGCGACACCGGCCGCATCAAGGTGGACTCCGGCGCCGTCATCGAGGTCCGCGACTGCCAGAAGCCGGTGCCGGGCGTCTACGTCCACAAGGGCGTCGTCCAGGTCGGCGAGGTGACGGTGGGCGCCAAGGCGCTCGCCGCCATCGACAACCGCCGCCGCAAGGCCATCGCCCGCGCCCACTCGGCCACCCACCTCACCCACCAGGCCCTGCGCGACGCCCTCGGCCCGACGGCCGCCCAGGCCGGCTCCGAGAACCAGCCCGGCCGCTTCCGCTTCGACTTCGGCTCGCCCTCCGCCGTCCCGACGGCCGTGATGACCGACGTCGAGCAGAAGATCAACGAGGTGCTCGCCCGCGACCTCGACGTCCGCGCCGACGTCATGGGCATCGACGAGGCCAAGAAGCAGGGCGCCATCGCCGAGTTCGGCGAGAAGTACGGCGAGCGCGTCCGCGTGGTGACCATCGGCGACTTCTCCAAGGAGCTGTGCGGCGGCACGCACGTGCACAACACCGCCCAGCTGGGCCTGGTGAAGCTGCTCGGCGAGTCCTCCATCGGCTCCGGTGTGCGCCGTATCGAGGCCCTGGTCGGCGTCGACGCCTACAGCTTCCTCGCCCGTGAGCACACGGTCGTCAACCAGCTCACCGAACTGCTCAAGGGCCGCCCGGAGGAACTGCCGGAGAAGGTCTCCGCCATGCTCGGCAAGCTGAAGGACGCCGAGAAGGAGATCGAGAAGTTCCGCGCCGAGAAGGTGCTCCAGGCCGCCGCCGGTCTCGCCGAGTCCGCCAAGGACGTCCGCGGGGTCGCCGTCGTCACCGGGCAGGTCCCGGACGGCACCACCCCCGACGACCTGCGCAGGCTGGTCCTCGACGTGCGCGGCCGCATCCAGGGCGGACGGGCCGCCGTGGTCGCCCTGTTCACGGTGAACAACGGCAAGCCGCTCACGGTCATCGCCACCAACGAGGCCGCCCGCGAGCGGGGCCTCAAGGCCGGCGACCTGGTCCGCGCCGCCGCCAAGACGCTCGGCGGCGGCGGTGGCGGCAAGCCGGACGTCGCCCAGGGCGGCGGCCAGAACCCGGCCGCGATCGGCGAGGCCGTCGACGCGGTCGAGCGGCTCGTGGCGGAAACCGCCAAGTGAGTCCGGCGATGCGCAGGGGCCGCCGACTCGCGATCGACGTCGGGGACGCCCGCATCGGGGTCGCCTCGTGCGACCCCGACGGGATCCTCGCCACCCCCGTGGAGACCGTCCCCGGCCGGGACGTTCCCGCGGCGCACCGCCGGCTGTGGCAACTGGTGGAGGAGTACGAGCCGATCGAGGTCGTCGTCGGCCTCCCGCGATCCCTCAAGGGGGGCGAGGGACCGGCGGCCGTCAAGGTCCGCGGCTTCGCCCAGGAACTGGCGCGCATGATCGCGCCCGTTCCGGTCAGACTCGTCGATGAACGCATGACGACGGTGACGGCCGGTCAGGGACTGCGCGCCTCCGGGGTGAAGTCCAGGAAGGGCCGGGCCGTCATCGACCAGGCGGCCGCGGTGATCATCCTTCAGCAGGCGCTGGAATCCGAACGGGTGTCAGGTAAAGCACCCGGCGAGGGCGTCGAAGTGGTCATCTGATCGCGATACGGTAACGTTCCGCGCGATGCGCCGGTGTTCGAACAGCCGGCGCACAGAGAGAGGCGGGACGGGAACCCGATCTTCCCGGGCCGCGTTGACCGCCGCCTCGCGGCTCTAGGGGATCGATGACTGAGTATGGCCGGGGCCCAGGCTCCGAACCGTGGCATCCCGAGGACCCGCTGTACGGGGACGGCGGATGGGAAGGGCAGCAGGCCCAGGTGGGCCACCAGCCTGCTCACGGCGGCCAGCCGCAGCACTATCCGCAGCAGCCGCAGCAGCCGCACTACGGGCACTGGGAGGACGGCGCGCAGGCCGGATACGGCCAGCCGCAGCAGCAGTACTACCCGCAGTACGACCAGCAGCAGTACGCAGGCCAGGAGCCACAGCAGTACCCGGGCCAGGAGCCGCAGCAGTACGCCGGCCAGGAACCGCAGCACTACCCGGGCCACGACCAGCAGCAGCCGTACCACCACCAGGGACAGCAGCCGCACCACCCCGACCAGGGACAGCAGGCGTACTACCCCGGCCAGGGACAGCAGGCGTACGACGGTCAGGGACAGCAGCCGTACGCCGAGGGCGGCTGGGGTGCGGCGCAGCCGCAGGTCCCCTACCCGGCGGACCCCGCGGACGCCTACGGCCATCAGCCCGCCGCGTACGCCGGTGACCAGCCCGACCGGTACGGCACTCCGGACGCCTATCCGCCGCCGGAGCCGCCCGCCCGCAGGCAGACCGAAGAGCAGCCGCAGACCGACTGGGACCCCGGCCCCGACCAGGGCGAACACGCCTTCTTCGCAGGCGGCGACGATGACGATGACGACGACAGCGACGACGGCCCGCGGGGCGGCCGAGGCGACCGGCGTGGCCGCGGCGGCAAGCCCAAGAAGCGGCGCAGCGGATGCGCCTGCCTGGTGGTGCTGCTGGTGTTCGGCGGCGGCGTCGGCGGAGTCGGATACTTCGGGTACCAGTTCTACCAGGATCGTTTCGGCGCGGCGCCGGACTACGCCGGAGACGGCACCGGCCAGAAGGTGACCGTCCAGATCCCCAAGGGCGCGGGCGGTTACGAGATCGGGCGGCGGCTGAAGGACGCGGGCGTCGTCAAGAGCGTCGACGCCTTCGTCTCCGCGCAGCAGGAGAACCCCGACGGCAACAAGATCCAGGCCGGCGCCTATCTGCTGAAGAAGCAGATGTCCGCCGCGAGCGCCGTGGAATTGATGCTCGACCCCAAGAGCCAGAACAACGTCCTGGTCAGGCCGGGCGAGCGCAACTTGGCCGTCTACAAGGCGATCGACGAGAAGCTCGAGCTGAAATCCGGCACCACCAAGAAGACCGCCCAGAAGAAGTACAAGAGCCTCGGTCTGCCGGACTGGGCGAACGACAACAGCGAGATCAAGGACCCGCTCGAAGGCTTCCTCTCCCCGGGCACGTATCCGGCCGCAAAGGGGATGAAGCCCGAGACGGTCCTCAAGGCGATGGTCACCCAGGCCGCGCGGAAGTACCGCGCGTACGACCTGGCCGCCAAGGCCAAGGCTTTCAAGCTGGACAGTCCGCTGCAGGTCATCACCGTCGCCAGCCTCGTCGAGGCCGAGGGCAAGACCGAGGACGACTACCGCAAGATGGCGGAGGTGGTCTACAACCGCCTCGATCTCGCGAACCCCGAGACGTACGGGCTCTTGCAGTTCGACTCGACCTTCAATTACCTGAAGGGCCAGAGCAACATCAACATCACCGAGTCGGAGATAAAAAGCAACAAGGACCCGTACAACACGTACACGAACAAGGGTCTGCCGCCGGGGCCGATCGACAATCCGGGCGACCTCGCGCTGAAGGCCGCGCTGAATCCGACCCATGAGGGCTGGTACTACTTCGTCGCGACCGACGGCGTGAACAAGACGGAATTCGCCAGGACCCACGCGGAATTCCTGAAACTCAAGGAAAAGTTCAATGACAGCACGGGCAACTGACGCCCGCCGGGCCGCCGTGCTCGGTTCGCCCATCGCCCACTCCCTCTCCCCGGTGCTGCACCGCGCCGCGTACCGGGAACTGGGCCTGGCCGGCTGGTCGTACGACCGTTTCGAGATCGACGAGGCCGCCCTCGCCGGGTTCCTCGGCACCCTCGGACCGGAGTGGGCCGGGCTGTCGCTGACCATGCCGCTGAAGCGGGCCGTCATCCCGCTGCTCGACGAGATCAGCGAGACGGCGGCGTCCGTGGAGGCCGTCAACACGGTCGTCTTCACCGAGGACGGCCGCCGCCTCGGCGACAACACCGACATCCCCGGCATGGTCGCCGCCCTGCGCGAGCGCGGTATCGAACAGGTCGACTCGGCGGCGATCCTCGGCGCCGGCGCCACCGCCTCCTCCGCCCTGGCCGCGCTGGCCCGGATCTGCAGCGGCGAGGTCGTCGTCCACGTCCGCAGCGAGGCCCGGGCCGCCGAGATGCGGGAGTGGGGGAAGCGGCTCGACGTCCAGGTGCGCATCGCGGACTGGGCGGACGCCGCGTCCGCGATGCGCGCCCCGCTGGTCGTCGCCACCACCCCGGCGGGCACGACCGACGCCCTCGCCGCCGCCGTCCCCGAGCGGCCCGCCACCCTCTTCGACGTGCTCTACGACCCCTGGCCGACCGAACTCGCGGCCCGCTGGTCGGCGTGCGGCGGAGCGGTCGTCAGCGGCCTCGACCTGCTGGTGCACCAGGCGGTGCTGCAGGTCGAGCAGATGACGGGCCACAGCCCGGCACCCGTCGCCGCCATGCGAAAAGCAGGCGAGCAGGCCCTCGCCGCCCGCTAGGCTCCGCTCGGCGCGCAGGGGGCGGAGCCGGGAGGGGGAGCGTTCCGTGTCCGCAGGCATGTCCGTCGCGTCGGCCAAGGGCCAGATCTTCGAGGCCCTGCTCGGGTTCCTGCCCGACTGGGTGCAGGTCGCCGTGATCGCCCTGGTCCTGCTCGCGGTCGTCGCCTCGTGGGTCGTCAAGCTCAAGCGGAAGCTCGCCCACCGGCGTGCGGTGCGCGCGGGACGGCCGGTCCACGCCGCGGCGCAGTACGGGCAGCGGCGGGGCGCCGACTACCTGGGCCCCTACGCGCCGCCCCAGGGGCAGCGGCAGGGCGGCGGCGCCGGCCACCCGGGCGCCTGAGCGCGCCGGCCCGGCCCGCGGGACGGCTCCGCCCGAGCGTGACCTGACCGGCTCGCGTCCGCTTTGTGGACCGTCGGCCGGGTCCGGGGCCCGGACGTGGGAGGATCGGAGAAGGCGGGCCGGGACCGCGCACCTGGTCGCGCCGTCGCCGTACGCGAGGACGCGCGTACGCAAGGCAGTACCAGGGCGCGAGCACTGAGGAGCATCGTTGAGCAGGCTGCGTTGGCTGACCGCGGGGGAGTCCCACGGTCCCGCCCTTGTCGCGACGCTGGAGGGCCTCCCCGCCGGCGTGCCGATCACCACGGAGATGGTCGCCGACCACCTCGCGCGGCGGCGGCTCGGCTATGGCCGCGGTGCGCGGATGAAGTTCGAGCGGGACGAGGTCACCTTCCTCGGCGGCGTCCGGCACGGTCTGACCCTCGGCTCCCCGGTGGCGATCATGGTCGGCAACACCGAGTGGCCGAAGTGGGAGCAGGTGATGGCCGCCGACCCGGTCGATCCCGAGGTGCTCGCCGGGCTCGCCCGCAACGCCCCGCTGACCCGCCCGCGGCCCGGCCACGCGGATCTGGCGGGCATGCAGAAGTACGGCTTCGACGAGGCCCGGCCGATCCTGGAGCGCGCCTCCGCCCGGGAGACCGCGGCGCGGGTGGCGCTGGGGGCGGTGGCCCGCTCGTACCTGAAGGAGACGGCCGGCATCGAGGTGGTCTCCCACGTGGTGGAGCTGGCGGGCGCGAGGGCGCCGCGCGGTGTGTACCCGACCCCCGCGGACGTCGCGAAGCTGGACGCCGACCCGGTGCGCTGCCTGGACGCGGACGCGTCGAAGGCGATGGTCGCGGAGATCGACCAGGCGCACAAGGACGGCGACACGCTCGGCGGCGTCGTGGAGGTGCTGGCCTACGGCGTGCCGGTCGGCCTGGGCTCGCACGTGCACTGGGACCGCAAGCTGGACGCGCGGCTGGCGGCGGCCCTGATGGGCATCCAGGCGATCAAGGGCGTCGAGGTCGGCGACGGGTTCGAGCTGGCGCGGGTGCCGGGCTCGAAGGCGCACGACGAGATCGTCACCACGCCCGAGGGCATCAGGCGGGCGACGGGCCGCTCCGGCGGCACCGAGGGCGGGCTGACCACCGGTGAGCTGCTGCGGGTCCGCGCCGCCATGAAGCCGATCGCGACCGTGCCGCGGGCCCTGCAGACCGTCGACGTCGCCACCGGCGAGCCGGCGCAGGCCCACCACCAGCGCTCCGACGTGTGCGCGGTGCCGGCGGCCGGGATCGTGGCGGAGGCCATGGTCGCGCTCGTCCTCGCGGACGCGGTGGCGGAGAAGTTCGGCGGCGACAGCGTGGCCGAGACCCGCCGCAACGTGCGGTCGTACCTCGACCACCTCCCGATCCGATGAGCGGGCCGCTGGTCGTCCTGGTCGGGCCGATGGGCGTGGGCAAGTCCACCGTCGGCCGGCTGCTGGCCGAGCGGCTCGGCGTGGCCTACCGCGACACCGACGACGACATCGTGGCCGAGCAGGGCCGCGCCATCGCCGAGATCTTCGTCGACGAGGGCGAGCCGGTCTTCCGCGCGCTCGAGAAGCAGGCCGTGCGCACCGCGCTGGCCGCGCACGACGGCATCCTCGCGCTCGGCGGCGGCGCCGTCCTCGACGCCGACACCCGCGCGCTGCTGGCCGGACGCCGCGTCGTCTACCTCTCGATGGACGTCGAGGAGGCGGTCAGGCGCACCGGCCTGAACGCGGCCCGCCCGCTGCTCGCCGTCAACCCGCGCAAGCAGTGGCGGGAGCTGATGGAGGCGCGGCGGCACCTGTACGAGGAGGTCGCCACGGCCGTCGTGCCCACCGACGGCCGCACGCCCGAAGAGGTCACCCAAGCCGCCCTGGACGCACTGGAGTTGAAGGAAGCATGAGCGAGGCAGTCACCCGCATCCAGGTCGGCGGCACCGCGGGCAGCGAGCCCTACGAGGTCCTGGTGGGCCGTCAGCTCCTGGGCGAGCTGGCCGGGTTGATCGGGGCGAAGGCCAAGCGGGTCGCCGTGATCCACCCGGAGGCGCTCGCCGAGACCGGCGAGGCGCTGCGCGCCGACCTCGCCGGGCAGGGCTTCGACGCGGTCGCCATCCAGGTGCCCAACGCCGAGGAGGCCAAGACCGCCGAGGTCGCCGCCTACTGCTGGAAGGCGCTCGGCCAGTCCGGCTTCACCCGCTCCGACGTCATCGTCGGCGTCGGCGGCGGCGCGACCACCGACCTGGCCGGGTTCGTGGCCGCGACCTGGCTGCGCGGGGTGCGCTGGATCGCGATCCCGACGACCGTGCTGGCCATGGTGGACGCGGCGGTCGGCGGCAAGACCGGCATCAACACCGCCGAGGGCAAGAACCTGGTCGGCTCCTTCCATCCGCCGGCGGGCGTGCTGTGCGACCTGGCCGCGCTGGAGTCCCTCCCGGTCAACGACTACGTCTCCGGCCTCGCCGAGATCATCAAGGCCGGATTCATCGCCGACCCGGTGATCCTGGACCTGATCGAGTCCGACCCGCAGGCCGCCCGCGGTCCGTCCGGGCCGCACACCGCGGAGCTCATCGAGCGCTCCATCCGGGTCAAGGCGGAGGTCGTCTCCGCCGACCTGAAGGAGTCGGGCCTGCGTGAGATCCTCAACTACGGCCACACCCTCGGCCACGCCATCGAGAAGAACGAGCGCTACAAGTGGCGGCACGGCGCGGCCGTCGCCGTCGGCATGCATTTCGCCGCCGAACTCGGGCGGCTGGCGGGCCGTCTGGACGACGCCACCGCCGACCGCCACCGCACGATCCTGCAGGCCGTCGGGCTCCCGCTGCACTACCGCCACGACCAGTGGCCCAAGCTGCTGGAGAACATGAGGGTCGACAAGAAGTCCCGCGGTGACCTGCTGCGCTTCGTCGTGCTGGACGGCCTGGCGAAGCCCACCGTCCTGGAGGGCCCCGACCCGGCCGTGCTGGTCGCCGCGTACGGCGAAGTGGGCCAGTAGGCCCGGCCGGACACCGGCCACCCGAAATCCCCTGTCTCCGACGGGCACTTCGGACCGTCCCCGGCCGTTTCACCGAACAGCGGCGGGGGACGGTACCGTTCGGTAGCGAGCGGGGTCCGCGCAGGGCGTGCCCCGCGGCCAGCGCCAATTGCCTGTACGAGACGGAGTGGCACCGGATGCAGCACGCAGTGGGTTCTCCGCTGCCGCCGCCCCACCAGCCGGGGCACGGACCGGCCGCCGGCTGGTCGTCGGCCGCACACCACCCGGGCCAGCACCCCCCGGGCACCCACCAGGGCTCGGCACCCGTGCCCCCGCCGCCCGCGGCACCGGGCTTCCCCGCCGCGACGCCCGCGGCTCCGACGCCCGCGGTCCCGGCTGCCGCACCACCCGCCCCGCAGCACGCCCCGGCCCCGCCGGTCCCCGAGACCACGGGCCACGTCCCGCTGCCGCCCGGCGGCCCGGTCGGCATGCCCAGCGCCCCGCCCGCCACCGCCGCGCCCGATCCGACCACCACGATCCTCGCGGTCCTGCTGATCGGCCCGGCGGGCGCCGGCAAGACGAGCGTCGCCAAGTACTGGGCCGACCACCGCCGGGTCCCCACCGCCCACATCAGCCTCGACGACGTGCGGGAGTGGGTCCGCTCCGGCTTCGCCGACCCACAGTCCGGCTGGAACGACAGCTCCGAGGCGCAGTACCGCCTGGCCCGCCGCACCTGCGGATTCGCCGCGCGCAACTTCCTGGCCAACGGCATCTCGTGCATCCTCGACGACGCCGTCTTCCCCGACCGCCCGGTCGTCGGCCTCGGCGGCTGGAAGCGCCACGTGGGCCCCGGCCTGCTCCCGGTGGTCCTCCTGCCCGGTCTGGAGGTCGTCCTGGAGCGCAATGCCGAGCGCACGGGCAACCGCCGCCTCAGCGACGAGGAGGTCGCCCGCATCCACGGCCGCATGGCGGGCTGGTACGGCTCGGGACTGCCGATCATCGACAACTCCCAGCTGGACGTGGCGCAGACCGCCCAGGTCCTGGACGAGGTGCTGGCGCGGGCGATCACCAGCCCCCCGAGCTGGTAGCCGCCCGGGCCCCGGCCGCCGGGGCCCGCCGGGCCGGGGGTTGCAGGGCCCGGGCCCGCCGGGCCGGGCGTTGCAGGGCCCGGGCCCGCCGGGCCGGGGTCCGCCGGTCCGTCCCCCGTTCGGCACCCTTCACACCGTCCCAACCGGCACAAAACGGTCATCGCTCCTAGGCTCATCTCATGTCAGAGATGCACGCCATCCGCCGAACCCGGCTCAGGGAGCAGTGCAACGCGGCCGGCAACGCGGCAGCGCTCGTCTCCCGCCCCGCCAACGTGCGCTACCTCGCGGGCGCCGCCCCGCGCGGCTCCGTCCTGCTGCTGGGCAGGACCGAGGACCTGCTGGTCTGCTCCGGCCCGCCGGACGACCGCCCCACGCAGGGGCGCCCCGACGAGACGCTGCGCGTGCACACGCTCCTGGGCGCCGGAGGCGATCCCGCGGTCGCCGCCGCCGGGCTGGCCGAGGCCCAGCGCGCCGACTCGCTCGCCGTCGAGGAACACCACCTCACCGTCTCCCGGCACCGCGCCCTCACCTCCGTCGCGCCGCGGCTGCGCTTCGCGGACCTCTCAGCCGCGGTCGAACAGCTCAGAGTGGTCAAGGACGAGGAGGAGATCTCCTGCCTGCGCATCGGCGCCGAGATCGCCGACCAGGCCCTCGGCGAGCTGCTGGAGTCCATCCTCGTCGGCCGCACCGAACGCCACCTCGCCCTGGAACTCGAACGCCGCCTCGTCGACCACGGCGCCGACGGCCCCGCCTTCCCCACCTCCGTCGCCACCGGCCCGAACGCCGGCCGCCGCGCCCACCGGCCCACCGACCGGCGGGTCGAGGAGGGTGACTTCCTCTCCGTCTGCCTGGGCGCCATGTACCGCGGCTACCGCTGTGAGATCGGCCGCACCTTCGTCATCGGCACCTCCCCCGCCGACTGGCAGATCGAGCTGTACGACCTCGTCTTCGCCGCCCAGCGCGCCGGCCGCGAGACCCTGGCGCCCGGTGCCGCCCACCGTGACGTGGACCGCGCGGCACGGCAGGTCCTGGACTCGGCGGGGTACGCGGAGGCCCTCCCGGCCCTGACCGGACACGGTGTCGGACTCGAAATCGACGAGGACCCGCAGTTGGCCCCCGCTTCCATGGGTAAACTGGACGCTTGCGTGCCGGTCACCGTCGAACCGGGGGTCCACCTCCCGGGCCGGGGCGGCGTCCGGATCGATGACACGCTCGTCGTCCGCCCCGAGGCGGACGGCGGACCCGAGCTACTCACCATCACGACCAAGGAGCTGCTCGCGCTATAGGTGCGTGCCCCGGGGTCGTCCACGTCAGTCCAGGAGATTCCGCAACCGTGGCTTCCACGAACGACCTCAAGAACGGCATGGTGCTCAAGCTCGAAGGCGGCCAGCTCTGGTCCGTCGTCGAGTTCCAGCACGTCAAGCCCGGCAAGGGCCCGGCCTTCGTGCGCACCAAGCTCAAGAACGTGCTCTCCGGCAAGGTCGTCGACAAGACCTTCAACGCCGGTGTCAAGGTCGAGACGGCCACCGTCGACAAGCGCGACATGCAGTTCTCCTACATGGACGGCGAGTACTTCGTCTTCATGGACATGGAGACCTACGACCAGCTCATGGTCGACCGCAAGGCCGTCGGCGACGCCGCCAACTTCCTCATCGAGGGCTTCACCGCCACCGTCGCGCAGCACGAGGGCGAGGTGCTCTTCGTCGAGCTCCCGGCCGCCGTCGAGCTGACGGTCGCGGAGACCGAGCCGGGCGTCCAGGGCGACCGCTCCACCGGCGGCACCAAGCCCGCCACGCTGGAGACCGGCCACCAGATCCAGGTCCCGCTCTTCATCACCACCGGTGAGAAGATCAAGGTCGACACCCGTACGAGCGACTACCTCGGCCGGGTGAACAGCTAACCGTGGCTGCCCGCAACACGGCCCGCAAGCGCGCCTTCCAGATCCTCTTCGAGGGCGACCAGCGCGGCGCCGACGTCCTGACGGTTCTTGCGGACTGGATCCGGCTGTCCCGGACCGACACCCGTCAGCCGCCGGTGAGCGAGTACACGATGCAGCTCGTCGAGGGCTACGCGGGGCACGCGAAGCGCATCGACGAGCTGATCGCGCAGTACTCGGTCGGCTGGACGCTCGACCGGATGCCGGTCGTCGACCGCAACATCCTGCGCCTGGGCGCCTACGAGCTGATCTGGGTCGACGAGACCCCGGACGCCGTCGTCCTGGACGAGATGGTGCAGCTGGCGAAGGAGTTCTCCACGGACGAGTCGCCCTCGTTCGTCAACGGCCTGCTCGGCCGGCTGAAGGACCTCAAGCCCTCGCTGCGCCGCGAAGAGGCGTGAGGGGCACCAGCGACGCACCACGCCGGAGGGCCCGCGGCACGACCGCCGCGGGCCCTCCGGCGTTTCCCGCGCAGGTCTCGAAGGCCGTGCTCCGCGCAGGTGTCGAAGGCCGTGCTCCGCGCAGGTGTCTAAGGCTCATCCCGCGCGCGTGTGTGAGGCCGTATCCCGCGCACGTGTGGAAGGCCACAGAAAACCGCCGGGGCAGCCGGAACCGTGAAGTTCCGGCCACCCCGGCGGCACGTTTCTGCTGAGGCGCCCGGGACTCAGCTCTCCTCGTGGGCCGCGACGGCCCGCCGCGCGTCCGCGTCCAGCACGCCCCAGCTGATCAGCTGCTCGGTCAGGACCGACGGGGACTGGTCGTAGATGACGGCGAGTGTGCGCAGGTCGTCCTGGCGGATCGACAGCACCTTGCCGTTGTAGTCACCGCGCTGCGACTGGATCGTCGCCGCGTACCGCTGCAGGGGGCCCGCCTTCTCGGCCGGCACGGTGGCCAGCCGCTCCAGGTCCAGGACCAGCTTCGGCGGCGGCTCGGCGGCCCCGCCCGGAGTGGTGCCCGGCAGCAGCTCCTGCACGGGAACGCCATAGAAATCCGCCAGCTCGGCGAGGCGCTGCACGGTGACGGCGCGGTCGCCGCGCTCGTACGAACCGACCACGACCGCCTTCCAGCGGCCCTGGCTCTTCTCCTCGACACCGTGGAGGGAAAGGCCCTGCTGGGTGCGGATGGCCCGGAGCTTGGCCCCGAGCTGTTTGGCGTATTCGCTGGACATATGGCTCCCCGGACACTGTGTCGACGCGGCTGCGGTGGGTCCGCGCCGCGCGTCTGGTAACTCACTGTGAGGTTACGCAGCGTGACTCTCGCGCGTCAAGCCGAATGGTCCACACCGACCCTTCCGTGGCGGCGGTGGCTGAATACGCCAGGGGGGTGATCAGGGATGTCACGTCCGCCTGCTACCGTTGATGGCGCAAATCCGACGTCCTTTAAGGTCCGTCCCGTGAGGCGGAGAAGGAGGTCCGTTTCCCATGGACACCCAAGCATCCGATGCGCGGCCCGTTCTCGAGGCTCCCGACATCGCGCGGGTCCTGACCCGCATCGCCCACGAGATCGTCGAGCGCGCCAAGGGCGCCGACGACGTGGTGCTCCTCGGCATCCCGACCCGAGGCGTCTTCCTCGCCCGGCGGCTCGCCGCGAAGCTCGAGGAGATCACCGACCGCAAGATCCCGGTCGGGTCGCTGGACATCACCATGTACCGCGACGACCTGCGCATGCACCCGCCGCGTGCGCTGGCCCGCACCGAGATCCCCGGTGACGGCCTCGACGGCCGGCTGGTCGTCCTCGTCGACGACGTGCTCTTCTCCGGCCGCACCATCCGTGCCGCCCTCGACGCCCTGAACGACATCGGGCGCCCGCGCGCGGTGCAGCTCGCGGTCCTCGTCGACCGCGGCCACCGCGAACTGCCCATCCGCGCCGACTACGTCGGCAAGAACCTCCCCACGTCGTTGCGGGAGACGGTCAAGGTCCAGCTCGCCGAGGAGGACGGTCGCGACACCGTGCTGCTCGGCGCCAAGCGGACCGCTCCGGGCGCGCAGCAGTAGCGCACGCGCGTACGTCACCGCCGCACGCGCGCGCAGTCGCGCCCCCGCCTGCCCGAAATCTCCTGAACTGCCTTACGGAGCCTGACAGATGCAGCGTCATCTCATCTCGGCCGCCGACCTCACCCGCGACGACGCCGTCCTGATCCTCGACACCGCCGAGGAGATGGCCCGGGTCGCCGACCGGCCGATCAAGAAACTGCCGACCCTGCGCGGCCGCACGGTCGTCAACCTCTTCTTCGAGGACTCCACCCGGACCCGGATCTCCTTCGAAGCCGCGGAGAAGCGCCTGTCCGCGGACGTCATCAACTTCTCCGCCAAGGGCTCCAGCGTGTCCAAGGGCGAGTCCCTGAAGGACACCGCCCAGACCCTGGAGGCCATGGGCGTCGACGCCGTGGTCATCCGGCACGGCGCCTCCGGAGCGCCCTACCGCCTCGCCAACTCCGGCTGGATCGACGCCGCCGTCATCAACGCCGGCGACGGCACCCACCAGCACCCCACCCAGGCGCTGCTCGACGCGTTCACCATGCGCCGCCGCCTGGTCGGCCGGGACGCCGGCCTCGGCCAGGACCTGTCCGGCAAGCGGATCACCATCGTCGGCGACGTCCTGCACAGCCGGGTCGCCCGCTCCAACGTCGACCTGCTGCACACCCTCGGCGCCGAGGTCACCCTGGTCGCCCCGCCCACCCTGGTGCCGGTCGGCGTCGAGCACTGGCCGTGCGAGGTGTCGTACGACCTCGACTCCACGCTTCCCAAGTCCGACGCGGTGATGATGCTGCGCGTCCAGCGCGAGCGCATGAACGCCGCCTTCTTCCCGACCGAGCGCGAGTACTCCCGGCGCTACGGCCTCGACGGCGACCGCATGGCGCGGATGCCCGAGCACGCGATCGTGATGCACCCCGGGCCGATGGTCCGCGGCATGGAGATCACCGCCGAGGTCGCCGACTCCGGCCGCTGCACCGCCGTCGAGCAGGTCGCGAACGGAGTGTCCATCCGGATGGCCGTCCTGTACCTGCTGCTCGGAGGCAACGAGCCCGCCGTCACCCACACCCGTACCGAGGAGAAGTAAGACCCATGAGCAAGATCCTTATCCGTGGTGCGAAGGTGCTCGGCGGCGAGTCGCAGGACGTGCTGATCGACGGCGAGACGATCGCCGAGGTGGGCGTGGGACTGAGCGCGGACGGCGCCGAGGTCGTCGAGGCGGCCGGCAAGGTGCTGCTGCCGGGCCTGGTCGACCTGCACACGCATCTGCGCGAGCCGGGCCGCGAGGACTCCGAGACCGTGCTGACCGGCACGCGCGCCGCCGCGAGCGGCGGCTACACCGCCGTGTTCGCCATGGCCAACACCTTCCCGGTGGCCGACACCGCCGGCGTCGTCGAGCAGGTCTACCGCCTCGGGCAGGAGCACGGCTACTGCGACGTGCAGCCCATCGGCGCGGTCACCGTCGGCCTGGAGGGCAAGAAGCTCGCCGAGCTGGGCGCCATGCACGAGTCGGCCGCCGGCGTCACCGTCTTCTCCGACGACGGCAAGTGCGTCGACGACGCGGTGATCATGCGCCGGGCGCTGGAGTACGTGAAGGCCTTCGGCGGCGTCGTCGCCCAGCACGCGCAGGAGCCGCGGCTGACCGAGGGCGCGCAGATGAACGAGGGCGTCGTCTCCGCCGAGCTGGGCCTCGGCGGCTGGCCCGCCGTCGCCGAGGAGTCGATCATCGCGCGGGACGTGCTGCTCGCCGAGCACGTCGGCTCCCGCGTCCACATCTGCCACCTGTCGACGGCGGGCAGCGTCGAGATCGTCCGCTGGGCGAAGTCCCGCGGCATCGACGTCACCGCCGAGGTCACCCCGCACCACCTGCTGCTCACCGACGAGCTGGTGCGCACCTACAACCCGGTCTACAAGGTCAACCCGCCGCTGCGCACCGAGCGCGACGTGCACGCGCTGCGCGAGGCGCTCGCCGACGGCACGATCGACATCGTCGCCACCGACCACGCCCCCCACCCGCACGAGGACAAGGACTGCGAGTGGGCCGCGGCCGCCATGGGCATGGTCGGGCTGGAGACCGCGCTGTCGGTGGTCCAGGAGACGATGGTGGAGACGGGCCTGCTGGACTGGGCCCAGGTCGCCGACCGCATGTCCTTCGCGCCCGCCAGGATCGGGCGGGCCATCGGGCACGGGCGTCCCGTCTCGGCTGGTGAGCCCGCCAACCTCACCCTCGTCGACACGGCATACCGTGGGACGGTGGACCCCACGGGCTTCGCCTCGCGCAGCCGCAACACCCCGTACGAGGGGCGTGAGCTGCCGGGCCGTGTGACGCACACGTGGCTGAGGGGCAAGGCCACCCTCGTCGACGGGAAGCTCACGTGACACCTGTAATCCTGCTCGCGGCCGGGAAGAAGTCGGCCGAGGTCACCGACTGGGCCGCCCGCATCGGCTGGCTCGTCGGCCTCGCCCTGTTCGTCGCGCTCGTCTACTGGCTGATGCGCGAGGGCTGGAAGTGGCGCGGCACGCTCCAGGGCGACCTGCCCGAGCTGCCCGGCGCGCCGGAAGACCCGGGCCCGGCGAAACTGACCATGAGCGGCCGCTACCACGGCTCCACCACCGCCGGACAGTGGCTCGACCGGATCGTGGCGCACGGCCTCGGCACCCGCAGCCTGGCCGAGCTCACGCTGACGGACGCGGGACTGGACGTCGTACGCCCCGGCGCGAGCGACTTCTTCGTCCCGGCCGCACAGCTGCGTGGGGCCCGCCTCGACAAGGGCATCGCCGGCAAGGTCCTGACCGAAGGCGGCCTGCTCGTGGTGACCTGGGCGCACGGCGAGCGGCTGATCGACTCCGGGTTCCGCTCCGACCGGGCGGCCGAGCACACCGAGTGGGTCGACACCCTGAACGAGATGATCAACAAGACGGAAGGCGCACGATGACAACCTCCACCAGGGGAGCTGCCAGGGTTCCCGCCGTACTCGTCCTGGAGGACGGCCGGATGTTCCGCGGCCGCGCCTACGGGGCCGTGGGGGTGACCTTCGGCGAAGCCGTGTTCTCCACCGGCATGACCGGCTACCAGGAGACCCTCACCGACCCGTCGTACCACCGCCAGGTCGTCGTGATGACCGCCCCGCACGTCGGCAACACCGGCGTCAACGACGAGGACCCCGAGTCCAAGCGCATCTGGGTCGCCGGATACGTCGTGCGCGACCCCGCGCGCGTGCCGTCCAACTGGCGCTCCCGCCGCTCCCTCGACGACGAACTGCGCCACCAGGGCGTCGTCGGCATCAGCGGCATCGACACCCGCGCGCTCACCCGCCACCTGCGCGAGCGCGGCGCCATGCGCGTCGGCATCTTCTCCGGCCAGGCGCTGCCCGACGAGGGCACCATGCTCGCCGAGGTCCGCCAGGTCCCCGAGATGCAGGGCGCCGACCTGTCCGCCGAGGTGGCCACCAAGGAGGCGTACGTCGTTCCGGCGATCGGTGAGAAGAAGTTCACCGTCGCCGCCGTCGACCTGGGCATCAAGGGCATGACCCCGCACCGCATGGCCGAGCGCGGCATCGAGGTGCACGTGCTCCCGGCGACCGCGACCGTCGAGGACGTCTACGCCGTGAACCCCGACGGCGTGTTCTTCTCCAACGGCCCCGGCGACCCCGCCACCGCCGACCACGCGGTCTCCGTCATGCGGGCGGTCCTGGAGCGCGGCACGCCGCTGTTCGGCATCTGCTTCGGCAACCAGATCCTGGGCCGCGCCCTCGGCTTCGGCACCTACAAGCTCAAGTACGGCCACCGCGGCATCAACCAGCCGGTGCAGGACCGCACCACCGGCAAGGTCGAGGTCACCGCGCACAACCACGGCTTCGCCGTCGACGCCCCGCTCGACCAGGTCTCCGACACCCCCTACGGCCGCGCCGAGGTCTCCCACGTCTGCCTCAACGACAACGTGGTCGAGGGCCTGCGGCTCCTCGACCGCCCGGCCTTCAGCGTCCAGTACCACCCCGAAGCGGCAGCCGGCCCGCACGACGCCGCCTACCTGTTCGACCGCTTCACATCTCTGATGGAGGGCCAGCGTGCCTAAGCGCACCGATATCCAGTCCGTCCTGGTCATCGGCTCCGGCCCGATCGTCATCGGCCAGGCCGCCGAGTTCGACTACTCCGGCACCCAGGCGTGCCGCGTGCTCAAGGCCGAGGGCCTGCGCGTCATCCTCGTCAACTCCAACCCGGCGACGATCATGACCGACCCGGAGATCGCCGACGCCACCTACGTCGAGCCGATCACCCCGGAGTTCGTCGAGAAGATCATCGCCAAGGAGCGGCCCGACGCCCTGCTGCCCACCCTGGGCGGCCAGACGGCCCTCAACACCGCGATCTCCCTGCACGAGAACGGCGTCCTGGACAAGTACGGCGTCGAACTGATCGGCGCCAACGTCGCGGCGATCCACAAGGGCGAGGACCGCGACCTGTTCAAGGAGGTCGTGGAGGAGGTCCGCAAGAAGATCGGGCACGGCGAGTCCGCCCGCTCCGTCATCTGCCACTCCATGGACGACGTCCTCGCGGGCGTCGAGACCCTCGGCGGCTACCCGGTCGTCGTCCGCCCGTCCTTCACCATGGGCGGCGCCGGCTCCGGCTTCGCGCACGACGAGGAGGAGTTGCGCCGCATCGCCGGGCAGGGCCTCACCCTCTCGCCGACCACCGAGGTGCTCCTGGAGGAGTCCATCCTCGGCTGGAAGGAGTACGAGCTGGAGCTGATGCGGGACAAGCACGACAACGTCGTGGTCGTCTGCTCCATCGAGAACTTCGACCCGATGGGCGTGCACACCGGCGACTCGATCACCGTCGCCCCCGCGATGACGCTGACCGACCGCGAGTACCAGATCCTGCGCGACGTCGGCATCGCGATCATCCGCGAGGTCGGCGTCGACACCGGCGGCTGCAACATCCAGTTCGCGGTGAACCCGGAGGACGGCCGGGTCATCGTCATCGAGATGAACCCGCGCGTGTCGCGCTCCTCGGCCCTCGCCTCCAAGGCCACCGGCTTCCCGATCGCCAAGATCGCCGCCAAGCTCGCCGTCGGCTACACCCTCGACGAGATCCCGAACGACATCACGCGGGAGACCCCGGCCTCCTTCGAGCCGACCCTCGACTACGTCGTCGTCAAGGCCCCGCGGTTCGCCTTCGAGAAGTTCCCGAGCGCCGACTCCACGCTGACCACCACCATGAAGTCGGTCGGCGAGGCCATGGCCATCGGCCGCAACTTCACCGAGGCGTTCCAGAAGGCGCTGCGCTCGCTGGAGAAGAAGGGCAGCCAGTTCACCTTCGTCGGCGAGACCGGTGACAAGGAGGAACTGCTGCGCGCGGCGGTCCGCCCCACCGACGGCCGGATCAACACCGTGATGCAGGCCATCCGCGCGGGCGCCACCCCCGAGGAGGTCTTCGAGTACACGAAGATCGACCCCTGGTTCGTCGACCAGCTCTTCCTCATCAAGGAGATCGCCGACGAGCTGGCCGAGGCCCCGGAGCTCACCCCCGAGCTGCTCGCCGAGGCCAAGCGGCACGGCTTCTCCGACCAGCAGATCGGCGAGATCCGCGGCCTGCGCGAGGACGTCGTCCGTGAGGTGCGGCACGCCCTCGGCATCCGCCCGGTGTACAAGACGGTCGACACCTGCGCCGCCGAGTTCGCCGCGCAGACGCCGTACTTCTACTCCTCCTACGACGAGGAGACCGAGGTCGCGCCCCGCGAGAAGCCGGCCGTGATCATCCTCGGCTCCGGGCCCAACCGCATCGGGCAGGGCATCGAGTTCGACTACTCCTGCGTGCACGCGTCCTTCGCGCTGAGCGACGCCGGGTACGAGACGGTGATGGTCAACTGCAACCCGGAGACCGTCTCCACCGACTACGACACCTCCGACCGCCTCTACTTCGAGCCGCTGACGCTGGAGGACGTGCTGGAGATCGTGCACGCCGAGCAGCAGGCCGGCCCGGTCGCCGGCGTGATCGTGCAGCTCGGCGGCCAGACCCCGCTGGGCCTGTCGCAGGCGCTGAAGGACAACGGCGTGCCGATCGTCGGCACCTCCCCGGAGGCCATCCACGCCGCCGAGGACCGCGGCGCCTTCGGCCGGGTGCTCGCCGAGGCGGGCCTGCCGGCCCCCAAGCACGGCACCGCCACCACCTTCGCCGAGGCCAAGGCCATCGCCGACGAGATCGGCTACCCGGTCCTGGTCCGGCCGTCGTACGTGCTGGGCGGCCGCGGCATGGAGATCGTCTACGACGAGTCCCGGCTGTCGTCCTACATCGCCGAGTCGACCGAGATCAGCCCCTCCCGGCCGGTCCTCGTCGACCGGTTCCTGGACGACGCGATCGAGATCGACGTGGACGCGCTCTACGACGGCGAGGAGCTTTACCTCGGCGGCGTCATGGAGCACATCGAGGAGGCCGGCATCCACTCCGGCGACTCGGCGTGCGCGCTGCCGCCGATCACGCTGGGCGGCTTCGACATCAAGCGCCTGCGCGCCTCCACCGAGGCCATCGCGCGCGGCGTCGGGGTGCGCGGCCTGATCAACATCCAGTTCGCGCTGGCCGGCGACATCCTCTACGTCCTCGAGGCCAACCCGCGCGCCTCCCGCACGGTCCCCTTCACCTCGAAGGCGACCGCGGTGCCGCTGGCGAAGGCCGCCGCCCGGATCTCCCTCGGCGCGACCGTCGCCGAGCTGCGCGAAGAGGGCCTGCTGCCGAAGAACGGCGACGGCGGCGAGCTGCCGCTGGACGCGCCGATCTCCGTCAAGGAGGCGGTGATGCCCTGGAGCCGCTTCCGCGACACCTCCGGACGCGGCGTCGACACCGTCCTCGGCCCGGAGATGCGCTCCACCGGCGAGGTCATGGGCATCGACTCGGTCTTCGGCACGGCGTACGCCAAGTCGCAGGCGGGCGCCTACGGGCCGCTGCCGACCAAGGGCCGCGCCTTCATCTCGGTCGCCAACCGCGACAAGCGCTCGATGATCTTCCCGGCGCGCGAACTGGTCGGGCACGGCTTCGAGCTGCTCGCCACGTCCGGCACGGCCGAGGTGCTCAAGCGCAACGGCATCAACGCCACCGTCGTGCGCAAGCAGTCCGACGGCACCGGCCCGAACGGCGAGCGGACCATCGTCCAGCTCATCCACGACGGCGAGGTCGACCTCATCGTCAACACCCCGTACGGCACCGGCGGCCGGCTCGACGGCTACGAGATCCGCACGGCGGCCGTGGCGCGGTCGGTCCCGTGCCTGACGACGGTCCAGGCGCTCGCCGCCGCCGTCCAGGGCATCGACGCGCTCAACCACGGCGACGTGGGCGTCCGCTCGCTCCAGGAACACGCCGAGCACCTGACCGCGGCCCGCGACTAGCAGCCACGAGGGGGACACCGGAAACGGTGTCCCCCTCTTCATGAGGACACCGAGACATGTACAAGCTCTTCTTCCGCCTGCTCTTCCAACGGATGGACCCTGAGCAGGCCCACCAACTCGCCTTCCGCTGGATCCGCCTGGCCGCCCGCGTCCCGGTGCTGCGCACCTTCGTCGCGGCCGCCCTCGCGCCCCGCCACAAGGAACTGCGCACCGAGGCGTTCGGCCTGCGGATGCACGGCCCGTTCGGGCTCGCGGCCGGCTTCGACAAGAACGCGGTCGGCATCGACGGCCTGGCGATGCTCGGCTTCGACCACGTGGAGATCGGCACGGTGACCGGCGAGGCCCAGCCCGGCAACCCCAGGAAGCGCCTGTTCCGCCTCGTGCCGGACCGCGCGCTGATCAACCGCATGGGCTTCAACAACGAGGGCTCGCTGGCCGTCGCCGCCCGCCTCGCCTCCCGCGACCCGGTCTTCCGGACCGTCGTGGGCGTCAACATCGGCAAGACCAAGGCGGTGCCGGAGGCCGAGGCGGTCGCCGACTACGTGAAGTCGGCCGAGCGGCTGGCGCCGTACGCCGACTACCTGGTCGTCAACGTGTCGTCCCCGAACACGCCCGGCCTGCGCGACCTCCAGGCGACCGAGGCGCTGCGCCCGCTGCTGACCGCCGTCCGCGAGGCCGCCGACCGCGCGGTGCCCGCCCGGCGCGTGCCGCTCCTGGTGAAGATCGCCCCCGACCTCGCCGACGAGGACATCGACGCGGTGGCCGACCTGGCCGTCGACCTCGGCCTGGACGGCATCATCGCCACGAACACCACCATCGCGCGCGAGGGACTCGGTCTGACGTCCTCGCCCTCGCTGGTGAAGGAGACCGGCGGCCTGTCCGGCGCGCCGCTGAAGGCCCGCTCCCTGGAGGTGCTGCGCCGCCTGTACGCGCGCGTGGGCGACCGCATCACGCTGGTCGGCGTCGGCGGCGTCGCGACGGCCGAGGACGCGTGGCAGCGCATCCTGGCCGGTGCCACGCTGGTACAGGGCTACAGCGCCTTCGTCTACGAGGGCCCCTTCTGGAGCCGCGCAGTCCACAAGGGGCTCGCCGCCCGGCTGCGGACGAGCCCGTACGCCACCCTCGCCGACGCGGTCGGCGCCGATGTGAGGAGATCCGCATGACCCTGGAACCCTTCGGCGCCCGTCTGCGCCGCGCGATGGACGAGCGGGGCCCGCTGTGCGTCGGCATCGACCCGCACGCCTCCCTGCTCACCGAATGGGGCCTGAACGACGACGTGGCCGGCCTGGAACGGTTCAGCCGCACGGTGGTCGAGGCGATGGCCGACCGGATCGCCGTCCTGAAGCCGCAGAGCGCGTTCTTCGAGCGCTTCGGGTCCCGCGGCGTCGCCGTCCTGGAGAAGTCGGTCGAGGAGGCGCGGGCCGCCGGCGCGCTGGTCGTCATGGACGCCAAGCGCGGCGACATCGGCTCCACCATGGCCGCCTACGCCGAGTCCTTCCTGCGCAAGGACTCACCGCTGTTCTCCGACGCGCTGACCGTCTCCCCGTACCTCGGCTACGGCTCGCTCAGCCCGGCCGTCGCGCTGGCGCGGGAGAGCGGCACGGGCCTGTTCGTGCTGGCGCTGACCTCGAACCCGGAGGGCGGCGAGGTGCAGCACGCGGTCCGCGCCGACGGGCGGGACGTCGGCGCGACGATGCTGGCCCACCTGGCCGCCGAGAACGTGGGGGAGGAGCCCCTGGGGTCCTTCGGGGCGGTCGTCGGCGCCACGCTGGGCGACCTGTCGCTGTACGACCTCGACATCAACGGTCCGCTGCTGGCGCCCGGCGTCGGCGCCCAGGGGGCCACGCCGGCCGATCTCCCCCGGGTCTTCGGGAGTGCGGTCCGCAACGTCGTCCCGAACGTCAGCAGGGGCGTGCTGCGGCACGGTCCCGACATCGGTTCGCTGCGCTCGGCGGCCGACCGCTTCACGGAGGAGATCCGCGCCGCGCTGGCCGCCGCGTGAGGCTTCCGTGACGGGCGTAAAAGGCGTTCGAGCCGCTCGTCCCGGCCCTCCGGTCGCCGTCCGCGGGCTCGTTTGAGTCTGAATACATCCTCAAATCCGGGGCATTATGTCCTAAATGTCCGCCCTGGCGGAGGCTGACCAGGACTTTTCCGCTGTTCTCGCTGACTCTGGCGGACTTGCCCGCTAGTCTCCGACGAGTGAGGGCAGCTCCCACGCCCTCCAGCCAGTGGGGGAGAACGGGCAGCGTGTTGCTCGCGGCTCCCCAGGTGTGGGGCGACTAGGTTCCTCACCGGTCCGTATCCGACAGTTCGACATCCGAGGTGACGTAGGCGTGGCTCTTCCGCCCCTTACCCCTGAACAGCGCGCAGCCGCGCTCGAAAAGGCCGCCGCGGCTCGCCGGGAGCGGGCCGAGGTCAAGAATCGACTCAAGCACTCCGGCGCCTCCCTGCACGAGGTCATCAAGCAGGGCCAGGAGAACGACGTCATCGGCAAGATGAAGGTCTCCGCCCTGCTCGAGTCCCTCCCGGGCGTGGGCAAGGTCCGCGCCAAGCAGATCATGGAGCGACTCGGCATCTCCGAGAGCCGCCGCGTGCGGGGTCTCGGGTCCAACCAGATCGCCTCCCTGGAGCGCGAGTTCGGCAGCACCGGCTCCTGAGTCCGGGTGCTGCGAACCTGGCGTCCCGGGCACCCCGGGAGTGCTGGAATAATCGCTGCATGAGCGAACGTCCGCGGCTGACCGTGCTCTCCGGCCCCTCAGGGGTCGGCAAGAGCACGGTCGTCGCCCATATGCGCAAGGAACACCCCGAGGTCTGGCTCTCGGTGTCGGCGACGACCCGCAAGCCCCGCCCCGGCGAGCAGCACGGAGTCCACTACTTCTTCGTCACCGACGAGGAGATGGACAAGCTGATCGCCAACGGCGAGCTGCTGGAGTGGGCCGAGTTCGCCGGCAACCGTTACGGCACGCCGCGCGCGGCCGTGCTGGAGCACCTGGAGTCCGGGGTCCCGGTCCTGCTGGAGATCGATCTCCAGGGCGCCCGGCAGGTCCGCGAGACCATGCCCGAGGGCCGGCTGGTGTTCCTGGCTCCTCCCTCCTGGGAGGAGCTGGTGCGCAGACTCACCGGGCGGGGCACCGAGCCGCCCGAGGTGATCGAGCGCCGGCTGTCCGCCGCGAAGATCGAGCTGGCGGCCGAGCCGGAGTTCGACACGACCCTGGTCAACACCTCCGTCGAGGACGTGGCGCGCGAGCTGCTAGCCTTGATGGATGTGGTCTGACCGGCACCGGTCACCGCACATTTCTTTCCCACCCATCGGAAGGTAGAGCGTGTCCTCTTCCATCTCCGCGCCCGAGGGCATCATCAACCCGCCGATCGACGAGCTCCTCGAGGCCACCGACTCGAAGTACAGCCTCGTGATCTACGCGGCCAAGCGGGCCCGCCAGATCAACGCGTACTACTCGCAGCTCGGCGAGGGCCTCCTCGAGTACGTCGGTCCGCTCGTCGACACCCACGTGCACGAGAAGCCGCTCTCGATCGCCCTGCGCGAGATCAACGCGGGTCTGCTGACGTCCGAGGCCATCGAAGGCCCGGCGCAGTAATATCAGCAGCTTCGCGGTTGGCTTTTCCACAGGCCCGGCGGCACGTCCGCCGGGCCTGTGGTCTGCTCGGGGGAGCGGGGTCCGTTCCCGCGGTGATGCAGCATGTAAGGCGTACGTTTCCGAGGCCGGGGAGAGACGGTGGACAAGCCGAAGGTCGTTCTGGGGGTCAGCGGCGGCATCGCCGCGTACAAGGCCTGTGAGCTGCTGCGGAGGCTGACGGAGTCGGGACACGACGTGCGCGTCGTGCCCACCGCCTCCGCGCTGCACTTCGTCGGCGCCGCGACCTGGTCCGCGCTGTCCGGACACCCCGTCGCCACCGAGGTCTGGGACGACGTGCACGAGGTGCCCCACGTGCGCATCGGCCAGCAGGCCGATCTGGTGGTCGTCGCCCCCGCCACCGCCGACACGCTCGCCCGGGCGGCCCACGGCCTCGCCGACGACCTGCTCACCAACACCCTCCTCACGGCACGCTGCCCGGTCGTCTTCGCCCCGGCGATGCACACCGAGATGTGGGAGCACCCGGCCACCCAGGAGAACGTGGCGACACTGCGCCGCCGCGGCGCCGTCGTCATCGAGCCGGCCGTCGGCCGGCTGACCGGCGCCGACACCGGCAAGGGACGGCTGCCCGACCCGGCCGAGATCTTCGAGGTCTGCCGCCGCGTGCTCGCCAGGGGAGTGCGGGAGCCGGACCTCGCCGGCCGGCACGTGGTGGTCAGCGCGGGCGGCACCCGCGAGCCCCTCGACCCGGTCCGCTTCCTCGGCAACCGCTCCTCCGGCAAGCAGGGCTACGCCCTGGCCCGCACCGCCGCCGCGCGCGGCGCCCGGGTCACGCTCGTCGCGGCCAACACCAACCTGCCCGACCCGGCGGGCGTGGACGTCGTCCGGGCCGGCACCGCGGTGCAGCTGCGCGAGGCGGTGCTGAAGGCGGCGGCGGACGCCGACGCCGTCGCCATGGCCGCCGCGGTCGCCGACTTCCGCCCGGCTCAGTACGCGGCCGGGAAGATAAAGAAGCGGGACGGCCGGGACCCCGAGCCCGTCGTCCTGGTACGGAATCCGGACATTCTCGCGGAGGTGTCCGCCGACCGGGTGCGGCCCGGACAGGTGATCGTCGGCTTCGCCGCGGAGACCGACGACGTGCTGGCCAACGGCCGCGCCAAGCTGGTCCGCAAGGGCTGCGACCTGCTCGTGGTGAACGAGGTGGGCGAGCGGAAGACCTTCGGTTCCGAGGAGAACGAGGCCGTGGTGCTCGGCGCCGACGGCAGCGAGACACCCGTGCCGTACGGCCCCAAGGAGGCCCTGGCCGAAATCGTGTGGGACCTGGTGGCGCAGCGCCTGCACTGAGTGCTTGATTCACTTCCCGGCCCGTTCGAACCACGCACTCGGGGGACGCGGCGACCCTGGCCAAGCCCCCGGTGATTGGGCAGAATGCCCGTGCCGCAGGTCACAGCGCTCCCGAGAGGCGAGACAGGGGGGCCGGTGGCCAGGTGTGACAGATAAACTGTTCTCGGACGACGCCGGGCGCAGCCCCCGAGCCCGTCCGCCAATGATCAGCCAGCAGCCGCTGCAACCCCAGGGAGCGTTGTGTCCCGTCGCCTGTTCACCTCGGAGTCCGTGACCGAGGGTCACCCCGACAAGATCGCTGACCAGATCAGCGACACCATTCTCGACGCGCTCCTGCGCGAGGACCCGACCTCCCGGGTCGCCGTCGAGACGCTGATCACCACCGGCCTGGTGCACGTGGCCGGAGAGGTCACGACCAAGACCTACGCGGACATCGCGACCCTCGTCCGCAACAAGATCCTCGAGATCGGTTACGACTCCTCCAAGAAGGGCTTCGACGGCGCCTCCTGCGGCGTCTCGGTGTCCATCGGCGCCCAGTCCCCGGACATCGCGCAGGGCGTCGACACGGCGTACGAGACCCGTGTCGAGGGCGACGACGACGAGCTGGACCGCCAGGGCGCCGGCGACCAGGGCCTGATGTTCGGCTACGCGAGCGACGAGACGCCGACCCTGATGCCGCTGCCGATCTTCCTGGCGCACCGTCTGTCGAAGCGCCTGTCCGACGTCCGCAAGAACGGCACCATCCCCTACCTGCGCCCGGACGGCAAGACGCAGGTCACCATCGAGTACGACGGCGACAAGGCGGTCCGCCTGGACACGGTCGTGGTCTCCTCGCAGCACGCGAGCGACATCGACCTGGACTCCCTGCTGGCGCCCGACATCCGCGAGTTCGTCGTCGAGCCCGAGCTGAAGGCGCTGCTGGACGACGGCATCAAGCTCGACACCGAGAACTACCGCCTGCTGGTCAACCCGACCGGCCGCTTCGAGATCGGCGGCCCGATGGGCGACGCCGGCCTCACCGGCCGCAAGATCATCATCGACACGTACGGTGGCATGGCCCGCCACGGCGGCGGCGCCTTCTCGGGCAAGGACCCGTCCAAGGTGGACCGCTCGGCCGCGTACGCGATGCGCTGGGTGGCGAAGAACGTCGTGGCGGCCGGCCTGGCCTCCCGCTGCGAGGTCCAGGTCGCGTACGCGATCGGCAAGGCCGAGCCCGTCGGCCTGTTCGTCGAGACCTTCGGCACCGCCAAGATCGACCACGAGAAGATCGAGAAGGCCATCGACGAGGTCTTCGACCTTCGCCCCGCCGCGATCATCCGCGACCTCGACCTGCTCCGCCCGATCTACGCCCAGACCGCGGCGTACGGTCACTTCGGCCGTGAGCTGCCGGACTTCACCTGGGAGAAGACGGACCGCGTGGACGCGCTGCGGCAGGCCGCCGGCCTGTAACGGCCCACGCACACCTGGAGTGCCCCCGAGCTCCTGCGGAGCGCGGGGGCTTCTTCATGCCCCGGGGCGGGGTGTGACGCCGGCTCGCGGTGTCCGGGGCGGGCACGGCGCCGGCCCGCGGCGTCCTGGGCGGCACGACGCCGGCCGCGGCGACGGTGGCCGCCGGGCTTCCCGGGCTTCCCGGGCTTCCCGGGCGTCCTGGGCGCGCGGCGGATGTCAGTGCCGTTTGGTAAGAATGCAAGCGTGAGCAGCGAGAACGGGCAGGGCGACGAGGCGCGGTCGGCGCCGCCCGAGCAGCTCGCGCTCATCCGCGAGAGCGTGCGCCGGGCCAGGGAACCGCGGGCCAAGCCGCGGACGTGGCGGGGGGCCGCGCTGGCCGGGGAGCTGCCCGTCGCGCGGGTGCTGGTCGACAAGGGCGTGCTGCATCTCGACCGCTACTTCGACTACGCCGTGCCCGAGGAGCTGGACGCCGACGCGCAGCCCGGGGTGCGGGTGCGGGTGCGGTTCGGGGCCGGGCGGCACCGGGTGCGGGAGGGCCGGCGCGAGGGCGGCGGGCTGATCGACGGGTTCCTCGTCGAGCGGCGCGCCGAGTCCGACTACTCAGGGCCGCTCGCCGCGCTGGCCCAGGTCGTCTCGCCGGAGCGGGTGCTCAGCGAGGAACTGCTCGGGCTCGCCCGGGCCGTCGCCGACCGGTACGCCGGGAGCCTCGCCGACGTGCTGCAGCTCGCCGTGCCGCCGCGCAGCGCGCGGGCCGAGCAGCGGCCGTCGCCCGAGCCGCTGCCGCCGCCCGGCCCGCCGGAGGCGGGATCGTGGACGCGCTACGAGCGGGGGGCGGGGTTCCTCCGCTCGCTGGCCTCCGGGGGGTCACCGCGCGCCGTGTGGAACGCGCTGCCCGGGCCTGAGTGGAGCGAGGAGCTGGCGAGGGCCGTGGCGGCGACGCTGGCGTCCGGGCGGGGGGCCCTCGTCGTGCTGCCCGACGGGCGGGCGGTCGCACGGGTCGACGCGGCGCTGACCGCGCTGCTGGGTGCGGGGCGGCACGCGGTGCTCACCGCCGACGCCGGGCCCGAGAAGCGCTACCGGGAGTGGCTGGCCGTGCGGCGGGGCTCCGTGCGGGCCGTCGTGGGCACGCGGGCCGCGATGTTCGCGCCGGTGCGGGACCTCGGCCTGGTCGCCGTCTGGGACGACGGCGACGACAGCCACAGTGAGCCGCACGCGCCGCAGCCGCATGCGCGGGAGGTGCTGCTGCTGCGGGCCGCGCACGACAAGTGCGGCTTCCTGCTGGGCAGTTGGAGCTGCACCGTGGAGGCCGCGCAGCTCGTCGAGACGGGCTGGGCCCGGCCGCTGGTCGCCGCGCGCGAGCAGGTGCGGGCCGCGGCGCCGCTGGTGCGGACCGTCGGCGACGGGGACCTCGCCCGGGACGAGGCCGCGCGCGCCGCCCGGCTGCCGACGCTCGCCTGGCAGGCCGTCAGGGAGGGCCTGCGGCACGGGCCGGTGCTGGTGCAGGTGCCGCGGCGGGGATACGTGCCGCGGATGGCGTGCGCCGGATGCCGGGCGCCCGCGCGGTGCCGGCACTGCTCCGGACCGCTGGAGGGGCAGGAGCCGGGGGCGGCGCTGCGGTGCGGGTGGTGCGGGCGGGCGGAGGGCGCCTGGCACTGTCCGGAGTGCGGGTCGTTCCGGCTGCGGGCCCAGGTGGTGGGGGCGCGGCGGACCGCCGAGGAGCTGGGGCGGGCGTTCCCGGCGGTGCCGGTGCGCACCTCGGGCCGTGAGCAGGTGCTCGACACCGTCCCGGACACGCCCGCGCTGGTGGTGAGCACGCCGGGGGCCGAGCCGGTCGCCGAGGGCGGCTATGCGGCGGCGCTGCTGCTGGACGGCTGGGCGATGCTCGGGCGGCCCGATCTGCGGGCCGGCGAGGACGCGCTCCGGCGGTGGATCGGGGCGGCGGCGCTCGTCCGTCCGCACGGCGCCGGGGGGACGGTCGTGGTGGTCGCCGAGCCGACGCTCCGGCCCGTGCAGGCACTGGTGCGCTGGGACCCGGTCGGGCACGCGGTGCGGGAGCTCGCCGAGCGGGCCGAGCTGGGCTTCCCGCCGGTGTCGCGGATGGCGGCCGTGTCGGGGGTGCCGGAGGCGGTCGCGGACTTCCTGGCCACGGTGCGGCTGCCGCCCGAGGCGGAGGTGTTGGGGCCGGTGCCGCTGCCGGTCACGGCTCCCGGACGTCCCCGCAGGACGGGCGCGCCGCCTCCCGGTGAGCACTGGGAGCGCGCGCTCGTCAGGGTGCCGCCGGGCAGCGGGTCCGCCCTGGCCTCCGCCCTGAAGGCCGCGCAGGCGGCACGGATGGCGCGGGGTGGCACGGAGGCGCCGGTACGGATCCGGATCGATCCGCCGGACATCGGGTGACGGGCGGGTCCGGGCAGGGCCCGGCCCGGGCCCGGCACCGGGCGGGGCTCGGCCGGGGAGCCGGGGCGGGCAGAGGCGCCGAGTCGGGCCGGAGCCGGTGCGGTCCCGGCCGGGACAGCCGCCCTCCCCCGGGGTGCCGGGAGGGCCGGGGGAGGGGAGTGGACGGCGGCTCAGCCGTTGCGCGGGCCGGGGAAGGCCGTCGGCCTGGCGTCGTCGCGCAGGCCGGGGCTGCCCGCCGTGGGCTGCGACGGCATGGAACGGGCGGCGGGGACCGTCGGGATGCCGGAGTTGACGCCGACCGTCCGGCTGCCGGACGGCTCGGTGGGCCGCTCGGCCTCGGGGGACGCCTGGGCTCCCGCGCGGCGCGCACCGTAACGGCGGTGCACCGCCTGCTTGGTGACGCCGAGCGCGGAGCCCACCGCGTCCCACGAGAAGCCGAGTGAGCGGTCGAAGTCCACCGCGGCCGTGACCAGGGTCTCGACGCTGTCGCGGAGTTCCTGCGCGAGGCGGACCGTCGGGGCGGGGGCACGCCCGTAGACGACGAAGCCCGTGGCGGGGCCGGAGCGGCGCGGGCGGTAGACGTTGCCCAACTGGGCGGTGAGCGTGCGCAGTGCGTCCACCTGCCGGCGGACCCGCTCGATGTCCCGCACCAGCAATTGCAGGCTGGCCCGAGCCTGGGCGTCGTGAGTTGCGTGGTCGGCCATGAACAAGCCTCTCGAACCGGCGTTGAAAGGGATCGGGCAGCGCGATGTGCGGCCCTTGGGGGTCAACTCTTCCTTGACCAACGCCGATCAGCGCCGCAGGTCACGCATCGGGGGCGTACGGGCGTGTGCGTACGCCCCCGTGACGGCGCCGGGGCCGGGGGCGCCGCGGCCGGGGGGCGGCTCCGTGCGGGCGGGCCTCCTCGGCGGCGGGCCACGGTGGTGGCCATAGACTTGGGGACCGCCGTCGTCACCGCCCGGAGAGGCCCCAGCCCACCCATGAAGCTCGTCTTCGCCGGTACCCCCGAGGTCGCCGTTCCCGCTCTGGACGCCCTGATCAACTCCGGGCGGCACGAGGTGGCCGCCGTCGTCACGCGGCCCGACGCGCCGGCCGGGCGGGGGCGCAGGCTGGTGGCGTCCCCCGTCGCCGAACGGGCGGCGGAGGCGGGCATCGAGGTGCTGAAGCCGGCCAAGCCGAGGGATCCCGGATTCCTGGAGCGGCTGCGCGAGATCGGGCCGGACTGCTGCCCCGTCGTCGCCTACGGGGCCCTGCTGCCGCGCGTCGCGCTCGACATCCCCGTGCACGGCTGGGTCAACCTGCACTTCTCGCTGCTGCCCGCCTGGCGGGGGGCAGCGCCCGTGCAGCACGCCGTCATGGCCGGGGACGAGATCACCGGGGCCTCCACCTTCCTCATCGAGGAGGGCCTCGACTCCGGGCCCGTCTACGGGACGGTCACCGAGGAGGTCCGGCCCACCGACACCAGCGGCGACCTGCTGACCCGGCTCGCCCTCGCCGGGGCGGGACTGCTCACCGCGACCATGGACGGCATCGAGGACGGCACCCTGAAGGCCGTACCGCAGCCCGCGGAGGGCGTCTCCCTCGCCCCGAAGATCACCGTCGAGGACGCCCGGATCGACTGGGCCGCCCCGGCGCTCAGGGTCGACCGGGTCGTGCGCGGATGCACCCCCGCGCCCGGCGCCTGGACCACGTTCCGCGGCGAGCGGCTGAAGATCGTCCAGGTCACGCCGGTGCCGGAGCGCACCGACCTCGCCCCGGGACAGCCGGCCGTCGGCAAGAACAGCGTCCACGTCGGTACCGGTTCCTACGCCGTAGAGCTGCTGTGGGTGCAGGCGCAGGGCAAGAAGCCGATGCGGGCCGCGGACTGGGCGCGCGGCGTGCGCATCGCCGACGGCGAGACCCTCGGCGGCTAGGGCTGTCCGGCGGATCATGCCGGGCACCAGACCCCGCTCACCCGGGCTGCAGGGCGCCGCCGGTTTCCTCCGACCCGGTCCGCCGGAGAGGCCCTGGCACGAAGGCGGGCAACGGCGGGCAAACGCGAGGGGAACAGGGCGGGGGAAGGCCGGGGAGGCCGGGGAAGGCGAGGGCCGGAGCGAGGCACGGAGGCGGGGCCGACGTACCCTTGGTGGGTATCCCCGCCTGACATCCGGAGCACCTTTTTCGTGAGCGACCAGCCCCGCCGCCCCCGCAAGCCCTACCGCCGGCCCAAGAAGGACCCCGTCCGCATGCTCGCCTTCGAGGCGCTCAGGGCCGTGGACGAGCGGGACGCGTACGCCAACCTCGTCCTGCCGCCCCTGCTGCGCAAGGCGCGGGAGAAGGAGGGGCCCGACCGGTTCGACGGGCGGGACGCGGCGCTCGCGACCGAGCTGGTGTACGGCACGCTGCGCCGGCAGGGGACGTACGACGCGATCATCGCCGCCTGCGTGGACCGGCCCCTCAGGGAGGTCGACCCGCCGGTGCTCGACGTGCTTAGTCTCGGCGTGCACCAGCTGCTCGGGACGCGGATCCCCACCCACGCCGCCGTCTCCGCCTCCGTCGAGCTCGCCCGCGTGGTGCTCGGCGACGGGCGTGCCAAGTTCGTCAACGCCGTGCTGCGCAAGGTCGCCCAGGACGACCTCGCCGGGTGGATCGAGAAGGTCGCCCCGCCCTACGACGAGGACCCCGAGGACCACCTCGCCGTCGTGCACTCGCACCCGCGCTGGGTCGTCTCCGCGCTCTGGGACTCGCTCGGCGGCGGCCGGGCCGGCATCGAGGAACTGCTGGAGGCCGACAACGAGCGGCCCGAGGTGACCCTGGTGGCGCGTCCCGGCCGGGCCACGACCGAGGAACTGCTCCGGGAGGAGGCCGCCGTGCCGGGGCGCTGGTCGCCGTACGCCGTACGGCTGGCCGAGGGCGGCGAGCCCGGCGCGATCGAGGCCGTACGGGAGGGCCGTGCGGGCGTGCAGGACGAGGGCAGCCAGCTCGTCGCGCTCGCCCTGGCCAACGCGCCGCTGGAGGGGCGGGACGAGAAGTGGCTCGACGGGTGCGCCGGGCCCGGCGGCAAGGCCGCGCTGCTCGGAGCGCTCGCCGCCGAGCGCGGGGCCGTGCTGCTCGCCGCCGAGAAGCAGCCGCACCGGGCGGGGCTGGTGGCCAGGGCGCTGCGCGGCAACCCGGGGCCGTACCAGGTCATCGCCGCGGACGGGACCCGGCCGCCGTGGCGTTCCGGCTCCTTCGACCGCGTGCTGATGGACGTGCCCTGCACCGGTCTCGGCGCCCTCAGGCGGCGGCCCGAGGCACGCTGGCGTCGCCGTCCCGAGGACCTGGACGGGTTCGCGCCGCTGCAGCGCGCCCTGCTGCACACCGCGCTGGACTCCGTGCGCGTCGGCGGGATCGTCGGCTACGCCACCTGCTCCCCGCACCTCGCGGAGACCAGGGCCGTCGTCGACGACGTGGTCAAGCAGCACCCCGACGCCGAACTCGTGGACGCCCGCCCGCTGCTGCCCGGCGTGCTGGACCTCGGCGCCGGTCCCGACGTGCAGCTGTGGCCGCACCGGCACGGCACCGACGCCATGTACCTGGCGCTCATCCGGAGGACCGGCTGACCTGCTCCGCCCGTGTAGGTTCTCAAAATGAGTGACCAATTCTCATTCCAGTTGGCCACTGTCTGGCCAACTGGCCAACTAAATGAGACGGACAGTCGTTCGAGGCATCGCTCATGAGTATGAACCCTGCGGCCCCCTCTGTGTGTCTGCCTGCCCCCATGTAACCGTCGGAGGGACGGCCTGACGGCACCATGCTATGAGGCCAGCACATGAGTTGCTGGGGGACGTGTGAGCATTGCGGTCGACTCTGTCTCGTTGACGGTACGCCGGAGTGACGGTGAGCTTGCGGCGGCGCCATGGCCGTATACGGACATTGAAAGAATGGAATCGTTGGTTCCGTGGCGCACGTTCCGCTGGTATTACGGCCAGAAGCATTACTCGGGTTTCTACTGGTCCTCAACCATGCGTGCTCACGTGATTTATGAATCACGGCTGGAGCTGACGCGCCTGATCTATGCAGATTTCTCGCCTGAAGTTAGGTCGATTCACGCTCAGCCATTTTTGATTACGGCGGAGATCGATAAGGTCCGGCGACGGCATGTGCCTGATTTCTTGCTGCTGCGCGACGACTCGGTGCCTATGGTGGTTGATGTCAAGCCGCGCGAGTTGCTGACCCGACCGAAAGTGTCATTTTCGCTTGGGTGGGCTCGAGAGGTGGTCGAGTCCTGGGGTTGGGAGTATCAAGTATGGTGTGAACCGCCGCATGATGAGCGGGCTAATCTGCGATTCCTTGCCGGATATAGGTGCGACTGGCTGTTCCGTGCGGAACTGCTGCAAGAAATCCGCGGTGCGGACCTAGAAGGAGCGACTCTGGGTGATGCATTTCACTCATTCCCGAACTGGCCCAAAGAGCTTGTGCGTGCCAGCATCTTCCACCTTCTTTGGTCGCAGCATCTCTCTACTGACTTTGATGGGATTCTGTCCGAACGGAGTGTACTGAGCGGGAAAGCGGCAACTCTTGTAGGTGCAGGGGTGAGTGTGATGCCTGATCCAATCCACGATCCAGAACAGGATGACCGAGAAGCCGCCGTGTCGAACCAAGTCGATGACTTGGGTGGCAAACGGAGAAGCGGACAGGGTGCAGCACGTGTAGGGGTGGGGACACGGTTTCACTACGACGGTGAAGTCGTCACGGTGGTGGAGATGTTTGGCTCTTCCCGTGGCAACGAGATCCTGGTCAAGGACGGACGCGGTCGCAGGTTCCGACTCTCCCTAAGAGAGGTGCTGGCCTCGGGCCGTGCCCGTGTCATTGCGGAAAACCCAGGGCCCTCCTCAGAAGATCCGGGCGAAACAGCTTCGGTAACTCTTGCCCTGCTCGAGGATTCCGAGCTGGAGACGATTCGCGAGCGGGCGGCGCACCTTAACGAGGTGCTGTACGGCTACCGTTCCGGAACGCCGGAGTTGGCGGGCCCGGGGGAACCACGGCCCGAGTACACGCCGGGCACGCCCAAGATGGATCGTTACAGGGCCAAGGCGGAGGAACTCGGCGTTGGCGTTAGGACGCTCAGACGCTGGATTGCCGCGTTCGAGGCGGAACGTGAAGCAGCTCTGGTGCGTGACTTGCCTGAGCGGTCCACCGACTCGGCAGGAGTGGGGCGAGCTGACCCACGGTGGGTGGAAATGGCCTTGGAGAGCATGGCAGAGCACGAAGATGACGCGACGCCAACCCAATCTAAAGTCATCCGAAGCATTGGTCCCCGCCTCGAAGCCCGCTACGGGAAGAGTGAGGTGCCGCTCCCTAGCAGGGCAACGGCGTATCGATGGCTTTCCGAGCTTGAGAAACGCCGGCCGACTTTCCGCCTTAGCGCACAGAGGAACCGTGACATTGCTTCCCGGCCAGTCGGCGTATACGGAAAGTTGCGGCCGACACGACCGGGTGAGTTCCTGTTGCTGGACACGAATCGGCTGGACGTCTTCGCGCTCGACCCGTTGACATTGAAGTGGGTGCAGCCGGAGTTGACGGCAGCCATGGACTGGTACGACCGCTGTATTACTGGATTGCGGATGACCCCCGCATCCACCAAGTCCGTTGACGTAGCCGCGACACTCTTTGAAACCTACCGTCCCCGTCCGGCGGGCAAGGACTGGCCGCGTGACGCGGTTTGGCCCGACCACGGCATTCCCCGGACAGTCCTGCTGGATCGGGATGCCATCGAGGGCCCCATGGCGGATGCCGCAGCCCGTGTAACAGGACAGGGTTCTCAGGGGCCAGGCCTGGTCCCTGAGACCATCGTGGTGGACCACGGCAAGCCCTACGTGTCCGAGCACATCACCAGTGTCTGCCAGCGGCTGGGCATCTCCATCCAACCTGCCCGACTGCGTACAGGACGGGACAAGGGCCCTCTTGAGCGGTTCTTCCGAACACTTCGTGAAGGGTTGCTTGAGAACCTTCCCGGATACAAAGGACCAGATATCTACGGGCGGGGGGTGAATCCGGAAGGCGAGGCCTTCTTCTTCCTCAACGAACTGGAAGCGATCATCCGGGAGTGGGTGGCCTTGGTCTACCACCAGCGTCCTCACGACGGCCTCGTCGATCCTCGGATCCCAGGACTGGATTTGTCTCCGGCCGCAATGTTCGATCACGGTATCGCCCGAGCTGGTTACATCGAGGTCCCTCGCGATCCCGACCTCGGATTCGAATTCCTCAAGACTGACTGGAGGTCAATCCAGCACTACGGCGTCGAAATCCGCGGCTGCCGCTACAACGGGCCGGGACTGAACGGCCTCCGCAACCAGACGAGCCCTTATACCTCCCCCCGTGCCAAAGGACGCTGGCCTATTCACGTCGACCCTGACGACATCACCCGCGTCTACTTCCGCCGCCCTGATACCCGTAAGTGGCACACGCTGGACTGGGAGCACGCTCCGGCCATGAACTTTCCGGTAAGTGAGGACGCTTTGGAGCTCGCCCGGAAGATGGCGCGGCACAAGTATCGCTATCCGGACGACGAGAACGCGCTGACTCAGCTGCTGGAGCGCTGGAATCTCGGGCTGGGCCTGACCAGGTCTGAGCGACGCGTGGCATTGCGTATGGCGCGTGAGCAGTCGGCTATCGACTTGCCCGCTACTGACAGCGAGGTCGCCATGCTGCCCTCCGTGGCCAAGGTGATGGCCACGAACGTGGAAACGATGCAGGACGAAGAGGAGCCAGAGCCCGAACCGTACGAAGGCGCCCAAGCAGGCGATGACGACGAGGACGACGAACTGGATGTTCTTGTCTGTCCGTCGGACGGTCCTGATGGCGAGGACGACTACTACGCGGATGCTCTGGAGGACGCATGATCGATAGAACGCCGAATGGTGCGAGCCTGCCGCTGGACAACCTGACACTGTCCCGAAAGGAAGGATTTCGCCAGCTGGCCGAGGCGCCGAAACGTATCCAGCCCGACCTCATGACCGTTGGGCAGGTCGCTCTGCTCGACGAGCCGGCACATGCCGCTTACAACCGACTTCGGCGAGATTGGCACGCCAATCTCGGGCCGATCAAGACGCCGCAGCTCAATGCACTTCAGGACGATTTGTGGGACATCATCGACAGTAATGTGCAGGATGGTGACAAGCCCAAGGGAGCAGTTGCGGTCGACGCGTTTCCAGGCCTTGGGAAGACCACTGCTGTCTTGCATTTTGCTCAGGAGTTCCATCGTCGGGAAATCGCGGAACTGGGGCGGCTGACTCAGGATGGAAATGAGCGGTGGCCGGTGTGTCGGGTAGGTCTGACCAGTAACATCGGCATGAAGGACTTCAATCGTTCCATCCTAGAGTTCTTTGCCCACCCGGCCCGCTTCCGGGGAACCTCCGCGCAGTTCCTGCAGCGGGCCCTTGACTGCGTCCTGGGCTGCGAGACGCGAATCCTGATCATTGACGACCTCCACTTCCTGAAGTGGTCGGACCGGAACGGTCGAGAGGTCAGTAACCACTTCAAACACATCGCTAACGAGTTTCCCGTGACCTTGATTTTCGTAGGTGTTGAATTGGAGGCGCGAGGTCTGTACTCGGAGATGGATATGGGCGGGGACGTGACCCTAGCTCAGACCGCTCGTCGTACCACGCCCCTGACGATGGCGCCGTTCTCAGTGAACGACGATCAGTCTCGGCGGCAATGGCGGGGCCTGCTGCTCTGGCTGGAGAAACGCCTGATTCTCGCGAACAAGTTTCCGGGCATGCTGGCCGATGAGCTGTCGGACTATATCTATGCCCGCACGACCGGACACATCGGCTCGCTCATGACCCTGATCAACCGCGGTTGCCAGCGGGCAGTCCGGACCGGAGCGGAGCGGCTGGATGCCGACCTGCTCAACAGCGTCAAGATTGATGCTGCTTCAGAGCAGGCACGAAAACAGCTTGAGGCAGGACTACGAGCCCGCAGCTGGACCTCAAAGGTCAACCTAGTCCCGTCCGCGACTTCCAAGAAGCAGGCAAGCAAGGCTTGCGCAAGTTCCCGGGATCGCCCAACTGGCGTGAGAGTGTCGCTGGTTGGGGTGGATGACAGAGCGGACACGGGATCCGTGATCATTC
>NZ_JBIRUY010000021.1:0-149105 GCF_044335305.1 Streptomyces sp. NPDC020490 | reverse complement strand
CGGTCCGACAACCGCTCACCCGCAGGCGTCCTGGCCTGCCCCGCCCTCGCCACACGAACAACAACGAGACACAACCACCTAAGTCACCGGCATTGGGGCTAGACGAGGTGCCGACGGTCCGGGTGGACGACGCGGCGGTCGCCGCGGCGTTCCACAGTGAGCGGCACCTGCTGATCGACGGCCGGGCGCCGGTCAGCTTCGCGCCCTTGTCGCGGTTCTGGCGGACGGCGGACGGCTGGGTGCGCACGCACGCCAACTACCCGCACCACCGGACCCGGCTGCTGGAGGCGCTGGGCGTGCCCGACGGCCCCAGGAGCCCCGAGAGCCCCGCGGATCCCGACGCCCCCGGGGACGTGGCCGCGGTCGCGGCGGCGCTCGCGGAGCGGTCCTCGGCGGAGGCCGAGGAGACCGTGTGCGCGGCCGGCGGCCTCGCCGTGGCGCTGCGGACGCCGGAGGAGTGGGCCGCGCACCCGCAGGCGGCCGAGGTGGCCCGGCGGCCGCTCGTCGAGCGCGAGCGGCTCGGCGCGGGGCACGCGCGCGTGCTCCCCCCGTCGGCCGGCGCTCCCCTGCTGCCCGCCGCCGGGCTGCGCGTCCTGGACCTCACCCGGGTCCTCGCCGGACCGGTCGCCACCCGCACGCTCGCCCTGCTCGGCGCGGACGTGCTGCGCCTGGACGCGCCGCAGCTGCCCGAACTGCCGGACCAGCACGCCGACACGGGCTTCGGCAAGCGCTCGGCGACGCTGGACCTGGCGGCCGACCGGCGCACCTTCGAGGAACTGCTCGCGGCGGCGGACGTGGTCGTCACCGGCTACCGGCCCGGCGCCCTGGACCGGTTCGGCCTGTCGCCCGAGGCGCTGGCCGAGCGGCGGCCCGGCCTGGTCGTGGCGCAGCTGTCGGCGTGGGGCGCGTACGGGCCGTGGCGCGGACGGCGGGGCTTCGACAGCCTGGTGCAGGTGGCCTCGGGGATCGCCGTCCTGGAGGGGTTGGCGGAGCGGCCCGGCGCGCTGCCGGCGCAGGCCCTCGACCACGGCACCGGCTACCTGCTGGCGGCGGCCGTGCTGCGGGCGCTGACCGAGCAGTCACGGGAGGGCGGCGGCCGGCTCGTGCGGCTGGCACTGGCCCGGACGGCCCAATGGCTCACCGAGGAGATCGAACCGGGCGAGAGCGGACCCACGGACGGTGGCGAAGCGGGTTCCCGTCTCGCCGAGACGGACAGCGCGATCGGGCGGCTGCGGTACGCCCTGCCTCCGGTTTCCTTCGCCGGCGGGCCCGCCGACTGGGTGCGGCCGGCCACGCCCTGGGGGTCGGACGCGCCGCGCTGGGCCTGACTCCCGGACCGGGCCGGAAACCCACCTATGAGCGGAATGCCGTACCGCCGGTCGTTTTCCTTGACTTGCCCGGGTCTGCGATGGCTGGTGAAGATCCTGGGGTGACTTTGACGAGACCCACGCCGGAGGCCGCCGACGCGAGCGGGTCCATACGGCGGCCCGGTGCCGGCCGGGCCGCCGCCCTGCTCGCCCTGGTGGCGCTCGGCGCGCTGATCCCCCTGCTCGGCCCGTCCGCCGCGCTGCGCGGCACCGGAGAGGCCGCCGCGCCGGGCGACGGCGGCATCGCGCTGCTGCGAGCGGCGCTGTTCCTGGCACTGTGCGTGCCGGCGGGCGAGTTCCTCGTCCGGGGGCTCGCCCGTTCCGTGCCCGGCGCCCCGGCCGCCGCACCCCGCAGCTGGGCCCCCTACGCGGCCGCCGCCGGTTTCGTCGCCGCCCTGGGGCTCGCCTCGGTGGTGGCGACCGGCAACCTGGTGCCGCACAGCCTCGCCCAGGTCGACGTCGGCGGGCTGTACGCCTCGCGTGACGGCAAGCTCGCCCTGGTGGAGGTCAACGCCTTCCTCGCGGCGGGCCTGTGCGCCGTCTCCCGCCGTCCGGCCGGCCAGTTGTGGCCGCTGGCCGCGGTGGTGGTGGCGGAGGCCCTGCGCGCGCACCCTCCGACGGAGCACACCCCGCTGCTCGGCTCCGGCCTGACGGTGGTGCACCTGACGTGCGCGGCGCTGTGGACGGGCGGTCTGCTGCACGCCCTGCGCACGCTGCGGCGGTGGGGCCCCGGCGAGACGGGGGCGGCCCTGTTCGGCCTCTACGCGCGCGTGGCGGCCGTCCTGCTCGCCGCCATCACCGCGACCGGGGTGTGCAGTTCGCTGCGCCGGATGCCGCCGGAGACGATCCTCGACCAGCTGACCACGACCGCGTACGGACGCACGCTGCTCGCCAAGGTGATCCTGGTGGTCGCCGTCGTCGTGCTCGCGCTGTGGGCGCGGATCCGGCTGCGCCGGGCGGCCCGCCCGCTCACCGCCTGCGCCCCGGCACGGGCGGAGGTCGTCGTCCTGGCGGCGGTGGTCGTGGTGTCGGGGCTGCTGACGGCGCTGCCGCTGCCCATCAGATGGTGAGCCCCGGCCCGCGCCGGGACCGTTCGCACGGCCCGCTCACGGGGCGGCCGAGCGCACCGCCCGGCGCGGCTCCCGCGGTGCGGGGCGCTCGCCGAGGACGCCCCGGGCCAGGAGGAGCTGCGCGGCCGTGTACGTCAGCATGACCCAGAAATCGGGGCGGGGCGGCTGGGGCCACTCGGCGATGCCGGTCGCGATGAGGGTGTCGGAGAGCATGAACAGCGCGCCGCCGAGCCCCGCCACGGCGCCGAAGCGGACGGCGGCGGTGCACGCCATGGCCGTGAGCAGGGTGCTGTAGCAGGCCACGGGCAGCCGCAGGCCCGCCGGGAGGTCCGGCCACAGCAGGACGACCGTCGCGGCGAGGACGACGGCGTAGCCGAGGGCGAGCGGACCGGTCCGCGCGCGTGCGGTGCCGTGCGCGCGGAACAGGGCGAGATAGCACACGTGTCCGGCCGCGAAGGACGCCATCCCGGCGAGGAAGGCCGCGTCGGCGCCGGACATGAGCAGCACGTCGCCGCCCCAGCCGAGCAGGAGGGCGGCGATCAGCAGCCGGGGCGCTCCCCGCAGCCCGGCCCAGGCGGCCAGGAGCGGCATCAGCAGCGGCTTGGCGGCGGTGTGCCCGGGGTGGAAGCCGGCCGCGAGGCTGACCAGGTCGACGAGCGTGACGACGGTGAACGCGGTGAGGGCGGCCGACGCCGCTCGGGAGGCGTGCGAGGGGTTCACGCGGCCGCCGTCTCCTCGGCCGTTCCTTCGGCCGATCCTTCGGCCGTCTTCTCGGCGCGCACCGCGGCGGCGGGCGCCGGCTGCCAGCCCGGCCCGCGCAGCAGCCGTCCGGCCCGCTCGCGCCAGCCGGCCGCCGCCCTGAGGTCCCTGGCGATGGCGACGTACTCGTGGGTGGCCACCTTGACCGGGTTGTACGTGTCGATGTTCTTGGTCAGCCCGTAGACGGGCCGGTCGGTCTCCGCCACCCAGGATCCGAACAGCCGGTCCCAGACGATGAGGATCCCGCCGAAGTTGCGGTCCAGGTAGCCGCCCTGGGAGGCGTGGTGGACGCGGTGGTGGGACGGCGTGTTGAGCACGAACTCGAACCAGCGCGGCATCCTGTCGATCCGCTCGGTGTGGATCCAGAACTGGTAGACGAGGCTCACCGAGGAGCAGAACGCGAGCGCGGCCGGGTGCACGCCGACGGCGACGAGGGGGAGGTAGAACGGCCAGGCCGTCAGGGAGGTCCAGGGCTGACGCAGCGCGGTGGTGAGGTTGAACTTCCGGCTGGAGTGGTGGACGACGTGACAGGCCCACAGGATGCGGACGACGTGGTGGCCGCGGTGGGACCAGTAGTAGAAGAAGTCCTGCCCGAGCAGCATCAGCGGGACGGTCCACCACAGGACGGGGACCCGCAGGGGCGTGAGTTCGTAGACCGCCGAGTAGATCGCGACGATCGGGATCTTCCAGAGGAAGTCGAAGAAGAGGCTGCCGAGGCCCATGCCGACGCTGGTGGCCGCGTCCTTCGCCGCGTACCCGGCGGCGTCCTCGTCGGGATGGATCCGCACGCTGACCATCTCGACGACGGCGAGCAGCACGAAGGCGGGTATCGACCACAGCACGACATCGGGCAGGTTCGGCATGAGGGCACCGTAAAGGCGCCGGTGAGCCGCGGGCTAGAGGTTGTTACCGACAAGTATTACCAGGGGTACGCGCTTGCTTCTTGGCCGTCTCCGCCAATGGACGGCCCGTGGTCCGGCCGCCGCGGCGGGTTTCACACCCCGACCGCCCCCAGCAGGGTCCCCGCCGCGTAGGTGATGCCCATGGCCAGCGCCCCGCCCATGACGTTGCGCAGCACCGCCCGGCCCGGCGCGGCGGCGCCCAGCCGGGCGCTGGACCAGCCGGTGAGGACAAGGGCGGCCAGCACCGAGACCACGGTGATCCACAGCCGCCAGTCCGCGGGCGGCAGCACGATCGCGAGCAGCGGCAGCAGCGCGCCCACGGTGAACGCCAGGAAGCTCGCCCATGCCGCGTGCCAGGGGTTGGTCAGCTCGTCGGGGTCGATGCCGAGCTCCACGCGCGCGTGCGCGCGCAGCGCGTCCCGGCGCGTCAGCTGCTCGGCCGCCTCCCGGGCGAGCTCGCGCGACAGTCCGCGCGCCTCCAACAGCCCGGTCAGCTCCTCCAGTTCGGCCTCCGGCGACTCGCGCAGCTCCCGCCGTTCCATGGCCAGGGCGGCCTTCTCCGAGTCCCGCTGGGTGGAGACGGACACGTACTCCCCGGCGGCCATCGACATCGACCCGGCCAGCAGCCCGGCCAGTCCGGCGGTGAGCAGGGCGGCCCGGTCGTCGGTCGCTCCGGCCACGCCGACGACCAGGCCGGCGGTGGAGACGATGCCGTCGTTGGCGCCGAGGACGGCGGCCCGCAGCCAGTTGAGCCGCTGGCCCATTCCACCCTCGTGGGCCTCGTCGTGCGTAGGTTCCATCACGCCGGAATGGTCTCACCTCGTCCGGTTACCGCCCGGCAGCGGGGGCCGCGGAACCGGCCCTCGGACGCCCGGGATCCCAACCGGCCACGGAACAGCGCCCCTTGAGGCGGGACCGGCAGCGCTCGCGGCCCTCCCGTGCGCCGCATATGGTTACATCACCGACATCACAGACATCATGGATGCTCGAACACGTCTGTACGAGAAGGCACCTGACGGAGAGGACTGTCAGTCACGGCCCTTATCCTCAGGAACCATGCTCGAAGACCGCACGACGCCAGCGTCCTCCCCCACGACGTGGCCGGCCGCGTATCCCCAGGGATACGCGGTCGTTGACGTGGAGACCACCGGCCTGGCCCGGGACGACCGGATCATCTCCGCGGCCGTCTACCGGCTGGACGCGCGCGGCGATGTCGAGGACCACTGGTACACCCTCGTCAACCCGGAGCGCGACCCGGGCCCGGTGTGGATACACGGCCTGACGAGCGAGGTGCTCGAAGGGGCGCCGCTGTTCCGGGAGGTCGCCGAGGAGTTCGCGGCCCGGCTGCGGGACCGGGTGCTCGTCGCGCACAACGCGGTCTTCGACTGGCAGATGATCGCCCGGGAGTACGCGCGCGCCGAGTGCGAGGCGCCGGTGCGGCAGCGGCTGTGCACCATCGCACTGTCCAAGCAGCTGGGCCTGCCGCTGCCCAACCACAAGCTCGAGTCGCTGGCCGCCCACTTCGGCGTCGTGCAGCAGCGGGCGCACCACGCGCTGGACGACGCGCGGGTGCTGGCGGAGGCGTTCCGGCCGAGCCTCCGGGCGGCCGCGGCGGGCAGCGTGCGGCTGCCGCTGCAGGAGTGCCGGCCGCTGACGGAGTGGACGGACCGGCCCGCCCCGCGCATCGGCCGGCAGGCCGATGGCCACGGCGGCTACGGCGGCTACCGCGCCGGCGGCTGGCGCCCGTCCCGGAAGAGGCCGGCCTGCCCGTATCCCAACCCGGGGCGGTACCAGGAGGGCAGACCGCTCAAGCAGGGCATGCGGGTCGCCTTCTCCGGGGACACCTCGGTCGACCGCGAGCTGCTGGAGGACCGCGCGGTCGAGGCCGGGCTGCACGTCGCGACGAGCCTGTCCCGGCTGACCAGCCTGCTCGTCACGAACGACCCGGACGCCGGCACGTCCAAGGTGCTCAAGGCGCGGCAGTACGGGACGCCGGTCGTCGACGAGGCGGCGTTCGGGCAACTGCTCGCAAACGTGGAACCGGCGGACGAGTGACCCGTACGGACGGGTGATTGCGGCACGACTCGCCCACGGCCCGCTCGCCCGCGCGGCGGTGACGGCCCACTCTGTGGCGCATGGCGAGATGCGAAGTTTGCGGCAATGACTACGGAATGACCTTCGAGGTCCACGCACAGGGCGCGGTGCACGTCTTCGACTGCTTCTCCTGTGCGATCCACCGCATGGCCCCGATCTGCGAGCACTGCCGGGTGCAGATCATCGGCCAGGGCGTCGAGGTCGAGGGCCACTGGTACTGCGGCGGCCACTGCGCCCGCGCGGAGGGGAGGACGGGGATCGTCGACCGGGTCTGAGAGCTCGGGACAGAATGCGCCGGGCGCCCGTTCTGTCCGGAGCTCTGAGCTCTGACCCGCCTGCGGACACCCCCCGCCCGGGTTGTACGGTCGTGGGGTGTACCGCTTCCTGTTGTCCCGGCAGTGGGTGATCCTCACCCTGGTCGCCCTGCTCCTGATCCCCACCATGATCAGGCTGGGCTTCTGGCAGATGCACCGCTACGACGAGCGCAGCGCCCGCAACCAGCAGGTCTCCGAGGCGCTGCACGCGGATCCGGTGCCCGTGGAGCGGCTGACCTCCCCCGGACACGCCGTGACCGGCGAGCAGAAGTACCGCATCGTGACCGCCCGGGGCAGCTACGACACCGCCCACGAGGTCGTCGTCCGGCGCCGCACCAACTCCGACGGCGAGGTCGGCTACCACGTGCTGACCCCGTTCGTGCTGACCGACGGCAAGGTGCTGCTGGTCAACCGCGGCTGGGTCCCCGCGAACGACCGGAGCCAGAGCGCGTTCCCCGAGGTCCCCGCTCCCCCGCGCGGGCAGGTCACCGTCACCGGGCGGCTGATGCCCGACGAGACGACCGCGGCGAGCGGCATCAAGGACCTCAAGGGCCTGCCGGACCGGCAGATCATGCTGATCGACAGCGCGGAGCAGGCGCGTCGGCTCGGCGCCCGGGTCCTCGGCGGGTACGTCCAGCAGACCGCGCCCGAGCCGAAGGGCGGCACCCCGCAACTGATCTCCGATCCGGGCAGCGAGGACGCGCCGCTGAACTACGCGTACATGATCCAGTGGTGGCTGTTCGCCGCGGCCGTCCCCGTGGGCTGGTGGGCCCTGGTACGCCGTGAGGTACGCGACCGGGCGCAGGCGGCGGGACAGAAGCCGGCCGACGCCGAACCGGCGGCGGTCTAGGCACGGAGGCGTCAGCCGCGCCGGCGTCCCACCAGCCGGTCCCGCCAGTACAGGAACGTGCGCCGCGGATCGGGCAGCATGTTCCACGGGTGGGGCGTCATGTGCCGGCCGATGCGCTCGAAGACGGGCCCGGCGTCTTCCGGGCGGTGCGCCCGGACCAGCGCGAAGGCCAGGATGTTGAGGTCGGCGAGCGCTTCGGCGTGGGGCGCGGCGGCGGTACGGAACCAGCCGTCCAGAGCCGCGTCGATCTCCTGCGCGGCCCGTGGCTCGTTCCAGAGACCGCCCGCGCCGAGGGGCGTGTGCCGCTCGCGGTGGGCGAGGAGTTCCACGCGGGCCGCCACCGGCAGCAGGGCGAGCGGTGAGCCGTACGGTGCCCGGGCGGCGCTGTGCCGGGCGAAGTCCAGCATGTCGGGGACGGTGCCGTGGCCGCGCGGGGACAGGTGGCGCAGCATCCCGTGGTAGGCGCCGCGGTGCCACGGGGCACGGGTGACGGCCTCGGTCCACACGGCCACCGCGTCCCGGACGGGAGCCCCGCAGGCGTAGCGCAGTGCCAGCAGCGCCAGCCAGGGAGCCGGGTCGTCCGGGCAGGCCCGCGCCGCACGCAGACACGCCCGCTCGGCGCCGGCCGCCGGACCGCGCCCGGCCAGCGTGAAGGCGTGCAGGGCGAGGGCGTCGCCGTCGTCGGGCCGGTCGGCGATCCAGCGCTCGGCGACGGCGGCCGGCAGCCGGCTCGCCAGGACGGAGAGCCGGTGCGCCCGGCGGTCCCAGTCGCGCCCTGTGGTGTGCAGCAGATCGGCGACCGGCTGCCACAGGGGGCGGCTGCGCCCGGCGCCGAGGCCGTGGAGCTGCCCCGCCGGGCGGAGATCGGTGAGGATCTCGTGCAGGGTCTCATCGTCCAGCGAGGGACGGATCAGCAGGGAGGGTCGGCGTCTGAGCATGTCGGTCCCCTCGGGTGAGTAGAGGCGCGGGGGCGGGCGGCGTGGGGCCGGAGTTCCGCCCGCCCCGCGGTTCGGGAGGCCCGCGTCAGCAGCAGCGGCCCTGCGGATGCGTCTCCCGGTGCAGGGAGCGCAGCACCTGGTACTCCCGCCGGGTCGGCACCGGGGCCTTCGGGTGGTGACGCCGGTGACGTGCGCAGTAGCGGTCGTACTCCGCCTCGCCGGTCAGCTCCCGCAGATACCACCGCACCGTCCGGGCCCAGTGGCGGACGCTCACGGCAGGGCTCACGACGGGGCTCCCGCCAGGGGCGCGCCTTCCCGCGCGGGCACGTCGATGCGGGACTCCACGTACGGCGCCTCGCTGGTCGGCAGCGCTCCCGGAGTCCGTACCGCCCGTACGCACACCACCGCGGCGTTGACGATGACGACCGCGACCAGGAGCAGGAACAGCGCGATCAGCACGCCGTCGACGGTGGAGTTGGTGACGACGGTGTGCATGTCGTCGAGGCTCTTCGCGGGCGGCAGGACCTGCCCGGCGTCGAGGGCGTCGGAGTAGCGGGCGCGCTGGGCGAAGAAGCCGATCTTGGGATCGTCGGAGAAGATCTTCTGCCATCCGGCGGTGAAGGTGATGGCCACCACCCAGGCCAGCGGGACGCCGGTGACCCAGGCCCAGCGCAGGCGGCCGGACTTGACCAGGACCGTGGTGCAGACGGTCAGGGCGATCGCGGCGAGCAACTGGTTGGCGATGCCGAAGAGCGGGAAGAGCTGGTTGATTCCGCCGAGCGGGTCGGTGGCGCCGCTGTAGAGGAAGTAGCCCCACGCGGCGACCACCAGGCCGCTGCACAGCCAGATGCCCGGCTTCCAGTTGACCCGGCCGACCGGCTTCCACACGTTGCCGAGCATGTCCTGGAGCATGAAGCGGCCGACCCGGGTGCCCGCGTCGACGGTCGTCAGGATGAACAGCGCCTCGAACATGATCGCGAAGTGGTACCAGAAGGCCTTCATCGCGTTGCCGCCGAACAGCCCGGAGAAGATCTCCGACATGCCGACCGCGAGCGTGGGCGCCCCGCCGGACCGGGCGATGAGCGTCTGCTCCTCCACCGACTTCGCCGCCTGGGTGAGCTGGTCGGGCGTGATGGTGAAGCCGAGGCCGGCCACGGCGTGCGAGGCGGACTCGGCGGTCGCGCCGAGCAGTCCGGCCGGTGCGTTCATGGCGTAGTACAGGCCCGGTTCCAGCGCCGCCGCGGCGATCAGCGCCATGATCGCGACGAACGACTCCATCAGCATGGCGCCGTAGCCGATCATCCGGACCTGCGACTCCTTCGCGATCAGCTTCGGGGTGGTGCCCGAGGAGACCAGGGCGTGGAAGCCGGAGAGCGCGCCGCACGCGATGGTGATGAAGAGGAAGGGGAACAGCGCCCCCGCGAAGACGGGCCCGGCGCCCGAGGAGGCGAAGTCGCTCACCGCGTCCGCCCGCAGCACCGGCGCGGCCACGACCACGCCGACCGCGAGGAGCGCGATCGTGCCGATCTTCATGAAGGTGGAGAGGTAGTCGCGCGGGGCGAGCAGCATCCACACCGGCAGGACGGAGGCGACGAAGCCGTAGCCGATCAGGCAGAAGACGAGGGTCGTCGGGCTCAGGGTGAACGCGGACGCCAGCGAGGAGTCCTGCACCCAACTGCCGCCGACGATGGCCAGGAGCAGCAGCGCCACGCCGATGAGGCTGGTCTCCACGACCCGGCCGGGCCGGATGCGGTGCAGCCAGAAGCCCATGAACAGGGCGATGGGGATGGTCATGGCGACCGAGAAGGTGCCCCACGGGGAATGGGCGAGCGCGTTGACGACGACCAGCGCCAGCACGCCCAGCAGGATGATCATGATGGCGAAGACCGCGACCAGGGCCGCGGCCCCGCCCACCCGGCCGATCTCGTCGCGGGCCATCTGCCCGAGCGAGGTGCCGTCGCGCCGCATCGACAGGAACAGCACCACCATGTCCTGCACCGCTCCGGCGAAGATGACTCCGGCCACGATCCACAGGGTGCCGGGCAGATAGCCCATCTGGGCCGCGAGCACCGGCCCGACCAGCGGTCCGGCGCCGGCGATCGCGGCGAAGTGGTGGCCGAGGAGGACCCTGCGGTCGGTGGGGTGGAAGTCGACGCCGTCCTCGAGGCGTTCGGCGGGGGTGGCCCGGCGGTCGTCGGGCTGCAGCACCCGGCGGGCGATGAAGCGGGAGTAGAAGCGGTAGGCGATGGCGTACGAGCCGAGCGCGGCCACCACCAGCCAGACGGCGGAGATCTCCTCACCGCGGGCCAGGGCGAGCACGCCCCAGGCGATCGCGCCGAGCAGGGAAACGGCGCCCCACAGCAACAGGGACCGCGTACGGGATCTCTGCGGCGCTGCGCGGCCGGATTCGGGCATGGCTGACGTAGACATGACGACTCCTCACCTGGACGGTGTGACGGGACGTGCGCGGTGGACGGGCGGCGGATCGGTGACGGGCCGCGGCCGGACCGGCGGGAAAGGTAAAGAAGAAGGGGTGCGGATCAGTGAGGGCGCTCGCGGGTCAGCGCGTACGCGGCGAGCAGGCACAGGCCGGACCCCGGCACCCAGGCGAGCTGGTACCAGAAGAAGAACGGCGTCCCCGCGAGCCGCGGACCAGCGCCCGCGTACAACGGCACCCACAGCAGGCCCGCGGCGGGCGCGAGGAGCAGTACGGCGATCGCGACGCGCCGTAGCCGGTGCCGGCCGGTCCGTGCCATGACCTGCGCTCCTCTCCCGTCCGCTGTGGGTCTGTGCAAGAGTTGCCCACTCGCCCGAACCGGTTGACAGCGAATGTCGAGAAGATTTCCCGCCGGTTTCCTGTCCTCCGGGCGGGCCCCTCGCGCAACTCACCCGAGAGGGCACAGGCACACCAAGGACGGTGACCCATGGCCGACGGCGCCATGACCGCGACGTTCCTCGCCGTGATCGGCGGGGCGTCGCTGCTGGCCGTCACCGCGCGGCGGCTGCACCCGAACGACCGGCTGCCCTCCCTGGAGGGCTGGGCGCTGGCCGACCGCAGCCTCGGCCCGGTGTGGACCTGGCTGCTGCTGGGCGGCACCGTCTACACCGCGTACACCTTCACCGCCGTGCCGGGCCTGGCGTACGGCAACGGCGCGTCCGCCTTCTTCGCCGTGCCGTACACGGTGATCGTCTGCCCGCTCGCCTTCGTGCTGCTGCCCCGCCTGTGGACCGTGGCCCGGCGGCACGGCTATGTGACCGCCGCCGACTTCGTGCGCGGACGCTACGGCTCGCCGCCGCTGGCGCTGGTGGTCGCGCTGACCGGCATCCTGGCGACGATGCCGTACCTCGCGCTGCAGCTGCTCGGGATACGCGCGGTGCTGACGGCAGGGGGTGTGTCTCCGCGGGGCGCGGCCGGCGACCTGACGATGGTGGCGCTGTTCGCGGGGCTCGCGGTGGCGACGTACCGGCACGGGCTGCGCGCGCCGGCGGTCATCTCCGCGCTGAAGGCGGTGGCGGTGTTCGTCTCGCTCATGGCCGTGACCTGGCTGGTGCTGGAGAAGCTGCACGGCCCCGGCGCGGTCTTCGACGGGGCGGCACGGCGGCTGGGCAGCCCGGCGCTGGTGCTGTCCCCCGAACAGCAGCCCGCGTATGGCACCCTGGCCCTCGGCTCGGCCCTCGCCCTGCTGATGTACCCGCACGTGCTCACCGCCGGTTTCGCCGCCGACGGGCCGCGCACCCTGCGCAAGGTGTCGGTGGCCCTGCCCGCCTGGACGGGACTGCTGGCGCTCTTCGGCTTCCTCGGCATCGCGGCCCTCGCGGCCGGGGTGCGCGCGCCGCGCGGCGGCGCCGAGTCCGCGGTGCCGATGCTGGTCGACCGGCTGATGCCTGGGCCGCTGGCCGGGCTGGTGTTCGGCGCTCTCACCGTGGGGGCGCTGGTCCCGGCCGCCGTCATGTCGATCACCGCCGCCACCGGCTTCGTACGAAATGTGTACGTCGAGTACGTCCAGCCCACCGCCACGCCCAAGCGGCAGGTGCGCATCGCCAAGGCGGTGTCGCTCACCGCGAAGGTGGGGGCGATCGCGTTCGTGTTCGGGCTGCGCGACCAGGACGCCGTCAACCTGCAGCTCCTGGGCGGGGTGTGGATCCTGCAGATCTTCCCGGCGGTGGCGATCGGGCTGTTCAGCGGACGGCTGCACCCGCGGGCGCTGCTCGCCGGGTGGGGCGTGGGCATGGCCGCCGGGACCGTCATGGTCGTACGGGACGGGTTCTCCTCCACCCTCGCCCTGGGCTTCGGACCGTTCGAGGTCTACGCCGGGCTGGCCGCCCTCGTGCTCAATCTGGCCGTCGCGGTGACCGGCACCGCGGCCCTGGAACGGCTCGGCGTCCCGCGCGGCGCCGATCTGACCGACCTGCCGTCCCGCCTGGCCGTCAGGCGGCGCCCCGAGACGGGAGCGAACAACCCGTGAGACGCAGACATCCCGCTCCGGTGCAGGAGCCGTCCCCGCGACCGCCCGCCGAGGCCCTGGCACCCGCCGCACAGGACCCGGCCGAGCTGGAACGCGAGGCCGCGCTCGCCCGGCTCTTCGAGCTGCACTACTCCTCGATGCTCCGCCTGGCCGTGCTGCTCGGCGCCGACGATCCGGAGAACGTGGTGGCCGAGGCGTACTACCAGATCTACCGCAAGTGGCGGCGGCTGCGGGACATCGAGGCGGCCGAGGCGTACCTGCGCTCCACGGTGTGCAACCTGACCCGGATGCGCATACGTCACCTCCAGGTGGCCCGCAGGCACGCGGAGAACCCGCCGAGCCCGCTCGACGAGGCCGTCGCCTCCGCCGAGAGCACCGCGCTGCTGCGCGACGACCAGCGGGTGCTGATCGACGCGCTGCAGCAGTTGCCGGCCCGCCAGCGGGAGGCGCTCGTGCTGCGGCACTGGCTGGGTCTGAAGGAGAGCGAGATAGCCGCCACGATGGGTATCTCCGGCGGCTCGGTGAAGACACACACGGCACGCGGCATCGCCGCGCTGAACAAGGCGATGGAGGCCCGGCGATGAACGACACCGGCCCGGACCGCACCGAACGGGGACTGCGCGAGGCGCTCGAGGCGCTGGCCGGCGAGGTGCGGCCGGCGCCCGACGCCTATCGCACGGCACGCGGCGACTGGCTGCGCCGGGAGCGCCGGCGGCGGCTGGTCCTCGTCGTGCTGATCACCGTCGTCTTCGCCCTGGCCACCCTGCTCGGCCTGTGGGTGCTCAACCAGGCTCCTTCCCATCCCGGGGTGATCTTCTCCGGCGCGGGCGGCGGGGCCGCCCACCCGTCACTCCCCCGGTCGCTGCCCTGATTGCCCCCTCGGTCCGCCGGGAATCCGGACTCCGTGCACCCACGGATCGAGGACTACGCGATCGTCGGCGACGAACAGACCGCCGCCCTGATCGGCAGGGACGGTTCGGTCGACTGGCTGTGCCTGCCCAGGTTCGACTCCGGCGCCTGCTTCGCCCGTCTGCTCGGCGACGCGGACAACGGCCACTGGCGCATCGCCCCGAAAGGCGTCGCCGGCCCCTGCACCCGGCGCGCCTACCGCCCCGGCACCCTGGTGCTGGACACCGAGTGGGAGACCGCCGAGGGCGCGATCCGCGTCACCGACCTGATGCCGCAGCGCGACCGCGCGCCCGACCTCGTACGCATCGTCGAGGGCCTGCGCGGCGAGGTCACCGTCCGCAGCACGCTGCGGCTGCGCTTCGACTACGGCTCCATCGTGCCGTGGGTGCGCCGCACCGACGGTCACCGGGTGGCCGTCGCCGGGCCGGACTCGGTCTGGCTGCGCAGCGAGCCCGCCGTGCACACCTGGGGCGAAAACCTCAGCACCCGCGCGGAGTTCACGGTCTCCCCGGGCCAGAAGGTGGCGTTCGTCCTCACCTGGCACCCCTCCCACGAGCCTCGCCCGCCGCAGATCGACCCGCACCGGGCGCTGAAGGCGGCCGTCGCCGACTGGCGGGCGTGGACCGCCCGCTGCGGCTACCGGGGCCCGCACCGGGACGCGGTGGTGCGCTCCCTCATCACGCTGAAGGCCCTCACCTACGCGCCGACCGGCGGCATCGTCGCCGCCACCACCACCTCGCTCCCGGAGGAGCCGGGCGGGGTGCGCAACTGGGACTACCGCTACTGCTGGCTGCGCGACTCCACCCTCACCCTCGGCGCCCTGCTGGCCTGCGGCTACCACGAGGAGGCGGCGGCCTGGCGGGACTGGCTGCTGCGCGCGGTCGCGGGCGACCCGGCCGACCTGCGGATCATGTACGGCCTGGCGGGCGAGCGGCGGCTGTCCGAGCTGGAGCTGCCGTGGCTGTCCGGCTTCGCCGGCTCCACCCCGGTACGGATCGGCAACGGGGCCGTCAACCAGCTCCAACTGGACGTGTACGGCGAGGTGATGGACTCGCTGGCGCTGGCACGCCGTTCGGGGCTGGCCCCCAAGCCGGACATCTGGGCGCTCCAGCGCACCCTCGTCGACTGGCTGCGCACGCACTGGCGGCAGCCGGACGAGGGGCTGTGGGAGGTGCGCGGCGGCCGGCGCCAGTTCGTCCACTCCAAGGTGATGGTGTGGGTGGCCGCCGACCGGGCGGTGCGGGCGCTGGAGGACCACCCCGAGCTGGGCGGCGACCTCGACGGCTGGCGCGAGATGCGCGAGGAGGTGCACCGCGAGGTGTGCGAGAAGGGCTACGACGCCGAACGCGGCACCTTCACCCAGTACTACGGGTCCCGTGAGCTCGACGCCTCGCTGCTGCTCATCCCGCGCGTCGGCTTCCTGCCGCCCGACGACCCGCGCGTGACCGGCACGATCGACGCGGTCCGCGCGGAACTGGGCCACCGGGGGCTGCTGCGCCGCTACAGCAGCGACAACTCGACCGTCGACAGGCTGCCCGGGGGCGAGGGCGCCTTCCTGGTCTGCTCGTTCTGGCTCGCGGACGCGCTGCACGCGGCCGGCCGCACCGCGGAGGCGCGGGAGCTGTTCGAACGCCTGGTGGGCCTCGTCAACGACGTGGGGCTGCTGTCGGAGGAGTACGACCCCGTCGCCGGCAGCCAGCTCGGCAACTTCCCGCAGGCGTTCAGCCACATCGGCCTGGTCAACACCGCCCTCGCCCTGTTCGGGGACGAGGAGGCAGGATAGGGACATGGATCTTGGACTGAAGGACCGGGTGTACGTCGTCACCGGAGCCACGAACGGCCTCGGCCACGCCGCCGCACGGGAACTCGTCGCCGACGGGGCGAAGGTGGTCATCTCGGGGCGGGACGAGCAGCGGGTCGCCGACGCGGCGGCCGCGCTGGGGCCGAACGCCGCCGGGGTGGCCGTGGACAACGCGGACCCGGAGGCGCCCGCGCGGCTGATCGCGGCGGCGCGCGAGCGCTTCGGCGGCTTCCACGGCATCCTCGTCAGCGTCGGCGGACCGCCGGCCGGGTTCGTCGCGGACAACACGGACGAGCAGTGGCGCGCGGCGTTCGAGTCGGTGTTCCTCGGAGCGGTGCGGCTGGCGCGGGCGGCCGCGGCGGAGCTGGACGCGGGCGGCGTCATCGGCTTCGTGCTGTCCACGTCGGTGTACGAGCCGATCCCGGCGCTGACCATCTCCAACGGCCTGCGGCCCGGGCTCGCCGGGTTCGCCAAGTCCCTCGCGGACGAGCTGGGGCCGCGGGGCGTGCGGGTGCTGGGGCTGCTGCCGGCCCGCATCGACACCGACCGGGTGCGCGAGCTGGACGCGCTGTCCGCGGACCCGGAGGCCACGCGGGCCGCCCAGGAGTCGCGGATCCCCCTGCGGCGGTACGGGGCGCCGGAGGAGTTCGGCCGGGTGGCCGCGTTCCTGCTGTCGCCGGCCGCGTCCTACCTGACGGGGATCATGGTGCCGGTGGACGGGGGGATGCGGCACGGGTTCTGAACCCGGCCGCGGGTCACGGCGGCCCGCCGGTCGTCCGCCACGGGTCACGGCGGCCCGCCCGTCCTCCGCCACGGGTCACGGCGGCCCGCCCGTCCTCCGCCACGGGTCACGGCGGCCCGCCCGTCCTCCGCTGCCGTCAACTCACCCTTTCCGCACGGTACTTGACGCTCCTGAGGCGAATCTCCGCGGGGAGCGCGGCGAGGCCCGCCGAGTCGCGGGCGTGCCTCAGGGCCCGGCCGGTGAGGTCGTGCAGGACCGTGCCGGGGTCCACGTGCGGCTCCAGACGCAGAGCCACGCGGGCCTCGGGCGCGGTGCGCCGGCCGGTGAGCCGGACGTGGGCCGCCGCGACGCCGTCCGCTTCGCCCGCCTCGCGGGCCAGCACGCCCTCCAGCGCCTTCCCCCGCAGCAGGGCGCCCTCGCCGTCGCCGGTGTCGACCAGGACCTCGCCGAGGCGGTGCCGGCGCAGGACCGCGGCCAGCCACCACAGGGCCAGCAGGACCAGGACGGCGAGGACGGCCAGGACGGTCGGCCACCACCAGCCGGCGTCCCGCCAGCGGATCCGTTCTGCTTGGTCGAGCAGCACGTCGTGCCGGCCGTGGTGGATCCACCAGGACGGCGGACGCAGGCCCAGCCCGACGGCCAGCACGGAGCCGCCCAGCAGGAACAGCAGCAGGCCGGCGGTCCCGATCAGCACCCGGTTGACGATCGCGAGCACCGCGCTCACCCCTTCCGTCCGGGCCGGCGCACGTGCACCGACAGGGCGGGCGGCCGGGCCAGCCCCAGGCCGCCGACGGCGTCGGTGAGCACGGTGTCCAGGTCGGCGCGTACGTCGTCCAGGTCCCGGAAGTGCGAGACGGCGCGCACGTCGGCGCGGGCGCGGCCGATCCGCACCCGCACCGACTGGATGCCGGCCACCTCCATGGCACGGTCGCGCAGCACCAGGGCGGCGGCCGCACGGTGCAGTCCGGCGCGGACGTCGGGGTGGGTGCGCCGCATCGGCAGGACGTCGCGCAGGCCCGGCGTGGCGGCCAGCACGAGCAGCCACAGGCCGAGGACGGCGGCGACCGCCGCGCCGAGCAGCACCCAGGTGTCGTCGAGGGGCCGCTCGGCGAGCTGCCGGGCGAACTCCCGGCGCCAGCCCAGGGCGGGGCGGTGGGCGCGCACGGCGGCGACGTCGTAGAGGAAGACGCCCGCGACGAGCAGGAGCAGCAGCGCCGTGACGCCAGCGGGGACCCGGCGCGCCGACCAGAAGCGGCTCTCCCGGCCGCCCTCGCCCTGCGGCGGGGGCGGTGGCCCGTACTCCTCGGCCGGGCCGGCGTCCCGCTCGACCACCGGCAGCCGCTGTGTCGTGCCCTCGAAGCCCTGGGGGCCCTGGGGCTCGCTCATCGCGTCCTCCCCTGTGCCGCGTCGTGCGCCGGGGCCAGGTGCAGCCGTTCCACGTGCACGGCGACCTCCGGCACCTCCATTGCCACCAAGTCGCCTACCCGCCGGGCCACGTGCCGACGCACGGCGCGGCACCGGGCGCCGATGTCGCAGGGGTAGCCGAGTTCGAGGTGGACGCGGACGTGGGCGGTCTCGTGACGCACCACGACGGTGGCGTACGGGGGCGCGGCCGGGGCGGGCAGCTCGCCGAGCGCCTCCCGGGCGGCCTGTCCGGCGATCTTGGCGACGACCCGGTCGGCGATCCGGAGCGCCCCGCGTTCGCCCGGCGCGACGGCGGCCAGGGGCCTGCGGGACGCTTCGGATCCGGCGCTCACGGACGTCACCGCCGCCGGCCGTCACGCGGGCGGAAGAAGTCGCCGACCTCCAGGTCCCCCTCCAGGAACCGGCCGACGACGAAGCCGACCGCGCCCATGGCGGCCACCAGCAGGAAGGCCCCGAAGCCGCCGAAGTATCCGGCGAATCCCAGCGCCATTCCGGCGATCATGCCGACCACGGCCCTGCTCATGGTGCGCTCCCCTCAGCGGTGCGGACGGTCCGGTGGCCCTCCGGTCACTGGATCCGGGGCTCCGGCTCCTCGCCCTCTTCCTCCGGCAGTTTGACATCGCTGACCGCGATGTTGACCTCGACGACCTCCAGGCCGGTCATGCGTTCCACCGCCGCCACGACGTTCTCCCGGACGGCCCTGGCGACGTCGGCGATCGACACGCCGTAGTCGACGACGATCTCCAGGTCGAGCGCGGTCTGCACCTCGCCGACCTCGGCCTTCACCCCGCGTGCCACGGACTTCGAGCCGCCCGGGACCCGGTCGCGCACCGCGCCGAAGGTGCGGCTGAGCCCGCTGCCCAGGGTGTGCACGCCGAGCACGTCCCGCGCGGCCATTCCGGCGATCTTCTCGACGACGCCGTCGGCGATGGTGGTGCGCCCGCGAGTGGCGGGGTCCCCGCTGCCGCGCCGCGCCGCCTGCACCCTGCGCGTTGCCGGAGTCTCCGGCACCTCGTTCTGCCCTGCCGGGGTCCCCGGCCGGTTCCGCTCCGTCATCTCGGTCATCGCGGTCACGTCCCTTCCGGTCGCGTGGTCGTGCGGTCGCGTTGTGGTCCCCCTCCGACCACGGTAAGCGGGCCTGAGCCACGGTGCGCCGGATATGCGGCAGGCTGGAGCAATGACGGCGGAGCAGTGGACGCACGCGGTACGGCAGCGGCTGGCGCTCGGCCGGCTGCTGCCCCTGGGCGGTCCCCGCGACGGCGCGTGGATCTCGGAGCAGGCGGCCGGGGCGGTGCTGCGGCGGGCGGCGCGGGAAGTGTCCGGCGTGCGGGTCGACGCGCTGCGGATCGGACTGGCCGACCCGGAGGACGTGTCCGAGCCCGTCGTGCCGCCGCCGCCCGGTGCCCTGCCGCCGGGCCCGCTGCGGGTGACGGCGGAGTTCGCTGCGTCGGCGGCCGAGCCGCTGCCGGCGACGGCGGCCCGGCTGCGCGCGGCCCTGGCCGCCGCGGCCGTGCGGCTGCTGGGGCCGGCGGTGACGGAGGTGGACCTGCGGGTGGCGGCCCTGCTGGACGCCGAGCCGGAGCGCACGCCGGTCGCGTCGCCGCGGTCGCCGGAGGCCGCCCGGCCGGGGACGCCGGACGAGGAACGCGTGACCGCGGCCGTCCTGGGCGTCGCCGGCGTGGACCGGCTGACGGCCGTGCTGGGGCGCGCCGTGCACGTCGAGGAGCGGCGGACGCGGGCCGGCCTGCCGCACCGCCACGTACGGGTGGAGGTGGCGGTGGCGGCGGGCCACCGGGCCGTGGAGGTGGCCCGGCGGGTCCGCGGGGCGGTGGCCGGGACACTGCCCGGGCGCCCGACGGTGGCGGTACTGGTGACCGCGGTCGGCTGAGGGCGATCGGCTCACCGCGGTCCGCCACCGCGGCCGGCTGCCCCGTCGGCCGGCCGCTGCCGGCTGGCGCGCTCGACTCACCGCTGGCCGCCGACCCGGTCCGCCGGCGCGGTCGGCTCGCCGCTGTCGGCCGACCCAGTCCGCCGGCGCTCAGCGCTATCCGCTGGCCGCTGTCGGCCGGCGCGGTCGGCTGGCGCTGTCGGCTGACCCGGTCGGCTGACCGCCGTCCGCCGGCACAGGTGACTCGCCGCTGTCAGCTGGCGCGGTCGGATCGCCGCTGTCGGCCGACCCGGTCCGCTGACCGCGGTCCGCCGGCACGGCGACTCGCCGCTGGCCGCCAGCCGCTGTCGGCCGGGGCCTATTCGCCGAGGCCGGCGAGGTCTCGCAGTCGGCGGGCCTGGGCCGCGCGTTCGGCGGCGCGCTGGTCGTCGTACGAACGTCCCTGCGCGCCGCGCAGCAGCGCCTTGGTCTCGATCACGGCGTCGCGAGGGGCGGCCAGCAGCGCCGACGCCAGGTCCCGCACCGCGTCGGAGAGCTGGTCCGCGGGCACGGCGAGGTTCGCCAGGCCGGTGCTCACGGCCTCCTCGGCCTGCACGTAGCGCCCGGTGGCGCAGATCTCCAGCGCCCGGGCGTAACCGACCAGGCTCACCAGCGGGTGCGTGCCGGTGAGGTCGGGGACCAGTCCGAGGCTGGTCTCGCGCATGGCGAACTGCACGTCGTGCGCGACGACGCGCAGGTCACAGGCGAGCGCGAGCTGGAAGCCCGCCCCGATGGCGTGTCCCTGGACAGCGGCGATCGACACGATGTCGCTGCGCCGCCACCAGGTGAACGCCTCCTGGTACTCGGCGATGGCCGCGTCCAGTTCGCTGTCGCTGCTGCGCGCGAGGTCGAGGAAGGTCGGCTCGCCTTCGATTCCCTCGGGCGTCAGCATGCGCCGGTCGAGACCGGCCGAGAACGACTGGCCCTCGGCGCGCAGCACGACGACACGGACCGACCCCGGCAGCAGCCGCCCCGCCTCGGCGAGCGCCCGCCACAGGGGGGCGCTCTGCGCGTTGCGCTTGGCCGGGTTGGTCAGCGTCACCGTGGCGATCGCGTCGTCGACGGTGAGCCGTACGCCGTCCTTGTCGAGAACCGGACCGAGGTCCTGGGCGGGCGAAGCCATGGGGCGCCTCCGATGAGTGCGGTCAGCAGAGCAGAGCTAAGTGACTGCACAGTAACCACCCGGCCGGCCTCACGTCCCCCCGGGTGCCTCAAGGGCCGAGGGGAGACCGACCGGGTGGCCACCATCGAAGCCGATGGGCCGCCCGGGTCAGGACGAAGCGGCCTTCTTGCCGCGAGTCGCCCCGCCACGCCCACGCAGCGTGACGCCCGATTCGCTCAGCATCCGGTGTACGAAGCCATACGAGCGGCCGGTCTCCTCGGCCAGCGCCCGGATGCTCGCACCGGAGTCGTACTTCTTCTTCAGGTCTGCCGCGAGCTTGTCGCGCGCGGCGCCGGTCACCCGGCTGCCCTTCTTCAGAGTCTCGGCCACCCGTGCCTCCTCATGGGAAGTGCGCTCTGGTCTCCTCATGATCACCCCTCCGGGCGCTCATGGCCACCCATTCGGCAAGGTCCGTGAGACAGGCTTGTGACGACAGGAGCACATCCCCACATGCGGAACGCCTGCTTCCGCACTGTTGCGTTCGTTGGGCCGAACGGGTTCACCGGCGAAGTTCCTGGTCAGCGACGCGCGGCGGCCGAGCCCCCGGTGATGGAGGACTCGGCCGCGAAATCGATGGCGGACACACCCGGGTACCAGGCGATCTCACTCAGATGACGGATCAACGATGAGCCGAATGATCCCTACGCCGTTGATCACGAGTTCGGTCAAGCGAGGGCGACGAGGTCCGCGTAGTCGGAACCCCACAGGTCCTCGACGCCGTCCGGGAGCAGGATGATGCGCTCCGGCTGCAGCGCCTCGACGGCGCCCTCGTCGTGTGTGACCAGGACGACGGCGCCCTTGTAGGTGCGCAGCGCGCCGAGGATCTCCTCGCGGCTGGCCGGGTCGAGGTTGTTGGTCGGCTCGTCCAGGAGCAGCACGTTCGCCGAGGACACCACCAGGGTGGCCAGGGCGAGGCGGGTCTTCTCGCCGCCGGAGAGCACACCGGCCGGCTTGTCCACGTCGTCGCCGGAGAACAGGAACGAGCCCAGCACCTTGCGGACCTCGACGAGGTCCATGTCGGGGGCCGCCGAGCGCATGTTCTCCAGCACCGTGCGCTCGGGGTCCAGGGTCTCGTGCTCCTGGGCGTAGTAGCCGAGCTTGAGGCCGTGGCCGGGGACGACCATGCCGGTGTCGGGCTGTTCGACGCCGGCCAGCAGGCGCAGCAGGGTGGTCTTGCCGGCGCCGTTGAGGCCGAGGATGACGACCCGGGAGCCCTTGTCGACGGCCAGGTCGACGTCGGTGAAGATCTCCAGCGAGCCGTACGACTTCGACAGGCCCTCGGCCGTCAGCGGGGTCTTGCCGCAGGGCGCGGGCTCCGGGAAGCGCAGCTTGGCGACCTTGTCGGACTGCCGGACGGCCTCGAGGCCGGCGAGCAGCTTGTCGGCCCTGCGGGCCATGTTCTGCGCGGCGACCGTCTTGGTGGCCTTGGCGCGCATCTTGTCGGCCTGCGAATGCAGCGCGGCGGCCTTCTTCTCGGCGTTGGCGCGCTCGCGCTTGCGGCGCTTCTCGTCGGCCTCGCGCTGCTGCTGGTACAGCTTCCAGCCCATGTTGTAGATGTCGATCTGGGCGCGGTTGGCGTCCAGGTAGAACACCTTGTTGACGACCGTCTCGACCAGGTCGACGTCGTGGGAGATCACGATGAAGCCGCCGCGGTAGGTCTTGAGGTAGTCGCGCAGCCAGATGATCGAGTCGGCGTCGAGGTGGTTGGTGGGCTCGTCCAGCAGCAGGGTGTCCGCGTCGGAGAACAGGATGCGGGCCAGCTCGATACGGCGGCGCTGACCGCCGGAGAGGGTGTGCAGCGGCTGGTTCAGCACCCGGTCGGGCAGGTTGAGCGCGGCGGCGATGGTGGCGGCCTCGGCCTCGGCGGCGTACCCGCCCTTGGTGAGGAACTCCGTCTCCTGGCGCTCGTACTGCTTGAGGGCCTTCTCGCGGGTGGCGCCCTGGCCGTTCGCGATGCGCTGCTCGTTCTCGCGCATCTTGCGGATCAGTACGTCGAGCCCGCGGGCGGACAGGACGCGGTCGCGGGCGAGGACGTCCAGGTCGCCGGTGCGCGGGTCCTGCGGGAGGTAGCCGACCTCGCCGGAGCGGGTGATGGTGCCGGCGGCGGGGATGCCCTCGCCTGCGAGGCACTTGGTGAGGGTGGTCTTGCCGGCGCCGTTGCGGCCGACCAGGCCGATGCGGTCGCCCTTGGCGACGCGGAAGCTGGCGTTCTCGATGAGGATGCGGGCACCGGCGCGCAGCTCGATACCGGAAGCGGAGATCACGGACAGACTCCAGGGCGGACAGGGGTTGGCGGGTGGGCGGCTGAGGACGTTCCCGCCGTCTAATGCGCGAGGAGAATGGCCATGGGAGAAGTCTAACGGGCGCATGCAAGCGCTTTTCCGGCTCCACGGGGCGCGGGCCGTTGTCAGTGGCCGCTGTCACACTGGGCGGAGGATGACATTTCCGGCGTGATCCCGAGGGAGTGACCGGTATGGCCAGCACGCACGGCGGGCGTCCGAGCATCTGTCCGACGCTTCTGTACGCGGACGCGAAAGCGGCGATCAGGCAGCTCACGGAGGCCTTCGGCTTCACCGAGCTGTCGCTGTACGAGGGGGAGGACGGCGTGGTCATGCACGCCGAGCTGGTGCAGGGCAACGGCGCGGTGATGATCGGCTCCAAGGGCCGCGGCGGCGTCTTCGACGCGGCCATGAAGGACGCGGGCACCACCGGGGTGTACGTCGTCGTGGACGACGTCGACGCACACCACCGTCACGCCGCGGAGCACGGCGCGGAGATCCTCATGCCCCCGACGGACCAGGATTACGGCGCGCGGGACTACATGGCCCGGGACGTCGAGGGCAACATATGGAGCTTCGGCACGTACGCCCCGGAGATCGGGGCCTGACGGAGGCCGGAGCCCTTCCGCGCTCCCCGGCCGGCCGGTCCGCGGCCGGTGCTGTTCCCCGCCGGTGCTGTTCCCCGCCGTTGCTAGTCCCCGCCGGTGTGCACCTGGAAGGCGGCGCGGCGGACGGCCTTGGCGAGGGCCGGGTCGGGGTGCGCGGCGGCCAGCGCGACCAGGACCTGCACGGTGCGGGGGTGGCCGACGGCGCGCACCTCGTCGAGCAGGGCCGGCACGGTCGCCTGCACTGCGGACTCCAGGTGGCGCACCAGCATGGGTGCCTCGCCGTGGTCGGCGACGGCGGCGGCGGTGTCCACCCACAGCCAGGTGGCCTCCTCCCGGGTGAGGACCTCGTGGGCGTCCTCCGGGTCGATGCCGTCGTGCTCGGCGAGCCACAGCAGGGCGTAGGGCCGCAGCGTCGGCTCGTCGGCCACGGAACGCACGTCCGCCTCGGCGGGGGCGCCGACCACGCGCAGCGCCTCGAAGGCGAGACCGCGCAGCAGGGCGTCCTCGCCACGGGCGGCCGCCAGCAGCTCGGTGACGGCGCTGCCCACGGGGCGGGCGGCGAGCCAGGCGCGGTACTCGGCGCGGGCGGCGTTCGGGCGCAGCTGGGCGCAGCCGCGGAGCATGTCCTCGGCGCTCTGCTCGATATTCCCGGCGGGGCTCTGGGCGGCGACGCAGATCTGCTCCAGCTTGACCCAGACCGCCCAGCTGCCGAGCGGGGTCAGGGTGGCCTGTCCGTCGCCGCAGGTGAGCGCGCCGACGGAGGCGAGGGCATGCAGGGCCCAGTCGAGGAGGGGCGCGAGGGGCGTGTCCTGCCAGCCGGTCTCGAGGGCCGGATCGGGCTGGGGGCCGTAGGGGATCTCGCAGCGCTCGGTGCGCAGTTCGGTGACCCGCTGCTCCAGGAGGTCCAGGAGCTGCTCCACGGGGACCGGGCCGGCGGACAGCTGGAGGAAGGAGAGCACCTGCGGCATGGCCGAGACGACCTCGGCGACGGCGGCGGGCTCGTGGTGCGCGGGCTCGGGGTAGGCGAGCGACCAGGCGTCGAAGAGGGCGACCCAGCCGCGCAGGACGGCGCTGTCGTCGCGGTCCCAGGCGCGCAGCCGCCAGCCGGGCCGGGCGCGGCCGCCGTGCACCTCCACCAGGCCGGCGAGGCGGGCGATGTCCCAGTCGGCGCGCACCTGAGCCACGCTCAGGCCCAGGTCCGCCGCCGCGTGTTCGGCGGTCGCGTCGGAGAGGGTGGCCTTTCCGTCGGCGGTCACGCCGTCCCGGCCCACGCCGAGCGCGGTGTCGGCCCAGCGCGCGACGCGGGCCGCGGCGGCCAGGCCGGAGCGAGCCATCCTGGCCAGTTCCGCGGGGGCCGGTGTGCCCTCCGGAGGGCGGGGGGCGGCGCGCCGCGGGCGCCGCTGGTTCACTGCTGAGGGGGCGGCGGCCAGGGGTCGCGGGCGGACGAGTCGAAGCCTGGAGTCGCGCGGGATACGGGACGTCACGGGTGCAGTCTTCCGGTTGACGGTCCGAAAACCCAAACGGAATGTCACCATGACCGCCGGACAGGGCGGAAGTCCGGCTTCCGCAGGGCCTCAGGGCACCCGGAACAGGCCACTTCCGCGGCCGCAAACGGAATCTCCGGGACCGGGGCCGGGAGGGGGCTCGCCGCGGCTCACATCAGGGGGGTGAGGAAGCGGCGCAGCGCCTCCTCGTAGGCCGCCGGGTCGGCGTTCCACATCGCTCCGTGCGGGGCGTCCCGGACCGTGTGCAGGGCGACGAGGCCGGGCAGGGCGCGGGCGAGGCCGCGGGAGAGCTCCCAGGGGGCCAGGGTGTCGCCCGGGCCGTGGAAGACGAGGGCCGGGACGGTGAGCCGGGCCGCGTCCACCAGGCCGGCCGAGCGGTCGCCGTACAGGCCGGTGCGGCCCTGCGCGGCCCGCACGGCGAGCGGCAGCAGGGGGGCCGGCGTGCGGCGGGCCGCGGCGAGGGCGCGCAGCGTCGTCGTCCAGTCGAGGACCGGGGAGTCCAGGACCAGGCCGGAGACGCGCTCGCGCACACCCGAGTGCAGCGCGGCGCGCAGCGCCATGGTGGCGCCGGTGGACCAGCCGTACAGGACGACCTGCCGGGCGCCCTGCCGCACGGCGTAGCGGATCGCCGCGTCCAGGTCGCGCCACTCGGTCTCGCCCAGGTGGCTCAGGCCGTCCGGGGAGCGGGGGGCGCCGGGGTCGCCGCGGTAGGCGAGGGCGAGCACCGGGAAGCGCCGGCCGTGCAGGAACTCCATGACGTTCAGGGCGAGTTCGCGGGTGGTGCCCAGGCCGTGCACCGCGATCACCCAGGTCTGCCGCACGCCGTGGACGAACCAGGCGGGCAGGGAGCCGAGTTCGCCGGGGATGCCGACCTCGGCGTGGTCGAGGCCGAGTGCGGTGCCCGGGTCGCCGACGTGGAGGTTGGGGGTGAACCACACCTTGTCGCCGGGTTCGAGGGTGCCGCGCGTGACGCGTTCCAGACGGCGCACGACCGCGTCGGCGGAGTTCCCCGCGGTGCCCAGGACGGGGCCGACGACGGCGTGGGCGCCGGCGTCGGTGAGGCCGTAGGTGCCGGGGCGCGTCGAGGCGAGGTCGCGGGTCAGGGCGATCCGGTCCGGGGCCGTGGCGTGCACGGTGAGCCGGGGTTCGGTGGGCAGGGGCCTGCCCGGCTGCGCCCTGAGCGCGGCGTCGCTGGCCAGCCGGCCGGCGGCCACGCTCGCCGCGCCGGCCGCCAGGGCGGCGGTGACGGCGGCGGCCGATGCTTTGACGGTGCGCACCCGTCCAGTGTCCCGGCCGACCGCGTCACCGGCCAGCGGGCGGACGGGGCGGAGTGACGCGGCGATGTGCGCGGGGGCGGAGCCGGGGTGGGACGGGCGGGACGGGCGGGACCGGCGGGTCACCGGGGGTGCGCCGGGGTCCGCCGAAGTACGCCGGGGTGGATCAGAGGCGGGTCGGCCCGAGGCGGGCCGGTCCGGGGTAGGTGCGTCCGAAGCGGGCCGGGCCGGGGCGGGTCAGTCCGAGGTAGGTGCGTCCGAGGTAGGTGCGTCCGAGGTAGGTGCGTCCGGGGCGGGTCGGTCGCGCTGTCCGTATCCGCGCAGCCGCTCCCCCACGTCCGCCAGCTGCTCCGCCGTCAGCAGGGACGGTGACAGCCCCGGGACCGCGGACGCCGTCAGCCACAGACGGCACATCCACTCGAGCTGGGCCGTGCGGTCGTAGGCCTGTTCGAGGGTCGCGCCGTAGGTGACGGTGCCGTGGTTCTGCAGCAGGCAGCCGAAGCGGCCGGCGAGGGCGTGGAGCATGTTCTCGGCCAACTCATCGGTGCCGTAAGCCGCATAAGGGGCAACCCGGACGGGTCCGCCGAGTGCGGCGGCCATGTAGTGGATCGTCGGCAGTTCGGGGACGAGGGTGGAGACGGCCGTCGCGTGCACGGCGTGGGTGTGGACGACGGCGCGGGCCGCGGTCGTGCGGTAGACGGCGAGATGCATGGGCAGTTCGCTGGTCGGCACCAGCGAGCCGAGCACCTGCCGGCCGTCGAGGCCGACGCCGGTCACGTCGCCCGCGGTCAGCCGGTCGTACGGCACCCCCGAGGGCGTGACGAGGACGGTGTCCCCGACGCGCACCGAGACGTTGCCGGACGTGCCGACGACCAGCCCGTCGGCCACCGTGCGCCGGGCCGTGGCGACGAGGTCCCCCCAGGCGCGCACCTCCTCGGCCCGCACCGCCCTCCCCCGCTCCGCCGGGCCGGTCCGCGCACCCTCCCGGGCATCCCGTCCGCCTCGTCCGCCCCGCCGGTCCGCTCGCTGCTCAGCCATGCGGCGATCCTGCCAGGACACCCTCGGGCCCGCCGCCGTTCCGAGCGGGAACACGGTACGTGACCACGCGAAACCCGGCCGTCACCGCCATCGCGGGCAGGCGGGACGGCGGAACCGCCGACCCCCTTTTTCAGACACCCTGCGGCCCGCCTCAGTTCATCTTCCGTTCACCCAGGTTACGTACGTTCGACGCGCCAATGACCTCGAACGATTGCCTGGGTAAATGGAAAACTTCTCGCTGATCCTCGCGATTGTGGTGGCTACCGCACTCGCGTTCGATTTCACGAACGGTTTCCACGACACCGCCAACGCGATGGCCACGACCATCTCGACCGGCGCACTCAAGCCCAAGGTCGCGGTGGCCATGTCCGCCGTGCTCAACCTTGTGGGCGCTTTCCTCTCCGTGGAGGTCGCCAACACGATCTCCAAGGGTCTCGTCGACGAGACCGGCATCCGTCCCGAGGTCATCTTCGCCGCACTGGTCGGCGCGATCCTCTGGAACCTGCTGACCTGGCTGGTCGGGCTTCCCTCCAGCTCCTCGCACGCCCTGATGGGCGGCCTGATCGGCGCCACCGTCGCCTCGGCGGGCATGGGCGCGGTCCACGGTGACGTGCTGGTGACCAAGGTGCTGATCCCCGCGGTCGCCGCCCCGGTCGTCGCGGGAGTGGCGGCGATGTTCGCCACGCGCCTGTCGTACACGCTCGGCCGGAAGGCCGACGGCAAGGCCGCCGACAAGGGTTACCGGGCCGGCCAGATCGCCTCCGCGGGCCTGGTCTCCCTGGCCCACGGCACGAACGACGCGCAGAAGACGATGGGCATCATCACCCTCGCCCTGGTCGCCGGCGGCGTCGTCGCCCCCGACTCCGACCCGCCCACCTGGGTCATCCTCTCCGCCGGTCTGGCCATCGCGCTCGGCACCTACATCGGCGGCTGGCGCATCATCCGCACCATGGGCAAGGGCCTGACCGACCTGCAGCCGCAGCAGGGCTTCGCCGCCCAGACCAGCGCGGCCACGGCCATCCTGGCCTCCTCCCACCTCGGCTTCTCCCTGTCCACCACGCACGTCGTCTCCGGTTCGGTGATGGGCGCGGGCCTCGGCCGCAAGGGCGGCGTGGTCCGCTGGTCGACCGCCACCCGGATGGTCGTCGCCTGGGTGCTGACGCTCCCGGCCGCCGCCCTGGTCGGCGCGCTCGCCGAGTCGGTCACCGGTCTCGGCGACTGGGGCACCGCCGTCGTCGCCGTCTTCCTGGTCGCCTCCAGCGCCGCGATCTGGAAGATCTCCCGCCGCGAGGTCGTCGACCACAGCAACGTCAACCACGTCGAGGAGCCGGACGGCGTGGTCACCGCGGCGATCGCCGCCGTGACGCCGCCCCCGGCCGGCCCGGTGACCGAGGAGCTCACGGCGACGATCCCGTCGCCGGCCGCCCCGGCCCCCGCGACCGCCACCCCCGACCCGGCCACCCCCGCCACCCCGGCCACCCCGCCGGCCGCCGCGGTCTGATCCCCGGCAGAAGGAAGAGAAGCAGCATGAAGATCGACTGGGCAGCCCTCGGCTCCGTCTTCGGCGTCAGCCTCGGGGTCACCGTGGGCCTCGTGGCCCTGTTCACCCTGGGCGTCATGGGCCTGTCGCGCCGCGAGCGGGCGGTGGCGCAGGGCGACTCGGCGGCCCTCGCGGTCACCGGCGCGTACGTGTGCTTCGCCGCCTGCGCGGCGGCGGTGGCGTACGGCATCAACCTGATCATGGCCAAGGGCTGAGGCCCGCGGTCCGACTCCCCCTGGTGCCGGGACGGTGATCCGTCCCGGCACCAGGCGTTTCCCCACGCGTTTCCCTACGCGGTTTCCCGCGCGCTTCCCCACGCGTTCCCGCGACCCCGGCGACCCCTCGCGTGTGGGCCTCAGCACACTCCCCCGCCGCAGGTCAGCGGCAGGTTGACGGCCCTTCCGGCCCCGTGGTGGACTGCCGGGGCCAATTACGGCGGCAGGAGAGGAAGCCGGTGCGAGTCCGGCGCGGTCCCGCCACTGTCACCGGGGTGCGAGCCCCGGGAGCCAGGAACTCTCACCGCCGGTCTCGTCGAACCAGGGCGTGGACACCCTGAGTGAGGACATATCGCCATGCGCGGCTGCCGGCCGAGGAACACCGCCCGAGACCTGCCCGACCCCGCGGCCGGCTGAGCCGATGCGTGCCGATCGCGTCTTCGCGTACGGCGCCGCCGCCGGACTCGTGACCGACCTGCTCCTCGGCGATCCGCGCCGCGGGCACCCGGTCGCCGCGTTCGGACGGGCCGCCGGCGCCGTGGAACGGGTGCTGTGGCGGGACCACCGCGGGTGGGGCTCGCTGCACGCCGTCGTGTGCGCGGGCGGAGCGGCGGCGCTGGGCGCCCTCGCCGCCCGTGCCGTACGCCCCTCCCCCGCCGCCTCGGTCGCGCTGACCGGCGCCGCCACCTGGGCCGTCGTCGGGGGGACGTCGCTCGCCCGGGAGGCCCGGGTGATCGGGCGGGCCCTGGAGGCGGGGGACGTGGAGGCCGCGCGGGCGCGGCTGCCGCACCTGTGCGGGCGCGATCCGCAGACCCTGGACGCCGACGGGATCGCCCGCGCCGTCGTCGAGTCGGTCGCCGAGAACACCTCCGACGCCGTGGTGGGAGCCCTCGTGTGGGGCGCCGTCGCCGGCGTGCCGGGGCTGGTCGGGTTCCGGGCCGTCAACACGCTCGACGCCATGGTCGGGCACCGGTCCCCGAGGTACCGGCGGTTCGGATGGGCCTCCGCCCGCCTCGACGACGTGGCCGGATGGCCGGGCGCCCGGCTCACCGCCGTACTCGCGGCCGTGGCCGGCGACGACCGGCGGGGCGCCGTGCGGGCCTGGCGCGCCGACGCCGGCCGGCACCCGAGCCCCAACGCCGGGCCGGTGGAGGCGTCGTTCGCGGGCGCGCTCGGCGTGCGGCTGGGCGGAACGCTGTCGTACGGGGGGCGCGTCGAGCACCGGCCGGTGCTGAACCGGGACGGGCGCGCCGTCGCCGTGCCCGACATCGAACGGGCCGTGCGGCTGTCCCGGCGGGTCGGTCTGCTCGCGCTCGGCGCCTGTGCCGCCGCACGCCTCGTCGTGAGCCTCGTGAAGGGACACGGGAAATGAACGGTGGACTCCTCGTCGCCGGCACCACCTCCGACGCCGGCAAGAGCGTCGTCACGGCCGGCATCTGCCGCTGGCTGGTGCGACAGGGCGTCAAGGTCGCGCCGTTCAAGGCGCAGAACATGTCGCTCAACTCGTTCGTCACCCGCGAGGGCGCGGAGATCGGGCGGGCGCAGGCCATGCAGGCGCAGGCGTGCCGCGTCGAGCCGACCGCGCTGATGAACCCCGTGCTGCTCAAGCCGGGCGGCGAGCAGCGCAGCCAGGTCGTGCTGATGGGCAAGCCGGTGGGCGAGATGAGCGCGCGCGGCTATCACGGCGGGCGGCAGCAGAAGCTGCTCGGGACGGTGCTCGACTGTCTCGCCGAACTGCGGGGCACGTATGACGCGGTGATCTGTGAAGGGGCCGGTTCGCCCGCGGAGATCAACCTGCGGCGGACCGACATCGTGAACATGGGGATCGCCCGCAACGCCGGGCTGCCCGTGCTCGTGGTCGGCGACATCGACCGCGGGGGCGTCTTCGCCTCCTTCTTCGGGACCGTCGCCCTGCTCTCCCGCGAGGACCAGGAACTCGTCGCCGGGTTCCTCGTCAACAAGTTCCGCGGCGACGTCTCCCTGCTCCAGCCGGGCCTGGACATGCTGCACGGGCTCACCGGCCGGCACACCTACGGCGTGCTGCCCTTCCGGCACGGTCTCGGCATCGACGAGGAGGACGGACTGCGCGTTTCCCTGAGGGGGACGGTGCGGGAGTCCAACACCGCCCCGCCGGTGGGCGAGGACGTCCTCCGCGTCGCCGTCTGCGCGGTCCCGCTGATGTCGAACTTCACCGACGTGGACGCGCTGGCCGCCGAACCGGGCGTCGTCGTGCGGTTCGTGGACCGGCCCGAGGAGCTGGCGGACGCCGACCTCGTGGTGATCCCCGGCACCCGGGGCACCGTGCAGGCCCTCCAGTGGCTGCGCGAGCGGCGGCTCGCGGAGGCGCTGGTGCGCAGGGCCGCCGAGGGGCGGCCGGTGCTCGGCATCTGCGGCGGCTTCCAGATCCTCGGCGAGCACATCGAGGACGACGTGGAGAGCCGGCGCGGACACGTCGACGGCCTCGGCGTGCTGCCCGTGCGGGTGCGGTTCGCCCGCGAGAAGACCCTCACCCGGCCGGTGGGCGAGGCCCTGGGCGAACGGGTCGAGGGCTACGAGATCCACCACGGGGTCGCCTCCGTCGAGGGAGGGCAGGCGTTCATCTCTGATGACGAAGGACACAGCCTGGACGGCTGCCGGGTCGGGCAGACCTGGGGCACGCACTGGCACGGCTCGCTGGAGTCGGACGGCTTCCGGCGGGCCTTCCTGCGCGAGGTGGCGGCCGCCGCGGGCCGCCGTTTCGTGCCCGCCGACGGCACCTCGTTCGCCGCGCTGCGCGAGGAGCAGCTCGACCGGCTCGGCGACCTGATCGAACAGCACGCGGACACGGACGCGCTGTGGCGGCTCATCGAGTCCGGCGCGCCGCAAGGACTGCCCTTCATCCCACCGGGAGCGCCCGCATGAGCACAGTGTTGTTGTTGTCGACCGCCGACACGGATCTGCTGGCGGCCCGCGCCTCCGGCGCCTCCTACCGGATCGGCAACCCGACCCGGGTGGACGTCGCCGGGGAACTGCCGCGGCTGCTCGCGGGCGCCGACATCGCCGTCGTACGGCTGCTCGGCGGCAAGCGCGCCTGGGAGGACGGGCTGGCCGCGCTGAAGGCGTCCGGCGTGCCGACCGTGCTGCTCGGCGGGGAGGCCGTGCCGGACGCGGAGCTGATGGCCGAGTCGTCGGCGCCGGCCGGCGTCGTCGCCGAGGCGCTGCGCTACCTCGTGGAGGGCGGTCCCGCCAACCTGACCGAGCTGGCCCGGTTCCTGTCCGACACCGTGCTGCTGACCGGCGAGGGGTTCGTCGAGCCGCAGCAGATGCCCGAGTACGGCGTCCACGGCGAGCGCGCCCTGCTCGACGGCCGCCCCACGGTGGGCGTGCTGTTCTACCGGGCCCACGAACTCAGCGGCAACACCGCCTTCGTGGACACCCTGTGCGACGCGATCGAGGCGCACGGCGCCAACGCCCTGCCCGTCTACTGCGGTTCGCTGCGCGGGGCGGACGCCGGGCTGTACGAGGTCCTGGGCCGGGCCGACGCCCTGGCCGCCACCGTCCTCGCGGCCGGCGGCACGCACGCCTCGCAGGCGTCGGCGGGCGGCGACGAAGAGGCGTGGGACGTGGGCGCGCTCGCGGCGCTGAACATCCCGGTGCTGCAAGGGCTGTGCCTGACGTCGTCCAGGGCCGCCTGGGACGAGTCCGACGCCGCCCTCTCCCCCATGGACGCGGCGATGCAGGTCGCGATCCCGGAGTTCGACGGCCGGCTGATCACCGTGCCGTTCTCCTTCAAGGAGCAGGGGCCGGACGACGTGCCCGTGTACGTCGCCGACCCCGAGCGGGCCGCCCGGGTCGCCGGGATCGCCGTACGTCACGCGCGGCTGCGGCACAAGCCCAACGCCGACAAGAAGGTCGCGCTCGTCTTCACCGCCTACCCGACCAAGCACTCCCGGGTCGGCAACGCGGTCGGCCTCGACACGCCCGCGTCCGCGGTCCGGGTCCTGGACGCGCTGCGGGACGCCGGGTACGCGCTCACCGAATACCCCTCCGGCGGCGACGAGTTGATCCACCGGCTCATCGAGGCCGGCGGACACGACGTGGAGTGGCTGACGGAGGAGCAGCTGGCCGCCGCGCCCGCGCGGGTGCCGCTCGCCGACTACCGGGCGTGGTTCGACACGCTGGACCCCGGACTGCGGGACGCCATGCTGGAGGCGTGGGGCGAGCCGCCGGGCTCGCTGTACGTCGACGGCGACGACATCGTCCTCGCCTCCCTCCAGTTCGGGAACGTCGTGGTGATGATCCAGCCGCCGCGCGGTTTCGGCGAGAACCCGATCGCGATCTATCACGACCCCGACATGCCGCCGTCGCACCACTACCTGGCCGCCTACCGCTGGCTGGAGAACAGTTTCGGCGCCGACGCGATCGTGCACATGGGCAAGCACGGCACGATGGAGTGGCTGCCCGGCAAGGGCCTGGGGCTCGGCCCGGGGTGCGCCCCGGACGCCGTACTCGGCGACCTGCCGCTGATCTACCCGTTCATCGTCAACGACCCCGGCGAGGGCACCCAGGCCAAGCGGCGCGGGCACGCCACGGTCGTCGACCACCTGGTGCCGCCGATGGCCCGCGCCGACACCTACGGCGACCTGGCCAAGCTGGAGCAGCTCCTCGACGAGTACGCCCTCGTCTCCGACCTGGACCCGGCGAAGGCGCCGGCCGTGCGCGCGCAGATCTGGACGCTGGTCAAGGCGGCCGAGCTGCACCACGACCTGCACGTCGACGAGCAGCCGGACGACGCGGCGTTCGACGAGTTCGTCATGCACATCGACGGCTACCTGTGCGAGATCAAGGACGTGCAGATCCGCGACGGCCTGCACATCCTCGGCGGCGGTCCGGTCGGCGAGCCGCGCGTGAACCTGGTCCTCGCAGTGCTGCGGGCGTCGCAGGTGTGGGGCGGGCAAGCGAACGCGCTGCCGGGTCTGCGGGCCTCGCTCGCGGCGCATTTCGGGCTCGTCGAGAAGGAGTTGCTGGCCGAGCCGGGCGCCCCGGTGAAGCTGCCGGCCGAACTGACCGACCTGGTCGACGGCCCGGCGCGCACGGCCGCCGACGCGATCGACCTGCTGGAGCTGCTGTGCCGGCGGATCGCGGAGGGCATGGAGGCGCGTGACTGGGCGGTCGCGGAGAGCGCGCCGCTGGTGCGCGAGGTGCTGGGCGCCGAACTCCCCGACGCCGTCGCGGTGGTGGAGTTCGCGTGCGCCGAGGTCGTGCCCCGGCTGGCGCGCACCACGGACGAGATCGGGCACATCCTGCGGGCGCTGGACGGCGGTTACGTCCCGGCGGGCCCGTCGGGCTCGCCCACCCGCGGTCTGGTCAACGTCCTGCCGACCGGCCGGAACTTCTACTCCGTCGACCCCAAGGCCATCCCCTCCCGGCTCAGTTGGGAGGTCGGCCAGTCGCTCGCCGACTCGCTCGTGGCGCGCTACCTGCAGGACACCGGGGAGTATCCGAAGTCCGTCGGCCTCACCGTGTGGGGCACGTCCGCGATGCGCACCCAGGGCGACGACATCGCCGAGATCCTGGCGCTGCTGGGCTGCCGCCCGGTGTGGGACGACGCCTCGCGCCGGGTCACCGGCTTCGAGATCGTGCCCCTGGCGGAGCTGGGCCGGCCGCGCATCGACGTCACGGTCCGCATCTCCGGCTTCTTCCGGGACGCCTTCCCGCACGTGGTCGGGCTGATCGACGACGCGGTGCGGGCGGTGGCGGAGCTGGACGAGCCGGCCGACCAGAACCACGTCAAGGCGCACGCCGACGAGGACACCGCCGCCCACGGCGACCGGCGCCGCGCCACGGCCCGCGTCTTCGGCTCCAAGCCGGGCGCGTACGGCGCGGGCCTGCTGCCGCTGATCGACGCCCGCAACTGGCGCTCCGACGCCGACCTCGCCGAGGTGTACGCGGTGTGGGGCGGTTACGCGTACGGCCGCGGGCTGGACGGGCGGGCGGCGCGCGGGGACATGGAGACGGCGTTCCGGCGGATCGCGGTGGCCGCGAAGAACGTCGACACGCGTGAGCACGACCTGGTCGACGCGGACGACTACTTCCAGTACCACGGCGGCATGGTCGCCATGGTGCGCCACCTGACGGGCGCGAGCCCGGAGGCGTACGTCGGCGACTCCGCCGTACCGGACCAGGTGAAGACCCGGACGCTGGGCGAGGAGACCCACCGGGTGTTCCGCGCCCGGGTGGTCAACCCGCGGTGGATGGCGGCCATGCGTCGGCACGGCTACAAGGGCGCCTTCGAGATGGCGGCGACCGTGGACTACCTCTTCGGCTACGACGCCACGGCGGGCGTGGTCGACGACTGGATGTACGAGAAGCTCAGCGCGGAGTACGTCTTCGACGCCGAGAACCGGGACTTCATGAAGCAGTCCAACCCGTGGGCGCTGAGGGGGATCACCGAGCGGCTGCTGGAGGCGGCGGACCGTGGGCTGTGGGCGGAGCCGGACGCGGAGACGCTGGAGCGGCTGCGCGCCACCTACCTGGAGCTGGAAGGCGACTTGGAGGGCGACGAGAAGTGAGTACCCCCTTTCCGTTCACGGCCGTCGTCGGGCAGGACGACCTGCGGCTCGCGCTGCTGCTGAACGCGGTGTCCCCGGCGGTCGGCGGCGTGCTGGTGCGCGGCGAGAAGGGCACGGCGAAGTCGACGGCGGTGCGTGCCCTTTCGGCGCTGCTGCCCGAGGTCGCCGTCGTTCCCGGGTGCCGGTTCTCCTGCGACCCGGCGGCGCCGGACCCGTCCTGCCCGGACGGGCCGCACGAGCCGGGGGCCGGTACGACGCGTCCCGCGCGCATGGTCGAACTGCCCGTCGGCGCCTCCGAGGACCGGCTGGTCGGCGCCCTCGACATCGAGCGGGCGCTCGCCGAGGGCGTGAAGGCCTTCGAGCCCGGCCTGCTCGCCGACGCGCACCGCGGCATCCTCTACGTCGACGAGGTCAACCTGCTCCACGACCACCTCGTGGACCTGTTGTTGGACGCGGCGGCGATGGGCGCCTCCTACGTCGAGCGTGAGGGCGTCTCCGTGCGGCACGCGGCGCGGTTCCTGCTCGTGGGCACCATGAACCCGGAAGAGGGCGAGCTGCGGCCGCAGTTGCTGGACCGCTTCGGTCTCACGGTCGAGGTGGCCGCCTCGCGGGAGCCCGACCAGCGGGTGGAGGTCGTCCGGCGCAGGCTGGCCTACGACGACGACCCGGCCGGCTTCGCCGCGCGCTGGGCCGGCGAGGAGGCCGCCGTACGGCAGCGGATCACGGCAGCGCGGGAGTTGCTGCCGCAGGTGCGGCTGGGCGACGGGGCGCTGCGTCAGATCGCAGTGGTGTGCAGCGCGTTCGAGGTGGATGGGATGCGGGCCGACATCGTGATGGCGCGCACGGCGACCGCGCTGGCCGCGTGGGCCGGGCGGACCGACGTGCTCGCCGAGGACGTGCGGCAGGCGGCGCTGCTGGCGCTGCCGCACCGGCGCAGGCGCAATCCCTTTGACGCGCCCGGGTTGGACGAGAACAAGCTCGACGAGACGCTGGAGGAGTTCTCCCGCGACGACGATCCGGACCCCGACTCCGACCCCGACCCGGGCCCGGACGGCGGCGGCCCGGACGGGGGCGGCGGGCAGCCGGCGCCGGACGCCGGGCCGCAGGGCGGGGACACGGGCGCGCGCCCGGAGGCCGGGGAGGGCGGCGAGCCGCAGGCCTCGGGGGCCTCGGAGCAGGCCCCCGCGCGGGCCGCCGAGCCGTTCCGCGCCAAGGTGCTGAGCGTGCCGGGGATCGGTGAGGGCGCCGCCGGGCGGCGTTCGCGGGCACGGACCGAGCACGGGCGGACCACAGGGGCGCGGCGGCCGCAGGGGGCGCTGACGAAGCTGCACCTGGCGGCGACCGTGCAGGCGGCCGCCCCGCACCAGCGGGCGCGCGGGCGGTCCGGGCGCGGGCTGGTCGTGCGCCGGGACGATCTGCGGCAGGCGACGCGTGAGGGGCGTGAGGGCAACCTCGTGCTGTTCGTGGTCGACGCCTCCGGTTCCATGGCGGCGCGGCAGCGGATGAGCGCCGTGAAGGGCGCCGTGCTGTCGCTGCTGCTGGACGCCTACCAGCGGCGGGACAAGGTGGGTCTGGTGACCTTCCGCGGGTCGGCCGCGGAGGTGGCGCTGCCGCCCACGTCGTCGGTGGACGCGGCGGCGGCCCGGCTGGAGTCGCTGCCGACGGGTGGCCGTACGCCGCTCGCGGCGGGGCTGCTGAGGGCGCACGAGGTGCTGCGGGTGGAGAAGCTGCGGGATCCCGCGCGGCGGGCGCTCGTGGTGGTGGTGACCGACGGACGGGCCACCGGAGGCCCGGAGCCGGTGGCGCTCGCCGGGCGGGCGGCGCGGCTGTTCGCCGCCGACGGGGTCGCTTCGGTGGTCGTCGACTGCGAGTCGGGGCCGGTGCGGCTGGGGCTCGCCGGGCGGCTCGCCGATGAGCTGGGGGGTGCCGCGGTGACGCTGGACGAGTTGCGGGCCGACTCGATCGCCGGGCTGGTCAGGGACGTTCAGGGCAACAGGAGGGCCGCGTAATGCCGCAGGGACAGCCGAGTGTCATCCCCGACGACGGACTGACGACCCGTCAGCGGCGCAACCGGCCGCTGGTGGTCGTGCACACCGGCATCGGCAAGGGCAAGTCGACGGCCGCGTTCGGGCTCGCGCTGCGGGCCTGGAACCAGGGGTGGCCGATCGGGGTGTTCCAGTTCGTGAAGTCGGCCAAGTGGAAGGTCGGCGAGGAGAACGCGCTGCGCGTGCTCGGCGCTTCCGGCGAGGGCGGGACCGTCGCCTGGCACAAGATGGGCGAGGGCTGGTCCTGGGTCCAGCGCGACGCGCAGATGGACAACGAGGAGAAGGCCCGCGAGGGCTGGGAGCAGGTCAAGCGGGACCTGGCCGCCGAGACGTACAAGCTGTACGTGCTCGACGAGTTCGCGTACCCGATGCACTGGGGGTGGGTCGACACCGACGAGGTGGTGGAGGTGCTGCGCGGCCGGCCCGGCACCCAGCACGTCGTGATCACCGGGCGGAACGCGCCGGAGAAGCTGGTGGACCTCGCCGACCTCGTCACCGACATGTCGAAGGTGAAGCACCCCATGGACGTGGGCCAGAAGGGCCAGCGGGGCATCGAGTGGTGACATCCTCGTCCGTGCCCTCGTCCGTGCCCCGGCTGGTCGTCGCCGCGCCGTCCTCCGGCAGCGGCAAGACCACCGTCGCCACGGGGCTGATGGCCGCGTTCGCCGCGCGGGGGCTCGCCGTGTCCCCGCACAAGGTCGGACCCGACTACATCGACCCCGGGTACCACGCGCTCGCCACCGGGCGCGTGGGGCGCAACCTCGACGCCTACCTGTGCGGGCCGGAGCTGGTCGGCCCGCTGTTCGCGCACGGTGCGCGCGGGTGCGACATCGCCGTCGTCGAGGGTGTGATGGGCCTGTACGACGGGGCCGCGGGCGAGGGTGAGCTGGCGTCCACCGCGCAGGTGGCGAAGGTGCTGCGGGCGCCGGTGGTGCTGGTCGTGGACGCGTCGTCGCAGTCCCGGTCGGTGGCGGCGCTGGTGCACGGGTTCGCCTCCTGGGACCCGGAGGTGCGCGTCGGGGGCGTGATCCTGAACAAGGTGGCCTCCGACCGGCACGAGGAACTGCTGCGGGACGCGATGGACTCGGCCGGGGTGCCGGTGCTGGGGGTGCTGCGGCGGGCGGCGCAGGTGGAGACGCCGTCGCGGCATCTGGGGCTGGTGCCGGTCGCCGAACGGCAGACGGCGGCGGTGCAGGCCGTCGCGGCGATGGGCGCGCAGGTCGCCGACGGATGCGACCTTCAGGCGCTGCTGGCGCTGGCGCGCGGTGCGGGAGCGCTGTCGTGTGCGGCGTGGGACGCGGCCGAGGTGCTGGGCGCCGCGTCCCCGGATCCGCGTCGGTCCGCAGGGCCTCGCCCTCGGACGCCGGTCGGGCAGGCCGGCGCCGGACCGGGGCGCGGGGCCCCCGTGGTCGCCGTCGCCGGCGGTCCCGCCTTCACGTTCTCCTACGCCGAGCACACCGAACTGCTGACCGCGGCCGGCGCCGACGTCGTGCCCTTCGATCCGCTGCACGACGAGCGGCTGCCGGACGGCACGAGCGGGCTGGTCATCGGCGGCGGCTTCCCGGAGGTGTACGCCGAGGGGCTGTCCGCCAACGAGCCGCTGCGCAAGGCGGTGGCGGACCTCGCCCTGGGCGGCGCGCCCGTCGCCGCCGAGTGCGCCGGGCTGCTGTACCTGTGCCGGGAGCTGGACGGGCAGCCCATGTGCGGGGTGCTGGACGCGACCGCCCGGATGAGCGAGCGGCTCACCCTGGGCTACCGGGACGCCGTGGCCGTCGGCGACAGTGTGCTCGCCGTCGCGGGGACGCGGATGCGCGGGCACGAGTTCCACCGCACGGTCGTCGAACCCGGCGCGGGGGCGGCTCCCGCCTGGGGTGTGCGCGCCCCCGTCCGGCGGGTCGAAGGTTTTGTACAGCGAGGTGTGCACGCGAGTTATCTGCACACGCACTGGGCGGCCGAGCCCGGTGTCGCCCGTAGGTTCGTGGAGAGGTGCCGGACGTCATGAGCAGGCTGATCGGGGTCGGGGTCGGGCCGGGCGACCCGGAGCTGGTGACCGTCAAGGGCGTCAACGCGCTGCGCGCCGCCGACGTGGTGGTCGTGCCGGTGATGGACACCCTGGAGCGCGGGCGCGCCGAGGCGACCGTGCTGCACTACGTGCCCGCGGAGAAGATCGTCCGGGTGGTGTTCGCGCTGAACGAGCGGACCGACCGGGCGCGGCGCGAGGCCGCCTGGGACGTGGCCGGCGAGCGGGTCGCCCAGCTGCTGCGGGAGAGCGGCCGCGTCGCCTTCGCGACCATCGGCGATCCCAACGTGTACTCGACGTTCACCTACCTCGCGCAGACCGTGGCCGAGCTGGTGCCTGGCACCGTCGTGGAGACCGTGCCGGGGATCACCGCCATGCAGGACCTGGCGGCCCGGTCGGGCGCCGTGCTCACCGAGGGGACCGAGCCGCTGACGCTGGTGCCCGTCACGGCCGGGAGCGCCGTGCTCAAGGAAGCGCTGAGCGGGCCGGGCACGGTCGTCGCCTACAAGTTCGGGCGGCAGGCCCGTGAGGTCGCCGAGGCGCTGCGGGAGACCGGGCGGATCGGTGATGCCGTGTGGGGTTCGGCGCTCGGTCTGGAGAGCGAGTCGATCCGGCCGGCCGCCGAGCTCGACGGCGGTGAGCTGCCGTACCTGTCGACGCTGATCGCGCCGCCGCGGCGCGACGGCGGGCGGGGCGGCAAGCTGTGAGATCCCCCGGATCACGCAGTTCACGCAGTTCACGCGGCGATGCCGACCACCAGCCAGATGAACGCCGCGCCCGCGACCGTGCACAGCACGGTCGAGCGGGCGGGGTGCTCGTGGTGCGCCTCGGGGAGGATCTCGGCCGCCGCGAGGTAGAGCAGTACGCCGCCGAAGAGGCCGAGGTAGCCGCCGAGCAGCGTCTCGGGGATGGTGAGGAAGGCGGTGGAGGCCGCGCCGGCGACGGGCGCCGCCGCGTCCGCGAACAGCATGGTCAGGGCCTTGCGGCGGGCGTTGCCGTACAGGCTGGTGATCGTGTACGTGTTGAAGCCGTCGGCGAAGTCGTGGGCGATGACGGCGAGCGCGACGGCCAGGCCCATGCCGCCGCCGACCTGGAAGGCCGCGCCGATCGCCAGGCCGTCCATGGCGCTGTGGCCGACCATCGCCGCGGCCGCGGTCAGGCCCACCTCGGGCGTCCGGTGGGCGTGCTCCTCGGCGCCGTGCGCGGCCTTGCGCGTGGCCAGCAGGCGTTCCACGAGGTGGGCCAGCAGGAACCCGGCGACGAACAGCAGCAGGGCCGCCGGGACGCCGAACACCTCCCGGTCCGCCGCCCTCAGCGCCTCCGGCAGCAGGTCCAGGCCGACCACGCCGAGCATCAGGCCCCCGGCCAGGCCCAGCACCAGGTGGCGACGGTCGGTCACGCGCTGTGCCGTCCATCCGCCGACCAGCGTCATCAGGAACGCGCCGAGCGCGACGAAGACCGCCATGGGGCCTTGTTATCCGATCGGCGCCCCTTCGCGCACATCCGACGACCGATCACGTACTGAATGCCTGATTCCTGAATGCCTGATTCCTGTAGGAGAGGACCGATCCCCATGGCCGATGCCCCCGCCGGCAAGGTGACCTTCGTCGGTGCCGGCCCCGGCGCCGCCGACCTGCTGACGTTCCGTGCCGCGCGCGCCATCGCCGAGGCCGACGTCGTGATCTGGGCGGCCAGCCTGGTGCAGGCGGAGGTCCTCGGGCACGCGCGCGAGGACGCGGAGATCCTCGACTCGGCGACGATGTCGCTGGAGGACGTCGTCGCCGTCTACGAGCGCGCCCACCGGGACGGGCTGCGGGTCGCCCGCATCCACTCCGGCGACCCGGCGCTGTGGGGTGGCACCCAGGAACAGCTCGACCGGTGCGCCCGGATCGGCATCGCGACGGAGGTCGTGCCCGGGGTGTCGGCGTTCTCCGCGGTCGCCGCGCTCGCGCAGCGGGAGCTGACCATCCCGGAGGTCGCCCAGTCCGTCGTGCTCACCCGGCTGGGCGGCGGCAAGACGCCGATGCCGCCCGGCGAGGAGGTGCGCGAGTTCGCGCGGCACGGCACCACGATGGCGGTCTTCCTGTCGGCGGCGCGCAGCGGGCAGCTGGTACGGGAGCTGCTGGAGGGCGGATACCCCACCGACACGCCCGTCGTCGTCGCCTACCAGGCGACCTGGCCGGAGGAACTGCTCGTGCGGTGCACGATCGGCACGCTGGAGGAGACGGTCAAGGAGCACAAGCTCTGGAAGCACACCCTGTTCCTGGTCGGCCCGGCCCTCGACGCGCACGGCACGCGCTCGCACCTGTACCACCCCGGTCACTTCCACGGCTTCCGCAAGGCCGACCCGGAGGCCCGCAAGGCCCTGCGCGCGCGGGGTGCGAGCACGTGATCACCGTCGTCGGCACGGGGACCGGGGCGCCGGTGCCGCCGGACGTGCTGGCCGGGGCCCGGCTGGTGGTCGGCGGGCGGCGGCATCTGGAGTCCGCGCCGGTGCCAGCCGGCGCCGAGCAGGTGGTGCTCGGTCCGCTGGCGCCGGCCATGGATGCCGTCGAACGGCAGCTGGGCGAGGGCGGCCGGGTCGTCGTGCTGGCCTCCGGCGATCCCGGGTTCTTCGGGATCGTGCGGGCGCTGGCCGAACGGTTCGGGGCGGAGCGGCTGGACGTGCGGGCCGGGGTGTCCTCGGTCGCCGCCGCGTTCGCCCGCGTCGGGCTGCCGTGGGACGACGCCGTGGTGGTCTCCGCGCACGGGCGGGCGCTGCGGACGGCGGTCAACGTGTGCCGGGCGCGGCCGAAGGTCGCCGTGCTGACGGGGCCGGGCAGCGGGCCCGCGGAGCTGGGGGCCGCGCTGCGGTCCGAGCCGCGGGTCCTCGTGGTGGCGTCGGCGCTCGGCTCCGCGGAGGAGCGGGTGGAGCGGGTGACGCCCGCCGAGGCCGCCGCCCGGGACTGGGGCGACGCGGTCAGTGTGGTGCTGTGCCTGGACGAGGCGCGGGCGCTCGGCGGGGTGCGCACGGTCGCCGGGGCGCCGGCCGGGCCCGCCGGGTGGGCGCTGGAGGAGTCCGCGTTCGCCCACCGCGACTCGATGATCACCAAGTTCGAGGTGCGGGCGCTGGCGCTGGCCCGGCTCGGGCCCCGGCTCGGCGACCTGGTCTGGGACGTCGGCGCGGGCTCCGGCTCGGTGGCGGTGGAGTGCGCGCGGCTCGGCGCGGCCGTCACCGCGGTCGAGAAGACCCGGGACGGCGTCGAGCGGATCCGCGCCAATGCGGCCGCGCACGGCGTGGACGTACGGGCCGTGCACGGGTCGGCGCCCGGCGTGCTGGACGGCCTCGATTCCCCGCACGACCCCGACGCCGTGTTCGTCGGCGGCGGCGGGCGGGACCTGCCCGCCGTGGTCACCGCGTGCGCGCGGCGCGCCCGGCGGACGGTGGTGGTGGCGATGGCCGCGCTCGACCGGGTGCCGGCCGCCCGCGAGGCGCTCACCGGCGCCGGGCTCGACTGCGACGGGGTGCTGTTGCAGTCGTCGCGGCTGGCGCCGCTGCCGGGGGATGTGACCCGGCTGGCGGCGGCCAATCCCGTGTTCCTGCTGTGGGGTGTCAGAACCCCGTTCTCTCGTGAAGGAGTTGCTCTGTGATCGGCCTCATTTCCGCCACCGCGGCGGGGGCGGCGGCACGCGACCGGCTGGCCGCGGCGTGGCCGGACCGCACGCGCGTGTACGAGGGTCCCGTCGGGGACGCCGTACGGGCCGCGTTCGCGGAGTGCGAGCAGCTCGTGTGCTTCCTCGCCACGGGCGCCGTGGTGCGGCTGGTGGCGCCGCTGCTGGACGACAAGCGGACCGACCCGGGCGTGGTGTGCGTCGACGAGGGCGGCCGGTTCGCCGTGCCGCTGGTCGGCGGCCACGGCGGCGGCGCCAACGAACTCGCCCGAGCGGTCGGGGAGTTGCTGGGCGCCGAGCCGGTGGTGACGACGGCGACGGACGCGGTGGGGCTGCCGGGCCTCGACACGCTCGGCCTGCCCTGCGAGGGCGCCGTGGCGGCGGTCTCCCGCGCCCTGCTCGACGGCGAGCCGGTCGTGCTGGAGGCGGAGGTGCCGTGGCCGCTGCCCGCGCTGCCGACGGCGGCGCACGGCTCGTACACCGTCCGGCTGACGGACCGGGCCGTGTCGGCGGGCGAGCGTGAGGTGCTGCTGCGGCCGCCGTCCCTGGTGGTCGGCGTGGGCGCGTCGAAGGGCGCACCGGCCGAGGAGGTGCTCGGGCTGGTCGAGGAGGCGCTGCGGGAGGCGGGGCTGTCCGCGCGCAGCGTCGCGGAACTCGCCACCGTCGACGCGAAGGCCGGCGAACCCGGCATCGTCGCGGCGGCCGGACGGCTCGGGGTGCCGCTGGTGACGTACCCCGCCGGGGAGCTGGCGGCCGTCGACGTGCCCAACCCGTCCGCCGCGCCGCTGGCCGCCGTCGGCACGCCGTCCGTCGCGGAGGCGGCGGCCCTGCTGGGGGGCGGTGAACTCCTCGTCCCCAAGCGGAAGTCGGCGATGGCGACGTGTGCCGTGGTACGGCGTCCGGGACGCGGCCGGCTCGCGGTGGTCGGGCTCGGTCCCGGCGCCCGGGACCTGCTCACCCCGCGCGCGAAGGCCGAACTGCGGCGCGCGTCGGTGCTCGTCGGGCTCGACCAGTACGTCGACCAGATCCGCGACCTGTTGCGGCCCGGCACCCGGATCCTGGCGTCCGGGCTCGGCGCCGAGGAGGAGCGGGCCCGCACGGCCGTCGCCGAGGCCCGCGAGGGGCGGGCCGTCGCGCTGATCGGCAGCGGGGACGCCGGCGTGTACGCCATGGCCTCCCCCGCGCTCGCCGAGGCGTCCGACGACATCGACGTGGTCGGTGTGCCGGGGGTGACGGCGGCGCTGGCGGCCGCGGCGATCCTGGGCGCGCCGCTCGGCCACGACCACGTGTCGATCAGCCTGTCCGACCTGCACACGCCGTGGGAGGTCATCGAGCGGCGGGTGCGCGCGGCGGCCGAGGCGGACCTCGTGGTCACCTTCTACAACCCCCGTTCCCGCGGCCGTGACTGGCAGTTGCCGAAGGCGCTGGCGATCCTCTCCGGACACCGGGAGCCGGCCACCCCGGTGGGCGTCGTGCGCAACGCCTCCCGGCCGGACGAGGCCGGCCGGGTGACCACGCTGGCCGGACTGGACCCGGCGACGGTCGACATGATGACGGTCGTGACCGTGGGCAACACCGCGACCCGTGAGATCGCCGGGCGCATGGTGACGCCGCGCGGCTACCGCTGGCAGGAGGAGGCGCAGTGAACCGGGCGACCCGGGTGGTGCACCCCATCGAGCAGGAGTCCTTCCGGCGGCTGCGCGCCCGTCTGGACACCTCGCACTTCCCGCCGCTGACCCGGGCGGTCGTGGAGCGGGTGATCCACTCCGCGGCCGACCTCGACTACGCGGCCGACCTCGTGATGGACGAGGACGAACTGACCGCGGCGCACGCCGCGCTGCACGCCGGGGCGCCCGTCGTGGTGGACGTGGAGATGGTCGCGGCCGGGATCACCCGGCGGGAGACCGTCTGCCGGCTGAAGGACGCGAAGGCCGGCGAGGGGCTGACGCGTTCGGCGCACGCGGTGCGGCTGGCCTACGAGCAGGTCGGCCCGGGGGCCCTGTGGGTGATCGGCTGCGCGCCGACCGCCCTGGAGGAACTGCTGACGCTGGACGCGTCCCCCGCGCTCGTCATCGGCCTGCCCGTCGGCTTCGTCGGCGCGGCCGAGTCCAAGGCCGCGCTGCGCGCGAGCGGGCTGCCCGCCGTGAGCAACGTGTCCGAGAAGGGCGGGTCGGCGGTCGCCGCGGCCGCGCTGAACGCCCTGCTGTACCAACCCGTTCCGCTTTCCGAGGAGACATCGTGACCACCCCGCCGCCCGCCCTGCTCATCGCCGGACACGGCACCCGGGACGACGCCGGTGCCGAGGCGTTCCGTGACTTCGTGCGGCAGTTGGGCCGCCGCCACCCCGAACTGCCCGTCGCCGGCGGCTTCATCGAGCTGTCCCCGCCGCCGCTCGGCGACGCGGTCGCCGAGCTGGTGGAGCGGGGCGTGCGCCGCTTCGCCGCCGTGCCGCTGATGCTGGTGTCCGCCGGGCACGCCAAGGGCGACATCCCGGCGGCGCTGGCCCGCGAGAAGGAACGGCACCCGGGGATCTCGTACACCTACGGCCGTCCGCTGGGCCCGCACCCGGCGCTGCTGAACGTGCTGGAGCGCCGGCTGGAGGAGGCGCTGGGCGCGGCCGGGGACCCGTCCGGCGACCACCCGTCCGGCGACCGGTCGGACGTGACGGTGCTGCTGGTCGGGCGCGGCTCGACCGACCCCGACGCGAACGCCGAGGTGTTCAAGGCGGCGCGGCTGCTGTGGGAGGGCCGCGGGTACGCCGGGGTGGAGACGGCGTTCGTGTCGCTGGCCGCGCCGGACGTGCCGAGCGGCCTCGACCGGTGCGCGAAACTGGGCGCGCGGCGGATCGTCGTGCTGCCGTACTTCCTGTTCACGGGGATCCTGCCGGACCGGGTGCGGCAGCAGACCGAGCAGTGGGCGGCCGCGCACCCGGAGCTGGAGGTGCGTTCGGCGGACGTCATCGGCCCCGAACCGGAGCTGCTCGACCTGGTGATGGAGCGGTACGAGGAGGCCGTCAAGGGCGATCTGCGGATGAACTGCGACAGTTGCGTGTACCGCATCGCGCTGCCCGGCTTCGAGGACAAGGTGGGCGCGCCGCAGCAGCCGCACTTCCACCCGGACGACGACGGCCACCATCACCACCACGGGCACCACCACGGCGGACACGCCCATGCCCACTGAGGACGCCGCCGGACCGGACCTGCGCCACCACGGGGACGCCGAGGTCCGCGACGACGGCTCGGCGCTGGTGGACCTGGCCGTGAACGTCCGGACCGGCACGCCGCCCGTCTGGCTGCGCGAGCACATCGCCCGGTCCCTGGACGGGCTGGCCGCCTATCCCGACGGGCGGGCCGCGCGGGCGGCGGTGGCGGCGCGGCACGGACTGCCGCCGGACCGGGTGCTGCTGACGGCCGGCGCGGCGGAGGCGTTCGTGCTGCTGGCGCGGGCACTGAAGGTGCGCCGGCCGGTGGTGGTGCATCCGCAGTTCACGGAGCCGGAGGCGGCGCTGCGGGACGCGGGCCACACGGTCGACCGGGTGCTGCTGCGGGCGGCGGACGGGTTCCGGCTGGACGCCGGCGCGGTTCCGGAGGACGCCGACCTGGTGGTGATCGGCAACCCGACGAACCCGACGTCGGTGCTGCACCCGGCCGGGTCGGTCGCCGCGCTCGCCCGTCCCGGGCGGACGCTGGTGGTGGACGAGGCGTTCATGGACGCGGTGCCGGGCGAGCGGGAGGCCCTGGCCGGGCGGACCGACGTGCCGGGGCTCGTCGTGCTGCGGAGCCTGACGAAGACGTGGGGTCTTGCGGGGCTGCGGATCGGGTACGTGCTGGCCGCCCCGGAGACCGTCGCCGAGCTGGAGCGCGCCCAGCCGCTGTGGCCGGTGTCCACGCCCGCGCTGGCCGCCGCCGAGGCCTGCGTCGGGCCGCGGGCGCTGGCGGAGGCGGCCCACGCGGCACACCGCGTCGCCGCCGACCGGGCCCATCTGGTGGCGGGGCTCCGCGCGTTCGCCTCGCGGGGACTGCGGGTGGCGGAGCCCGCCGAGGGCCCCTTCGTCCTGATCCGGCTGCCCCACGCCACCGAGGTGCGCCGACGGCTGCGCGAGCTGGGGTTCGCGGTGCGGCGCGGGGACACGTTCCCCGGGCTGGGCGACCAGTGGCTGCGGCTGGCGGTGCGGGACCGGCCGACGACCGACTCGTTCCTGCGAGCCCTGGAACGGGCGTTGCAGCGGGGCCTGTAACGAGCCCTGTGACGGACACCCCGGAACCGGGCGGCGACGCGGGAGGCCGGGGCGGCAGGCGCGCCGCCGACCGCGTGACGGCGCCCCTCCGGGCCGGGACCTCACGGACCCCGGGAGGGCCGGCTCGCACGCCGCCCGGCCGCCGTCACCCCGTCCGGGCAGGGTGACCGCCCCGCCCACGGCACCACCACGCGGCCCCGGGAAGCACGCACCCCCGGCCCCCTCCCGGCCGGCGCACCCGTACCCGCACCCGCACCCGCACCCGACACCACCGGAGCGGTCCGCTCCCGCGCCCGGCCACACGCCCCGGCCCGGGAAGCCGGGCCCGCCCCCCGGCCCAGGGCATCGGGCCCGCGCCCGCCGCCCGCGCCCCCGCGGGTCCCGGGGCGGTCAGCTCCTGCGTCGGCAGGCCAGTGCGAGGGCGCCGCCGCCCGCCGCGACCAGGACGAGCGCGCCGCCCGCGACGTACGGGGTCGCCGAACTGCCGCCGGTCTCGGCCAGCCCCGCCTCCTTGGCGGGCGCGCCCTGCGGCCTGATGTCACCGGCCGGGTCCGCGCTCTGGCGTGCGGGCGCGGGCGGGGCCTCGCAGGTCGCCTCCGCCAGGGTGAGCGTGCCCTCCACCTCGGCGACGTTGAGCTTCAGCGGGTTGACGGAGACCTTCAGCCGGAGGGCGGTCGCGGCCGCCGTGCGCGAGGTGGTCCGCTTCTGCGACAGGTCCAGGCGCACCTCGCCGACGCCGGGCACCTCGACGTTCGTCGGACCGGCGGGGGTGAGCGTGACCTTCTTGCCGAGGACCGTGACCGAGCCGAGCAGGCTCGCGGAGGCGATCGGCGCCTTCCCGGCCTCGCAGGTCGCCTTCGCGGTGACCTGCCGCACCTCGACGAGTGAGAGCAGCGGCAGGCCGGGCACGTGCAGCCTGGCGTGGGCGAGGGTGGTGGAGCCCTCGGCCCGGCCGGCGGTGACCGTCGCCTGCGCGTCCGCCACCTCCGCGCTCAGCACGCTGAACGGCTTCCCGCCGTTCACACCGTCCAGCCGGGCGGTCAGCGCGGTCTTCCGGGCGCTCTGCGGCGCCTCGACCTGGTTGAGGGAGACCGTGAGCGGGACGTGAACGGTCTTGTCGAGCAGGCCGACGTCGAGCCCGGTGCGCAGGACGACGGCGCTCGCGCGGCCGTGGTCGGCGGTCGCGTGGGCAGGGCCGGAGCCGGCCAGGGCCGCGGGACCGGCGGCCAGGGCGGTGACCGCCGTGACGGTGGCGAGCCGGCGCGCGGGCATGCGGAAGCTGTTGCCGTTCAAGGTGGTGGGACCCCCAGAAGAGACGAGCTCGGGACCCGGCAAGAATTACGCTCGTCGGGGTGAACTGGCTTCCCTACGGCACCAGTTCACCCCAACGAGCGTTCCCCGTGAACGCTTTCGATTACGGCCGGGACTCCCCCGCGGCCGGGCAGGGCGCTCAGCCGACGACCCGCCCCTCCAGCACCACCCGCCGCGGGGCCGCCAGCACGCGCACGTCCGCCCGTGGGTCGGCCTCGTACACCACGAGGTCGGCCGGCGCGCCCTCCTCCAGGCCGGGACGCCCGAGCCAGGCGCGCGCGCCCCAGGTCGTCGCGGACAGGGCCTGTACGGCCGGGATGCCGGCGGTGACCAGTTCCGCCACCTCGCCCGCCACCAGGCCGTGGGCGAGGTGACCGCCGGCGTCGGTGCCGACGTAGACGGGGATGCCGGCGTCGTAGGCGCCGCGCACCGTGTCGTAGCGGCGTTCGTACAGCCGGCGCATGTGGGCCGACCACTGCGGGTACCTCGCCTCGCCGCCCGCGGCGAGTTGCGGGAACGTCGCGATGTTGACCAGCGTCGGGACGATGGCGACGCCCCGCTCGGCGAACAGCGGGATCAGGTCGTCGGTGAGGCCGGTGGCGTGCTCGATGCAGTCGATGCCCGCCTCGACCAGGTCGCGCAGGGAGTTCTCGGCGAAGCAGTGGGCGGTGACGCGGGCGCCGAGCCGGTGGGCCTCGGCGATGGCGGCCCGGGCCGCGTCGGCCGGCCAGCTCGGGGCCAGGTCGCCGAGGTCGCGGTCGATCCAGTCGCCGACCAGCTTCACCCAGCCGTCGCCGCGGCGCGCCTCCCGCGCGACATGGGCGACCAGGTCGTCGGGCTCGATCTCCCAGGCGTAGCCGCGCATGTAGCGGCGGGTGCGGGCGATGTGCCGGCCCGCCCGGATGATCTTCGGGAGGTCGTCGCGGTCGTCGATCCAGCGGGTGTCGGAGGGCGAGCCGGCGTCGCGGATCAGCAGGGTGCCCGCGTCCCGGTCGGTCAGGGCCTGCTTCTCGGCCACGTCCTCGTCGACCGGGCCGTGCGGGCCGAGCCCGACGTGGCAGTGCGCGTCGACGAGGCCGGGCAGGGCCCAGCCCTCGACGCTGCGGACGTCGCGCGCCCCGGCGGGACGGTCGTAGGAGATCCGCCCGCCGACGACCCACAGCTCGTCGCGGACGTCGTCGGGCCCGGCCAGGACCCGGCCCTTCACGTGCAGCACCGCCTGATCGCTCATGCACGGCACTCTAGTGACCGGTCATCCGCCCGCACCCGCCTGGTCCGGGGTTCCCTCCTCCACGTCCGCCATCGCCGGGTCCAGCAGGCGGGAGAGGAAGTGGCGGGTGCGGTCGTGGCGGGGGCTGCCGATGACCTGGCCCGGCGTGCCGTCCTCGACGATCACGCCGCCGTCCATGAAGACGACCCGGTCGGCGACCTCGCGGGCGAAGGTCATCTCGTGGGTGACGACCATCATGGTCATGCCCTCGTCGGCGAGCATGCGCATCACCGCGAGCACGTCCCCGACCAGCTCGGGGTCGAGCGCCGAGGTCGGCTCGTCGAACAGCATCACCTCCGGTCCCATCGACAGCGCGCGGGCGATGGCCACGCGCTGCTGCTGGCCGCCGGAGAGGGAGGCGGGGTAGGCGCCGGCCTTCTCCGACAGGCCCACCCGCCGGAGGTTCTCGGCGGCCACCCGCGCGGCCGTGGCCTTGTCCCGCCGCAGCACCCGGCGCTGCGGCAGGGTGAGGTTCTCCGTGACGGTGAGGTGCGGGAAGAGGTTGAACTGCTGGAAGACCATGCCGATACGGCGGCGTGCGGCGTCGATGTCGACGTCGGGGTCGGTGAGTTCGACGCCGCCGACGAAGACCTGGCCGCGGGTGGGCTCCTCCAGCAGGTTGACGCAGCGCAGCAGGGTCGACTTGCCGGAGCCGGACGGTCCGATGACGCACACCACCTCGCCCCGGGCGATCTCCAGGTCGATGCCGCGCAGCACCTCGTTGTCGCCGAAGGACTTGTGCAGCCCCTGGAGGCGGATCTCTGCGGTACTGCTCACTTGACGGCCTCCTGGGCCTTCGCCTCCAGGCGGCGGACGACGAAGCCGAGCGGGATGGTCACCAGCAGGTAGCACAGGCCGGCGACGAGGATCGGCGTGGAGTTGGCGGTCGTACTGGCCAGGTCGCGGCCGTACTTGGACAGTTCGCGCTCCTCCAGGGTGACGCCGAGGAACAGCACCAGCGAGGAGTCCTTGAACAGCAGCACCAGTTCGTTGGTCAGCGGCGGGATGATGATGCGGAACGCCTGCGGGACGATGACGGAGACCATGGCCCGGGCGGGCGAGAAGCCCAGCGAACGGGCCGCCTCCATCTGGCCCTTGGGCACCGCCTGGATGCCCGCGCGGATCGTCTCGGCCATGTACGCGGCGGCCACCAGGCCCAGCGCGAGGGCGACCTTGCCGTACGTGCCGCCGACGATCTCCGTGCCGGGGAAGGCCAGCGGCACGGCGACGCCGATGAAGATGAAGATCAGCAGCGCGGGCAGGCCGCGGAAGATCTCGATGTAGACGCCGGCCAGCCAGCGGTAGGGGCCGACCGACGACAGCCGCATCAGCGCGACGACCATGCCGAGGGCCAGCCCGACGACGAAGCCGGACACCGTGTACAGGACGGTGTTCTTCAGCGCCAGCGTGATGATCTCGGGGAACATCTGCCGCGCGATGTCCTGCTGCGCGAACTGGTTGCGCAGCCGTCCCCAGTCGGCCGAGGCCGCGAAGGCGGCCACGGCGGCGACGAAGACGACGTACTGCGCACCGCGCGACAGACGGCGCTTCTGCCTCCGGGTCAGCCCCTTCCTGCGGGGCGGGGCCGGGGTGCGGAGGTCCGTGCCGGTCATGAGGCGGAGGGCGACGCGGCGGACGCGTCGTAGGGGCCGATCCACTTCTCGTACAGCTTCTTGTACGTGCCGTCGGCCTTCGCGTCCTCGATCGCCTTGTTGACGGCGGCGAGGAGCTTCGTGTTGCCCTTCTTCACCGTGAAGCCGTACTGCTCGCCGGTGTTGAGGTTGTCGACGACCTCGAAGGCGGCGGCGTTGGCCTTGTCCTTCAGCCAGCCCTGCACGACGGGGTAGTCGATGATGACGGCCTTGACCTGCCCGGTGCGCAGGCCGTTGAGGACGGCGTCGGAGGACTCGAAGGAGACCGGGTCGAAGCCCTTGCTCTTGGCGTAGTCCTCGCCGGTGGTCTGCGCCTGGGCGCCGAGCTTGACGCCCTTGGCCTTGACGTCGGCGAGCGAGCGGACGCCGCTGCCGCGGGCGGCGAGGACGGCCTGGGTGGCGTCGAAGTAGGGATCGGAGAAGTCGACGTTCTTCTTGCGCTCCTCGGTGATGGTCATGCCGGCCGCGGCCAGGTCGCACTGGCCGGAGTTGAGGAACGCGCCGGTCTTGAAGTTCTCGAACGGCGTGTCGACGATCTGCTGCTTCACGCCCAGGTCCTCGGCGACCAGGTCGACGAGGGAGACGTCGAAGCCCTGCACCTTGCCGTCGATCTCCGACTGGAACGGCGGGTACGGCAGGTGGGTGCAGGTGGTGAGCTGTCCGGCCTTCACCAGTTCGACCCCGCCGGCCGCGGTCCTGCCGCCGCTGCCGCCGCTGTCGCTCGAGGTGCAGCCGGCCACGAGGACCAGCCCGGCCGTCGCGGTGGTGGCGGCCAGAACGCGGATCCGGCGCCCGGGGACGGTGTTCACGGGGGACCTCCTGTGGGTGAACTGTGGGTTCCGATTATAAGGAGATCTTTGAGTATCTCAAATCAAATCCATGGTCGCGGGGCCATCCGGCCTAGGAAGTGCCGGTCAGGGGCGGTGCGGAGGCACCGATTACCCTCGACTTCGTCCACCGCGTCCGCCCCGTCGGCGAGAAGAGAGCACTGCCGTGACCCACCCCTTTCTGGACCTCGCGCCGCTGAGCGCCGCACGTTTCGCCTCCATCGAGGACCGCGTGGCACGGCTGCTCGGCACCGGCCAGGACGTCGTGATCACGCAGGGCGAGGCCCTGCTGCCCCTGGAGGGCGCGATCCGCGCGACGGCGGGGCCGGGGACGACCGCGCTGAACGTCATCACCGGCCCGTACGGGCAGACCTTCGGCGACTGGCTGCGGGACTGCGGCGCCACGGTCGTCGACCTGGCGGTGCCCTTCCACACGGCCGTGCACGCCGAGCAGGTCCGGGAGGCCTTCGAGGCGCATCCGGAGATCGACTTCGTGTCCCTGGTGCACGCGGAGGCGGCGACCGGCAACACCAACCCGGTCGCGGAGATCGGCGAGGTGGTGCGGGAGCGGGGCGCGCTGTTCTACCTGGACGCCGTCGCGTCGGTCGGCGCGGAGCCGGTGCTGCCGGACGCTTGGGGCGTGGACCTGTGCGTCATCGGGGCGCAGAAGGCGATGGGCGGGCCGGCCGGCGTCTCGGCGGTGTCGGTGAGCGCGCGGGCGTGGGCGCGGATGGCCGCGAACCCGCGGGCCCCGCGCCGGTCGTACCTGTCACTGCTGGACTGGAAGGAGCGCTGGATCGACGGCGGGCGCAAGGCGCTGCTGCACGCCCCGGCGCAGCTGGAGATGCTCGCGCTGGAGGCGTGCCTGGAGCGGATCGAGGCGTCGGGCCTGGAGACGGTGACGGCCCGGCACGCGTCGGCCGCCGCCGCGGCCCGGGCGGGCGCCCTCGCGATGGGCGGCGGGCTCGAGCCGTACGTGCACCAGGCCCGGGAGGCGGCGCCGGTCGCCACCACGCTGCGGGCGCCCGCGGAGACGGTCGCCTCGGAGCTGGTGGCGCGCGCCCTGGAGACCGACCCCGCGCTGCCGCTGGCCGCGGGCGGGGGCGCGCTGGCCAAGGAGATGATCCGGGTCAACCACTACGGGCCGGACGCGTCCGTGGCGACGGTACGGCGCTGTCTGGCGGCGCTCGGCACCGCGCTGGCGGAGCGGGGCCTGCCGGTGGACACGGAGGCGGCGGACCGGGCGGCGCAGGGTGCGGTATCGCGTCAGCAGGATCAGCAGCACCTAATTCAGGGATAATTCACGAGTTTATCCGGGAGCAGTTTCCCTTCGTCTTCTGCCCGCTTTCTTTCGGCCTAAACGCGAAGATTCCGCGAACGCCGACCGGCGTGATCCGAGCAGATTCCGTGGGGGTCGCATGGGTGTGACGCGTTACACAACCCGACCGATTTGTCACTGTTCATGGCGATCAAAACGGTGCATTCAGGGCGACTCCCCCGCAGCCGCACGCGCCGCGCGCGATAACACAGGACCCCTGCGCAGGTAACCCCCTCGCGCGATGCATTTTTGGAATTCCCTCGGTAAGTTCAATTTGCATGACTGCCGCACAAGCAGAACTGCAAATAGACCGTCCGTCGGTCACGGACGGCGCCGCGCTGTGGCGTATCGCGAAGGATTCGAAGACCCTCGACGTCAACTCGTCCTACAGCTATCTGCTGTGGTGCCGTGACTTCGCCGGCACCACGGCCGTGGCCCGCGACGAGCACGGGGAACCGGTCGGCTTCGTCACCGGCTACGTACGGCCGGACCGTCCGCGCACCCTGCTGGTCTGGCAGGTGGCGGTGGACGAGGCGTACCGCGGGCGGGGGCTCGCGGCCGCGCTGCTCGACGCCCTGGCGGCGCGGGCCGTCACGGAGCACGGGCTGACCGCGCTCGAGACGACCATCACCCCGGGCAACACCGCCTCCGAGCGCCTGTTCGCCTCGTTCGCCGAGCGGCACGGCGCACGGGTGGAGCGCGAGGTGCTGTTCGGCGCGGACCTGTTCCCCGACGGTCCGCACGAGGCCGAGGTCCTCCACCGCATCGGCCCCCTCTCCCACTGACGCCGCCACTCCCCCGCACCCCCGCACCCCCACGCCCCCACGCCCCCACGCCCCCAGCACTCCCGCACACACTCCCCACGCACTCCCCCCACGCCACGAGGAGCGATTCGCCGTGACCATCACCCAGCCCGACCTGAGCGTCTTCGAGACCGTCGAGTCCGAGGTGCGCAGCTACTGCCGCGGCTGGCCCACCGTCTTCGACCGCGCGCAGGGCAGCCGCATGTACGACGAGGACGGCCACGAGTACCTGGACTTCTTCGCCGGCGCCGGCTCGCTGAACTACGGGCACAACAACCCGGTCCTGAAACGGGCGCTGATCGACTACCTGGAGCGCGACGGCGTCACCCACGGGCTCGACATGTCGACCACCGCCAAGCGCGCCTTCCTGGAGTCCTTCCAGAACCTGGTGCTCAGGCCGCGCGACCTGCCGTACAAGGTCATGTTCCCGGGGCCGACCGGCACCAACGCCGTGGAGTCGGCGCTGAAGCTGGCGCGGAAGGTGAAGGGCCGCGAGGCGATCGTGTCGTTCACCAACGCCTTCCACGGCATGTCGCTGGGCTCGCTCGCGGTCACCGGGAACGCCTTCAAGCGGGCCGGGGCCGGCGTCCCGCTGGTGCACGGCACGCCGATGCCGTTCGACAACTACTTCGACGGGCAGGTCCCGGACTTCCTGTGGTTCGAGCGGCTGCTGGAGGACCAGGGCTCCGGGCTCGACAAGCCCGCCGCGGTCATCGTCGAGACCGTGCAGGGCGAGGGCGGCATCAACGTCGCGCGCCCCGAGTGGCTGCGCGCGCTCGCCGGGCTGTGCGAGCGGCAGGACATGCTGCTGATCGTCGACGACATCCAGATGGGCTGCGGCCGCACCGGCGCCTTCTTCTCCTTCGAGGAGGCGGGGATCGTGCCGGACGTCGTCACCGTGTCCAAGTCGATCAGCGGCTACGGCCTGCCGATGTCGCTGTGCCTGTTCAAGCCGGAGCTGGACATCTGGGAGCCGGGCGAGCACAACGGCACCTTCCGCGGCAACAACCCCGCGTTCGTGACGGCCACCGCCGCCCTGGAGGCGTACTGGGCGGACGGCTCCGCGATGGAGAAGCAGACCCGGACCCGCGGCGAACAGGTCGAGCGGGGACTGATCGCCGTCGCCGAGGAGAACCTCGCCGACGTCAAGGAGTACCGGGGCCGCGGGCTGGTGTGGGGCCTGGAGTTGCACGACAAGGGGCGCGCGGAGAAGGTCGCGCGGCGCGCGTTCGAACTCGGGCTGCTGATCGAGACGTCCGGCCCGGAGAGCGAGGTCGTCAAGCTGCTCCCGGCGCTCACCGTCAGCCCCGACGAACTGGACGAGGGCCTGAGCGTCCTCGCCCGGTCGGTCCGCGAGACCGCCTGACCGTCCGGCCCGTTCCGGCCGTTCCGACCGTTCCGGTCACCCACCTAGGAGGCATCGCAGCACCGTGATCGTCCGTTCGTTCAAGGACATCGAAGGCACCGACCGGCATGTGAGGGCCGCGTCCGGCACCTGGGAGAGCAAGCGCATCGTCCTCGCCAGGGAGAGGGTCGGCTTCTCCCTGCACGAGACGATCCTGTACGCCGGGACCGAGACGTCGATGTGGTACGCCAACCACATCGAGGCCGTCGTCTGCACCAGGGGCGAGGCCGAACTCACCGACCACGAGACCGGGAGGACGTACACGATCACTCCCGGCACCATGTACCTCCTCGACGGCCACGAGCGGCACACGCTGAAGGTCAGGGAGGACTTCCACTGCCTCTGCGTGTTCGACCCGCCCGTCACCGGCCGGGAGGACCACGACGAGAACGGCGTGTACCCGCTGCTCACCGAGCCCGAGGAGGTGTGAGGAGCCATGACCACCGCCACCGTGAAGGACCTCTACCCGACGCGCGGCACCGGCGAGGTGACCGTCCCGCGCCAGGACCCGGTCGTCTGGGGCTCCCCGGACACGCCGGGGCCGATCTCCACCACCGACCTCCAGGAGTACGAACGCGACGGCTTCCTCACCGTCGACCGGCTCATCACCCCGGACGAGGTGGAGGTCTGCCGGCGTGAGCTGGAGCGGCTGGTCTCCGACCCGGCGGTGCGCGCCGACGAGCGGTCCGTCGTCGAGCCGAGGTCGAAGGAGATCCGGTCCGTCTTCGAAGTGCACCGGATCAGCGAGGTGTTCGCGAACCTGGTGCGCGACGAGCGGGTCGTCGGGCGGGCGCGGCAGATCCTCGGCTCGGACGTGTACGTCCACCAGTCGCGGATCAACGTCAAGCCCGGTTTCGGGGCGAGCGGCTTCTACTGGCACTCGGACTTCGAGACCTGGCACGCCGAGGACGGCCTGCCGAACATGCGGACGGTGTCGGTCTCGATCGCGCTGACCGAGAACCACGACACCAACGGCGGGCTCATGATCATGCCGGGCTCGCACAGGACGTTCCTGGGCTGTGCCGGGGCCACGCCCGAGGACAACTACAGGAAGTCGCTGCGGATGCAGGACGCGGGCACGCCGTCCGACGAGGCACTGACCGCGCTGGCCTCGCGGTACGGCATCCGGCTGTTCACCGGCACGGCGGGCTCGGCGACCTGGTTCGACTGCAACTGCATGCACGGGTCCGGCGACAACATCACGCCGTTCCCGCGCAGCAACGTCTTCATCGTGTTCAACAGCGTGGAGAACGCGGCCGTCGAGCCGTTCGCGGCGCCCGTGCGGCGGCCGGAGTTCATCGGCGCGCGGGACTTCACACCCGTGAGGTGACCCGCACACCGGTGAGGTGACCCGCACACCGGTGAGGTGCCCCGCCCCCGCGCCGCCGGCACCCCCGCCGCCGCGGCCGGTCAGCCGGACAGGACGTCCAGCAGCCGGTCGACGTCGGCGGGGGTGTTGTACAGGTGGAAGGAGGCCCGCAGGTTGCCCGCGCGGTCGGAGACCTCGATGCCCGCGTCGCTCAACCCGGGCTGCCGGTGGCCGAGTCCGGGCACCGACACGATCGCCGAGCCGGGCGCCGGGAGCGGTTCGTGGCCCAGTGCGGCCAGTCCCGCGCGGAAGCGGTCGGCGAGGGCGAGGTCGTGGGCGCGTACGGTGTCCACGCCGAGTTCCTCGATCAGCTCCAGGGAGCGGCGCAGCCCGGCGAACGTGAACAGGGCCGGGCTGAGGTCGAACCGCCGTGCGGAGCGGGCGAGTTCGGTCACCGGCCCGTAGCAGCTCTGCCAGGGTTCCTCGCCCGCGACCCATCCGGCCAGGACCGGCGTCAGCCCGCCGAAGTCCTCCGGGACGACGAGGAAGGCCGCCCCGTGCGGGCCGAGCAGCCACTTGTAGGAGACCGTGGCCGCGAAGTCGTGGGCGCCGGCCTCCACCGGAAGCCAGCCGGCGGTCTGGGAGAAGTCGACGTACGTACGGGCCCCGTGCCGCCGGGCCGCCTCGCGCAGCGCGGGCAGGTCGGCGACCCGGCCGTCGGCGGACTGGGCGGCGCTGACCGCGACGAGCGCGGTGCCCGGCCGGACGGACTCGGCGATCCGCTCCAGCGGGACGGTGCGCACCTTCAGGTCGCCGCGCACGTGGAACGGGTTCAGCACGGAGGTGAAGTCGTCCTCGGCGGTGAGGACTTCGGCGCCGGCCGGCAGCGACGCGGCGATCACCCCGGTGTGCGCGGCCACCGACGCCCCGGCCGCCACCCGGCCGGCCGGGACACCGGCCAGCCGGGCGAAGGCGGCGCGGGCCCCCTCCACGTCCGCGTGCAGCGGGCCCAGCGGCCGGCCCTCGGCGCGCAGCAGCGCCGCCTCGTGCAGCGCGGCCACGGTACGGGCGGGCAGCAGTCCGTTGCTCGCGGTGTTCAGGTAGGTGTTCTTCGGGGCGAACTCGGAACGGACGAGGCTCTCGAAGGTCTCCATGGGTCCACTCTGAGCCCCGCGCAGCCCGCCGTCCATGGCGGTTTTCCGTGTGACCGCCCCAAGCGGTGCTTATGAATGCGCTCCGGCCTGCGTCTTTTCGTGCTCGGCCCAGGCCTGGGCCAGCGCCTGCGCGAAGACCTCGGCGGGCTGGGCGCCGGAGACGCCGTACCGCCGGTCGAGGACGAAGAAGGGGACGCCGGTCGCGCCGAGCTGCGCGGCCTCGCGCTCGTCGGCGCGGACGGCGTCGGCGTAGGCGTCCGGGTCGGCGAGCACCCGGCGGGCGTAGCCGGCGTCCAGACCGGCGGCGACGGCGAGTTCCACCAGCCGCTCGTCGTCGGCGTAGACGGAGCGCTCCTCGGCGAAGTTGGCGGTGTAGAGGATCTGCAGCAGTTCGCCCTGCCTGCCGTGCTCCTCGGCGAGGTGCAGCAGGCGGTGCATGTCGAAGGTGCTGCCGTGGTCGCGGCCCCGGGTGCGGTAGGCCAGGCCCTCGGCGGCGGCCTGTGCGGCCAGGTTCTCCTCACCGGCCTGCGCCTGCGCCTCGCTCATGCCGTACTTCTTCGTCAGCATCGTGAGAACGGGCTGGACGTCGTCCTTGGCGCGGCCCGGGTCCAGTTCGAAGGACCGGTGCACCACTTCGACCCGGTCGCGGTGCGGGAAGTCCGCGAGCGCCCTCTCGAAGCGGGCCTTGCCCACGTAGCACCAGGGGCAGGCGATGTCGCTCCAGATCTCGACGCGCATGGTTCGGCTTCCTGTCGGTTCGCACGGTACGGAGACTCCCTCCGCCGCATGCGTGAACGTTCAACCAGCCGAGGTCATTCCCCGGCCACGGTGAGGCGCAGGAGCAGGTGGTGGTCGTCCTCGGCCGGGGGCTGCCGGGGGTCCGGGGCCCAGCCCCGGCCGGCGTAGAAGGCCTGGGCGCGCAGGTTGCCGACGTGCACGGCGAGCACGGCCGTCCGTCTGCCGTCGGCCTGCCACTCCTCGACGCAGGCCCTGTGCAGGGCGGTTCCGACGCCCCGGCCCCAGTGGCCGGGGTCGGTGTGCAGCTGCAGCAGCTCGACGGGCTCCGCGGACGCGCCCTGCGGGGTGCGGAAGGAGGCGATGCCCACCAGGCGGCCGTCGAGCACCGCGCACAGCACGCGGCGGTCGGCGCGCCCGATGGCCTCCGCCCACCTGGCGGGCCAGTCGGTTCCGTCGTCGGGCAGGCCGTCCGGGTAGTAGGTCGACCGGGCGCGGGCGTGCAGCGCGGCGACGGCGGCGGCCTCGGCGGGCAGGGCGGTCCTGACCACCGGGGGGTCGACGGTCCGGTGTGTTCTGGTCACGCAGCGGAGGACGTGCCCGGCGCGAGCGCGGTTCCCTGCCGGACCGGGCGCGGCAGTTCCCCGGCGCGTTCGCCGCGCCGGCGCGGCAGCCGCTGCGGGGGCTGCCCCGCCCCCGGCGTGGCGGCGGGTGAGGGTGCGCAGGGAGACGCCCGCGTGCCGGGGCGGTGAGGGTGCGCGGCTTGCCGAGGTGGCGCGTGGCCCAGCCGCGGGGGCCGCGCGAGCGGTGCCCGCCCGGGCGGCAGCGGGGTGTGGGTGAACCGGGTCTGCCCCCGGGGCGTACTGGCGCCATGAGGGCCGGGCGCGCGGCCTCCCGGCGACCGCGACGGCGTGGTCGCCGGGAGGCGGCTGAGCCCGGGGGCCGGCGCAGCATTGCCGGCGGTGACCGGGACGCTCAGCTTCCGTCCCGCAGGTCGCGCGGCCAGCTGGGCCGGAACTCTATGTGGTCGTAGGTCACCACGCAGCCCTCGCCCATCGGCGACTGCGCCAGGAAGCCGACCAGGGCCGCGCCCGTCTCCTTCTCGCCGCCCAGCGTGAACAGCCGGACGAAGGTCCAGCGTTCGCCGTCGCGGGAGGCGTGGAAGGCGAGCGCGCGGCCGGTGCGGCTCACCCGGAGCCACACCGAACTGCCGTGCACGGTGAAGGAGTTCGCGTCGTCGGAGTGGCCGCGGGTGACCACCGTGCACACCGTGGGCACGTCCGGGGAGTACTCCAGGCAGAGCTTGGCCCAGGCCCGTTCGCCGACGTGGACGTAGAGCGCGCCCGCGTCGAAGGCGCCGGCGAAGCCGACCGTGACCCGCGCGATCAGCTGGAAGTCGCCCTCCGGCGCCCCGAGCAGCCGGGGCGCGTCGGAGGCGGGGTCCAGCGCCTCGCCGGTGGGCGGTACGAACCGGTCCTGCCGGGCACCGGCCCAGCCGGTGAGGACCCCGTCCTCGTAGGACCAGTGGCCGTCGGGGCCGTAGGTGCGCAGCGGGAAGGGCAGGGGCGGCAGTTCGACGTCCATCCGGCGAGTGTGCCAGGCGGGTGACGGCGCGGGCCCGGCGGGGGTGCTCAGTGCTCGAGGCGGCCGTTGAAGCGGCGGGGCAGGCCCAGCGGGTTGTCGTCCCGCAGCTCCGGCGGCAGCAGCGCCTCGGGAGCGCCCTGGTAGGCCACCGGCCGCATCCACCGCTCGATGGCCGTGCCACCCACGGACGTCGACGTGGAGGTCGTCGCCGGGTAGGGGCCGCCGTGGTGCTGGGCCGGGGCGACCGCGACTCCGGTCGGCCACCCGTTGACCAGCACCCGGCCCGCGATCGGCGTCAGCTCCGCCAGGATCTCCGCGCCGCGTCCCTCGCCCGCGGCCTCCTCGGCGGACAGGTGGACGGTGGCGGTGAGGTTGCCGGGCAGCCGCGACAGCACCTCGCGCACGTCGGCCTCGTCCTCGTAGCGGGCCACCACGGTGACCGGTCCGAAGCACTCCTCCAGGAGCACGTCGTAGGCGCCCTCCTCGGCCAGCTTGTCCGCCGACACCACCAGGAAGCCCGCGCTCACGGTGTGCTCGCTGCCCGCGCCGGGCGTCACCGGGGACTCCACCTCGGGCAGCGCGCTGCGCTCGGCGATGCCGGCGAGGAAGTTGTCCCGCATCCGGTGGTCGAGGAGGACACCGGCGTCGGTGTCGCTCACGGCGTCGGTGAGCGACTTCAGGAATCGGTCGCCCGCCGCGCCGGACGGCGCCAGCACCAGACCCGGCTTGACGCAGAACTGCCCGACGCCGAGTGTCATCGACCCGGCGAGGCCCGCGCCGATGGCCTCCGCCCGCTCGGCCGCGGCGGCCTCGGTGACGACGACCGGGTTCAGCGAGCCCAGCTCGCCGTGGAACGGGATCGGCACCGGCCGCGCCGCCGCCGCGTCGAACAGCGCCCGGCCGCCCCGGACGGAGCCGGTGAAGCCCGCGGCGGCCACCAGCGGGTGCTTGACCAGCTCGACGCCCGCCTCGAAGCCGTGCACCAGGCCGAGCACCCCGTCCGGGATGCCGTGCGCGGCGGCCGCCCGGCGCAGCACCTTGGCGACCAGCTCGGACAGGGCGGGGTGGTCCGGGTGGGCCTTGACGACGACCGGGCAGCCGGCCGCGAGGGCGCTCGCGGTGTCGCCGCCGGCGACGGAGAAGGCGAAGGGGAAGTTGGACGCGGAGTAGACCGCGACGACGCCGAGCGGCACCTTGTAGCGGCGCAGGTCGGGGATCGGCGGGGTGGCGGTGTCGTCGGGGTGGTTGATGATCACGTCGAGGAAGGCGCCCTCGTCGACGATGTCCGCGAAGGCCCTCAGCTGGTAGCAGGTGCGGGCGAGTTCGCCGGTGAGCCGGACCGGGCCGAGCGCGCTCTCGGCGTCGGCGGTCTCCACGAGCCCGTCCTTGGCCGCCTCCAGCTGCTCGGCGGCGGTGCGCAGGAAGGCGGAGCGCACGGCGCGGTCGGCGAGGGCCCCGCGGGCGGCGTGCGCGGCGCGGACGGCGGCGTCCACCTCCTGGGCTGTGGCCTCCACCGCAACCTGCTCGCGCTGCTTCCCGGTACGGGGGTCGACACTCCAGACTGGTGCTGCTGCCACCGCGGTCCCTCCACGTATCTCCTGCGCCGTATCGCCGCAGTTTCTGGGTCATCCACCAGGGTGTTCGATATGCTGAACGGTGTCTCTGATGATGAATGGCTGTTGGAGACTATAGCTTCACAGTTCCGTCCGACGAAGGGGTAGAGGGCGATGGCGGCAGGCGAGACAGGCGGCGGCGGATCGCAGGTCAAGTCCGCGGTGCGGACCGTTGAATTGCTCGAGTACTTCGCCGGCCGCCCCGGCATGCACTCCCTCGCCTCGGTCCAGGAGGCCGTCGGCTACCCCAAGTCCAGCCTGTACATGCTGCTGCGCACGCTCGTGGAGCTGGGCTGGGTGGAGACGGACGCGACGGGCACGCGGTACGGGATCGGGGTGCGGGCGCTGCTCGTCGGCACGTCGTACATCGACGGCGACGAGGTGGTCGCGGTGGCCCGGCCGACGCTGGACCGGCTGTCGGACGACACCACGGAGACCATCCACCTCGCCCGCCTGGACGGCACCAACGTCGTCTACCTCGCCACCCGCCAGTCGCAGCACTACCTGCGCCCCTTCACCCGGGTCGGCCGCCGGCTGCCCGCCCACTCCACCTCCCTCGGCAAGGCGCTGCTGAGCACGTACACCGACGAGCAGGTCCGCAAGCTGCTCCCGGAGACGCTGCCCGCCCTCACCGAGCACACCATCACGGACCGCGAGCAGCTCATCGAGGAGCTGCACCAGGTCCGCGAGCAGGGCTTCGCGGTGGACCGCGAGGAGAACACGCTGGGGCTGCGCTGCTTCGGCGTGGCGATCCCGTACCGCACCCCGGCCCGGGACGCGATCAGCTGCTCGGTGCCGGTGGCGCGGCTGACCCCCGCGCACGAACAGATGGTGAAGGACGCGCTGTTCGACGCGCGCGACCGGCTGACCCTGGCGACCCGGAGGCTTTGAGGGATGGACGTCGTACTGCGCGAGGTGCACGACAGCGACCTGCCGGTGTTCTTCCGGCAGATGAACGACCCGGAGGCGCTGCGCATGGCGGCCTTCACCGCGAAGGACCCCGCCGACCGGGCCGCGTTCGACGACCGGTGGCGGCGGATCCGGGCCTCGGACGCCGTCACCCGGACCATCCTGGCCGACGGTGACGTGGTGGGCAGCGCGGCGGTGTACGGGGAGCCGGGCGAGCGCGAGGTGACGTACTGGGTGGACCGGGCCTACTGGGGGCGGGGCGTGGCCACGGCGGCGCTGCGCGCACTGCTGGCCGAGGTGCCGGAGCGCCCGCTGTACGCCCGCGCGGCGGCGGACAACACCGGCTCGCGGCGGGTGCTGGAGAAGTGCGGCTTCCGCGAGACGGCCCGGGCGACCGGGTACGCGCCGGCCCGCGGCGAGGAGATCGACGAGGTCGTGCTGAACCTGCCGGGGTGAGCACCGCCCGGCCCGCGCCGGCCCCGGCGTTCGCGGACGCCGGGGCGGCGGGCGTCACTTCACGCCGAGGATCTGCTCCACCGGGTCGATCGCGAAGTACACCAGGAACAGCGCCGAGACGCCCCACAGCAGCGGGTGCACCTCCCTGGCCTTGCCGAGGACCGACTTGATGACGACGTAGGCGAGGAAGCCCGCTCCGATGCCGTCCGTGATCGAGTACGTGAACGGCATCGCGGCGATGGTGAGGAACGCCGGGATGGCGATCTCGTACCTGTCCCACTCGATGTGCTTGACGTGGGTCATCATCAGGAAGCCCACCGCGATCAGGGCGGGCGCCGCCGCCTGCAGCGGGACGATGGTCAGCAGCGGGGTGAGGAACAGCGCCAGCCCGAACAGGCCGCCGGTGACCAGGTTGGCCAGCCCGGTGCGCGCGCCCTCGCCGACCCCGGCCGCCGACTCGATGTAGGCGGTGTTGGAGGAGGCCGAGCCCATGCCGCCGGCGACCGCGGCGGCGCCGTCGATGAACAGCACGCGGCCGATCCCGGGCACCTGACCCCGGTCGTCGAGCAGTCCGGCCTCGGCGCTGATGCCGACGATGGTGCCCATGGCGTCGAAGAAGTCCGACAGGACCAGGGTGAAGACCAGCAGGACGGCGGTGAGGACGCCGGCCTCCGCGAAGCCGCCGAACAGGCTGAAGTGGCCGACGAGTCCGAAGTCGGGGGCGTCCACGATCCGGTCCGGAACCTTGGGCGTGGTCAGGCCCCAGCTCTTGATGTCGGCGACGGCGTCGATGACGATCGCGACGACCGTCATGGTGACGATGCTGATCAGGATCGCGCCCTTCACCTTGCGGGCGAGCAGCGCGATGGTGAGCAGCACGCCGACGCAGAACACCAGCACCGGCCAGCCGGTGAGCCGGCCGACCGCGCCCAGCTGCACCGGCACGGTCGTGTTCGCGGCGTCCGGGATGCGGCTGACGAACCCGGCGTCGACGAAGCCGATGAAGGCGATGAACAGGCCGATGCCGACGCCGATGGCCTGCTTGAGCTGCTGCGGGATGGCGTTCATGATGGCCTCGCGCAGGCCGGTGAGCACCAGCACGCAGATCAGCACGCCCTCCAGGACCACCAGGCCCATCGCGTCGTCCCAGCTCATCAGCGGGGCCAGCTGGAAGGCGACGACGGCGTTGAGGCCGAGCCCGGCGGCGATGGCGAGCGGGAGGTTGCCGCCGACGCCCATGATCACCGTCATCACGCAGGCCACCAGGGCGGTGGCGGTGACGAGTTGGCCGGTGTCGAGCGAGTGGCCGAACTTGTCCTTGGCGCTGCCCAGGATGATGGGATTCAGGACAAGGATGTAGGCCATGGTGAAGAACGTGGCGAAGCCGCCGCGTATCTCCCTGCCGAAGGTGGACCCCCGTTCGGAGATCTTGAAGAACCGGTCCAGGCCGTTCGCCGGGGGTGGCGCGGCGTCGGACCGGTCGGCCGCCTTCTGGGTCTCGGACATGCGGGTGCTCCCTGCCTGCTGGTGATCGATGCGGATGCTGGCTGGATTGTTCCCGCGGTGAGGCGGTTTCAGGTTTTCACCGTGTTACGGAATCAGCCGGTCCGTCAGACTCTGTTCGAAGGCGCGTACGAGCGCCATGATCAGCCGCTGCTACGCTTCCGGATCCCGCCGGGCCTTCCCCGGATCCACACACGTCTTTCGCAGGACACGCGCAGAGAGGTCGCCCGTGGGCACTGTCGTCGACGACGCAGCCTCGGTGGAGTTCCATGCCTTCTTCGAACGGCACTACGCCGAACTCGCCCGTCTCGCCCACCTGCTGACCGGCGAGGCGGACGCCGCCGACGACCTGGCGGCGGACGCGCTGCTCGCGCTGTGGCACCGCTGGGACCGGGTCCGCGAGGCCGACCACCCGGTGGCCTACGCCCGCGGGGTGGTCGCCAACCTGGCGCGCACCCGCATCCGCAGCGCCGTCCGCGAACGCCGACGGATCTCCCTGTTCTGGTCGCAGCGCGAGGAGAAGACGGAGAACCCCGACGTCGCGGGCGTGGTCGACGTGCAGGAGGCCCTGCGCAGGCTGCCGTTCCGCAAACGGGCGTGCGTGGTGCTGCGGCACGCGTTCGACCTGTCGGAGAAGGACACCGCTCTCGCCCTGGGAGTGTCCGTGGGTACCGTGAAGAGCCAGACGTCCAAAGGCATGGCCGAACTGCAGAAGCTGCTCGGCTCCCGGGGCGATCCACAGAAGGTGCACGCGGCGATGGTGCGCGGCGGCGAGAGCGGAGGACGGACCCGATGAGGCAGCAGGACGTGCACGTGGAGCTGCGCGCCCGGCTGCACGAGGCGGCCGAGGCGCACCAGCCGGACCGGGCCCGCATCCTGGCCCGCGTCGAGCGGGGCATGAGCGAACACGGCCGCACCGGCCACCGGGCGGTCCGGCCGCCGGTGTGGAGCTGGGCGCGCGTGGTGGGCGCCACCGCCGCGGTCGCGGGCATGCTCGCGGTCGGCGGCTACGCGGTGGCGTCCGCCGTGAAGGACGACACGCCCGCGCCGCAGACGGTCGCCGTCTCGCCGACCCCGACCCCGTCGCCCGACGCGACGAGCCGCGCGCCGCTGCCGCCCGTGGACCCGACGCCGAGCGGGGCACCGCCGTCCCGCACGCCGAGCGCGTCCCCCTCCGGCAGGCCCTCCGCGTCCGCCTCCGCGCTGCCGTCCGCCGGCACCGAGTCGGACGGCCCGCTGTGGTCCGACGGCTCGGTGGACCCGCACAGCAACGACTTCTGGGCGCAGAGCGATGTCACCCTGAAGACCACCCGGGAACTGACCGCGCTCACCGTGCAGTTGAAGGTCGCACAGACCGGCGGGGTGTCCTCGGCGGGCGCCTGGCGGTCCCTGCCGGAGCAGGACTTCACCCTCACCGTCGACGAGCGGGGCGGCTTCCTCGTCTACACCTGGGTGCTCAAGGAGGGCCGTACGGTCCCCAAGGGCGAGTGGGTGTTCGCCGGGCAGTACGACCACGCGCGCGGCGGCCGGGACGCCAAGGACGACGGCTACACGATCCGGGGCACGGCCGACGGCCGGCAGCGCACGGTGGGCGGCGGTTTCGCGGCCCACACGGACGGCGAGGGCGACTCGTAGAAAAATCTTCCCGACGCGGCAACCCTTTCCGTGCGGGCGGCGACCAGGAAGCGCAAGGTCCCCCTCTCACGCAAGGATTGGCATGACTGCACGAGCAGAACAGCGCGTCCGCCACCGCCGCCGGGTCACCAGGCGGCGGGCCGTGATCAGCGGTGCCGCCGCGTTCGGCATCACCGGCGCGGCGATCGTCACCACGACGCTGCTGTCCTCCGCCGGCGCCGCGACCGCCTGGCCGACGGCCACCGGCAGCAAGGCCGTGTCCTCGACGATCGAGGTGTCGGGCACGTACGACGGCGCGCTGAAGAAGTTCTACGGTTCCGGCGCTCTCGGCACCTCCGGCCAGGACGAGGACCAGGGACCGATCTTCGAGCTCGCCGACGGCGCCACGCTGAAGAACGTCATCATCGGCACCCCCGCCGCGGACGGCGTCCACTGCCTGGGCAGCTGCACGCTGCAGAACGTGTGGTGGCTGGACGTCGGCGAGGACGCGGCCTCCTTCAAGGGCAAGTCGTCCTCGGCCGTCTACAAGGTGACCGGCGGCGGCGCGAAGAACGCCGACGACAAGGTGCTGCAGTTCAACGGCGCGGGCAAGCTGACCGTGACCGGCTTCCAGGTGGAGAACTTCGGCAAGCTGGTGCGCTCCTGCGGCAACTGCAAGACGCAGTACAAGCGGACCGTCGTGCTCAGCGACATCGACGTCACCGCGCCCGGCGAGGCGATCGTCGGCGTCAACTCCAACTACGGCGACACCGCCACGCTGTCGAAGATCCGCATCCACGGCGACAGCAGGAAGAAGATCAAGACCTGCGTCCGCTTCAAGGGCAACAACACCGGCAAGGAGCCGGCCGAGCTCGGCACCGGCGCGGACGGGACGACGTGCAAGTTCTCGTCGTCCGACATCACATACGACTGATCGGGGACAACCACACGCCCGTTTCGGACGTCTCTTCCAGTGTGGTGCCGCATGGACCTGCCGGCCTGAGCCCCCCTCGGCCGGCGGAAGGAACGCCCCGCCGGTGACGACCGGCGGGGCGTTCGCCTGTCGGCGCCCGGCCGCGGGCGGTCAGTCCATGGTCGCGCCGATCGTGGCGGACCCGGTCGTCAGGAAGGCGGTCGCCGGCAGTGACCCGTCCGATGCCCGGGCGCCGTAGGCGGTCGTCGCGTCCGTCGACCTGAACGACAAGGTGGCCACCCCGCTGTCCCAGTTGTTCGCCGCGGACGCCGTCGACGGGCCCAGCTTCGCCGGGCCGCCCTTGTCGCCCACCGCCAGGTTCCGGGCGAGCCGCGCCCTGCCCGTGGCGAACCAGAAGCCGGCCTCGGCGTTGGCGTAGGCGGTGTTGCGGTTCAGCGCGATCGCGCCGGTGTTGGAGTTCTCGGTGAAGCCGTTGCCGGTGTTGTCCCAGGCCGCGTCGTCGTTGACGAGGTGCGCGACCGCGACGCCCCCGCCGCCCAGCTTGAAACCGTTGCCGTTGCCCTCGAAGGCGGAGTCGTTCCAGCGGTTCCCGCCGTTGCCGAAGGCCCAGGAGTGCTCGACGGTGACCGGCGAGGAGAACTGCCAGAGGTCGAGCCCGTCGTCGGAGTTGTCGAACAGACGGGCGCCGGTGATCCTGTTGCCGGTGCCCGAGCCGAACTTGACGGCGATGCCGTCGGCGTTCCGACCGTGGCCGCCGACGTCGTAGTTGCCGTGACTGTCCAGGTTCCGCACGAGGTTGTCCACGGTGCCGTCCCCGCGCAGGGTGAACCCGGAGTCGCCGTTGTTCGCGGTGACGAGGTTGTCGAAGATCCCGCCGGTGGAGGAGGTGACGACGAAGCCCTGGGCCGGGGAGTTCTGGAAGGTGAGGTTCCGCACGGTCCAGTAGCTGCCGTGGACGGCGGCGAGCCAGGACCCGTCGGGCAGCCTGGAGCCGTCGATCTTCACCTTCTCGCCGCCGTACGCCTTCAGCGTGATCCGGTGCGCCGCGGTGCCGCCGGCCGTGGACCTGAGGGTGGCCGTCGGGTGGTACGTGCCGGCGCGCACCTGGATGACGGTGCCGGCGGCCGCGTTCCTGACGGCCGACTCCAACTGGGCGGTGGTGGACACGGTGACCGTCCTGGTGGCGGCCTGGGCGCCGCCGCCCGACAGGCCGAGGTGGACGCCGCCGGCTCCCGCGGCGAGGGCCACCGTCGCCGCGATCGAGAGGGTGCGCGTCCTGCGGTGGCGTCCGGTGCTGTGACGCACTGGGCGCTCCTTTCCTTGGGGGAGGTTACGCGTCCCAGTCGCCGCCGTGGCCGCGGGAGGTTGCCGGGGCCGTCCGGAAACGCACGGCGGGGCCGGTCCGCACCGGTTCGTCCACCGGTGCGGACCGGCCCCGCTCCACGAGGACCGGCCGGAGCCGTCAGCTGACGAAGTACGTGGGGTTCGGCAGCTTGTACGTCCTGTCGGCGTAGCCGCCGTCGAGGTCGGAGTACTGGTCGCCGAAGTTGGCGATGATCTCGTACCCGAGGTCGTCCTCGATGTGCTTGCGGGTGCCGGACTTGTACTGGACCGTCGTGCAGGTCCAGGTGCCCGGGGTGGCGCAGGCGCTCAGGTAGGACGGCGGGTTGGCCTTGTCCTTGAGGAACACGTGCGCGGTGTCGAGGTTCACGTCCGCGCCGACCTTCTTCAGGTTCTCGACGGCGGCGGAGCGCTGGGCCTCGCTCAGACCCGAGTTGTAGAAGACCTCGACGCCCTTGGCCTCGGCGTACTGGACCAGCTCGGGGCTGCCGAAGACGGCCGGGCGGTCGGCCCGGTTGACGTAGTCGGCCCACGAGGCGGAGTTGTAGGTGTAGTTGTAGCGCTTCTCGTAGTCGAGGCTGAGCAGCAGCGTGTCGTCGATGTCGAAGACGACCGCGGGCTTCTCGTGCTGGTGGCGGGCCTTGCGGGCGGCCTGGTCGATGTACTTCCGGGCGGCCGCGTCGATGCGCGCCAGGTCCTCGGCGTACGGGCTGTCCGCGGACGCCTGGTAGACGCCGTTCGCGTCGAGCGTGGTGCCGTAGTAGGTGTCGATGTCCTTCACCAGGAGCCCGATGTTGTAGGGCTCGTGCGTGGAGTTGGCCGTGGACTGGCCGGCGGTGGCCGCGCCGGCGCCGTAGAGGGCGGCGCCGGTCAGGGCGCACGCCGCGGCGACGGCCGCGATACGCAGTGGCTTATGCATGACAGGTTTTCTACGCGCGTCACCACGGTGGGCGCGAGACCCGTTGCCCGATCGAGACTCTTCCACGGGCAAAAAACGGGTCAAGCGCCCCGGACGGCGTCCTTCCGGTGGGCGGCGGGATCAGTTCATGGTCGCGCCGATGGTGGTGCTGCCCGTGGTGAGGAAGGTGGTGACGGGCAACGAGCCGTCCGACTGGCGGGAGTTGTACGTCGTCGAGGCGTCGGTCGACCTGAACGCCGGGGTGGCGGTCCCGGAGTCCCAGTTGTTGCCGGCCGAGACCACCGAGGAGCCCTTGCCGACCAGGCCGCTGCCGTTGCTCACGGCGAGGTTCTTGCCGAGCCGGGCCGAGCTCGTCGCGAAGTAGTAGCCCCACTTGCCGTTGGCGTAGGCGGTGGTGCGGTTGATGACGATGGCGCCGGTGTTGGAGTTCTCGGTGAAGCCGTTGCCGGTGTTGCCCCAGGCGGCGGAGTTGTTGACGACGTGGGCGACCGTGACGCCGTTGCCGCCCAGCTTGTAGCCGTTGCCGTTGCCCTGGAAGGCGGAGTCGCCCCAGCGGTTGACGCCGTTGCCGAAGGACCAGGTGTGCTCGATGGTGACGGGCGAGGAGAAGGACCAGAGGTCGATGCCGTCGTCCGAGTTGTTGTAGAGGCGGGCGCCGGTGACCAGGTTGCCGGTGCCGGAGCCGAACTTGATGGCTACCCCGTCGGCGTTCTGGCCGTGGGTGGCGGCGTCGTAGTTGCCGTAACTGTCGAGGTTCTTCACGGTGTTGTTCACCGTGCCGTCGCCGGTGAGGGTGAAGCCGGAGTCGCCGCCGTTGATGGTCTTGATGTTGTTCCAGTTGGTGCCGGTGCAGGACTGGCAGACGACCGCGCTGTCCGGGGAGTTCTGGAAGGTGATGTTGGAGACGTTCCAGTAGTCGGCGGTCAGCTTGAAGATCCAGGAGCCGGAGGGGAGAGACGACCCGTCGATCTTCACGGTCTCCGAGCCGTACGCGGTCAGCGTGACGGGCGCGGAGGAGGTGCCGTTGGCGGTGGACTGCAGGGTGGCCGTCGGGTAGTAGGTGCCGCCGCGGACCTGGATGACCGTGCCGGCGGTGGCGTTCTTGATGGCGTTGGACAGGTCGGTGGAGTTGCTGACGACGACGGTGGCCGCCTGCGCCTGGGTGGGCAGGGCGGCGAGCGAGGCGCCCAGCGCCAGGGCGGACAGGGCGGTGAGAGCGGTACGACGGGACATGGAGTGCGGGTCCTTTCGTCGTGCGGGGACGGTGGGGGGAGAGCAGAGGACGATCACCGGGCGGTCACAGGACGCGGTCCAGCCAGGCGAAGACCTCGTCCTGCATGCGGTCGACGAAGACATGGCCGAGGTCGGGCCAGGTCTTCAGGTGCAACCGCTCCTCGGCGTGGCGGGAACGCCAGACGGTGCGCAGCCTGTCGTGGGCGGCGCGGACGCCGTCGGCGGGGAACAGCGGGTCCAGCCCGCCGTCGAAGAACAGCATCGGCCTGGGTGCGGCGATGCTCGCCACGTCGGGGAAGTCGAGGAACCGGGGAAGCCCGGGGTGCAGCATGTAGTAGGAGGACTGCCCGCGCAGGGTGTTGTTGCCGGGGACCATCATCTCCTTCAGCCCGGTCATCCAGCAGACGGCGGCCGCGGCGGCGACGTCGTCGCTGAGCACGGCGGTCTGCCAGGCACGGAAGGCGCCCATGGAGAATCCGACGGCCGCGGTCCGCCGCCGGTCCACCCGCTCCAGGCTCGCGAGGAAGCCGGCGGCGCGGGCGTCCTCGCGGGCCATGAGACCGGCCAGCGAGGAGCCGAGGTTGAAGAAGTTGCTCGCCAGCGCCTGCTGCTGGTCGTAGCCGAGCGGTCCGCGGTCGCCCCAGCCGAGGGCGTCGGCGACGAGCACGACGTAGCCGCGCCGGGCCAGCTCGTCGCCGACGAACCGGCCGCTGAAGTACTTGTCGGCCCACCCCTGCGCGGACGCGAGCCGGGTGTCGTCGTACCAGGGCCGGACCAGTTTCTCCTTGCCGATGTCGAACTTCGCCCCGTGGTCGTGCAGCAGCAGGACGGCCGGGAAGGGGCCGGCGCCGTGCGGGGTGAGCAGGAGGGCGCGGACGCGCTCGTAGCGGGTGAGGGAGAGGGTGACCGACTCCCCGGTGTACCCGTCGCCCTCGCGGCGGTCGGCGAACCGCGGGTCGTACGGGGTGTGTTCGTCCCGGCCGACGATCAGCAGTTCCTCGACCTTGGCGCGGGCGGCGCGGCGCCAGGCGCGGAAGTCGCGGACCGGTGAGGTGCCCCAGGCGAGCGGGAAGGTCAGTTCCCGCGTCAGCAGGGGGTGGAAGTCGGGCAGCGACCCGTCCGTGACGGCCGCCCGCGCCGGTCCGCCGGCCCCCGCCGCGAGCAGCGCCGCGCCCGTGCCGGTGACGAACGCCCGCCGCCCCAGCGCGTCATGGCCGGTCATACGGCCTCCAGTCGCCGAGGTACGTCCGCCGGGTGTGCCCGGCGGCCTCCTCGCCGGTCAGCTGCGGCCGGTTCTCCGGCACGGAGACCACCGCGCCCGGACCGGAGTTGGCGTACTCGCGAAAGCGCATGGACTGCCAGGGGTAGGCGTCGCGCATGTTGGTGTACGGGGCGACGGCGTCGATCCCCGGCCCCAGCCAGGTGTCCCGCACGACCAGCGAGGGCCGGGCGGTGGTCTCGTACGACGGCACCCACGGCCGGGCGATCTTGTACGCGCCGTCCTCCGCGCCGGAGGTCACCCGCCCGCGCACGGCCAGGAAGCCGTGCGGATTGGCGCGGGCGGTGGAGGGGGCGAAGACCATGCCCTTGGGGACGAAGTCCACGTCCCGCCGGAGCGTGTGGAAGCGGCACTCCTCGAACACCGCCGTCGCCCGGCCGAAGACGAAGTCGACGTCCCCCTCGATGTGGCAGCGGCGGAAGTACATCCGGTCGAAGGCGTCGAGCGCGGTCGTGTCGGCGAAGAGGGTGTCCTGGTGGGCGAGCAGGCGGACGTTGTCGAAGTGGGTGCGGTCACCGGTGACGTACGCGGCGACGGCCTGCGTGCCGGTGATGTCGGGGTGGTCGGCGCGCAGCCAGTCGTTGGCCAGGGTGAGGTCGCGGACGGTCAGTCCGGCCGCCGCGGAGGTGAAGGTGGCGGAGCCGGCGGTGCCGTAGGTGGTGCCGTCGGGTTTCTTGGTGCCGTTGGCGCGGTCGAAGACGACGACCGTGTCGCGCGGGTCGCGAGTGGCGCCGCGGATCGTCAGCCCGGCCTTGTCGGCGGGGACCTGGACGACCTCGCGATAGGTCCCCGGGTGCACGACGATCGTCCGGTCCGGTCCGTCCACCGCGTCCACGGCCGCCTGCAGCGAGTCGCCGGGGCGGACGTGCAGGACACGGCGGTCACCGGTGAGGGCGGGACCGGCGGCGAGGGCGGGACCGGCGGCGAGGGCGGGACCGGCGGCGAGGGCGGGACCGGCGGCGAGGGAGGCCGGCACGCCGGCCAGGGCCGCCAGCAGAGTGCGGCGGCGCACGTCAGCAGCCCTCCCGCCACGGCGTCCAGTCGCCGAGGTAAGCCGCGCGGGTCGCCGACTCGGCTTGTTCGTCGGTGAGTTGAGGACGGGCGGCGGGGTCGGTGATCTCGGCGCCGGGGCCGGTGTTGCGGTACTCGGCGAACCGCTGGTTCTGCCACGGGTAGGCGTCCGACATGTTGGTGTAGGGCGCGACCGCGTCGATGCCGGCGCCGAGGAAGGTGTCCCGGACGGTGAGCATCGGGTGGGCGGTGGGGTCGGAGCCGGGCACCCAGGGGCGGGCCAGCTTGTAGAAGCCGTCCGGGGCCTCGCTGCTCACACGGCCCCGGGTCACCAGGTAGCCGCGCGGGTTGGCGGCCGCCGTGGAGGGCGCGAAGACGAAGCCGTACGGGGCGGCGGCCAGGTCGGTGCGGTTCAGGGTGCGGAAGTGGCAGTGGTCGTAGACGGCGGTGGCCCGGCCGAAGACGAAGTCGACGTCGCCCTCGACGTAGCAGTGCGCGTAGTACTGGCGGGCGAAGGCGGTGAGGGCCATGGAGTCGGCGTACAGGGTGTCCTGGTGGCCGAGGAACCGGCAGTGCGAGAAAGCGCTGCGGTCGCCCTGCACCTTGACGGCCACCGCCTGGGTGCCGGTGATGTCCGGGTGGTCGGCGCGCAGCCAGTCGTTGGCGAAGGTGATCCAGCGGGCGGTGAAGCCGTCCGCCTGGAGGGTCGTGGTGGCCGAGCCGGTGGTGCCGTAGGTGCCGCCGCCGGGCTTGGGCGTGCCGCCCGCGCGGTCGAAGACGATCACGACGTCGCGGGGGTCCTCGGAGGCGCCGATCCAGGTGGCCTCGGTGCGGGTGGCGTCGAGCACGACGGTCTCGCGGTAGGTGCCGGGCGCGATGACCAGCGTCCGGCCGCTGCCGGTGGCGGCGGTCACCGCGGCCTGGACGGAGGTGAAGTCGCCGCGGCCGTACGGGTCGACGTACAGGGTCAGGGGCGTCAGACGGCGGTCCGGCGCACCGTAGCGGCCGAACGGGCGGGTGCCGCCCGCGGCCCGCGCGGGGACCGACGCGAGACCGAGCGCGGCGGCCGCCCCGGCGCCCGCGGCGAGGAAACGCCTTCTGGACGGCATGGACAGCGGGAGACGGACATGGGGCGAGGGCATGCGGGTGCTCCTTCGCGGTGCGGCTCAGGGGGGAGGGGCGGGCCGGGGCCGGATGCGGCGGGTCAGCCGAGACGGCCGGCGCCCGCGCAGTGGTCGACGATGCCCGGGACCGCCTTCGGCGGGTCGATCCTGGTGCGCAGGGTCGGCGTCCAGCCGGCGCCGGACTGGAGGGTCTCGGCGGGGATCTCGGCGTTGTGGACGGCGATCAGGTCGGTGAGCGTGCCGTTGACGTAGTTGTCGGCGGCGGTGACCGGCGCCTCCTTCCACTTCTTCAGCACCTTGGCGGCGCTGACCCCGGCGGGCAGCGTGAAGGCGTTGTGCTCGGCGACGAGCTGGGACTCCATGCCGATGCCGTAGCTGTAGGAGTAGTCGTCGCCCCCGACGAAGTGGTTGTTGTAGGAGTCGACCTGGCCGAAGCGGACCCGGGGGGCGCGCTCGACGAGGTTCGAGAACAGGTTGTGGTGGAGGGTGACCTTCAGGTGGCCGCGGTCGACGGCGGCCGTGGCGGCGCTGTCGCTGTTGCCGATCAGGATCGTCTTGTCGTGGTCGGCGAAGACGTTCCAGGAGGCGGTCACGTAGTCGGCGCCCTTGACGATGTCGAGTTCGCCGTCGTGCTGTTCGAAGATCCGGCCGTAGTAGTACGGCAGGGTGCTGTCGGGGTGCTCGCCGTCGGTGAAGGTGTTGTGGTCCATCCACACGTGCGTGGAGCCGTAGACCACCGCGCTGTCGTACTCGGAGTTCCAGTTGCCGTCGGCGGTGTCGGTCGGGTCCCACTGCGGGAAGCAGTCGAGGGGGCTCTCGAAGGTGAGGTTGCGGACGATGACGTTGTCGACGCCCTTGATCTGCAGGCTGGCGCCCTTGAAGCCGGCGTCCTTGCCGAGGCCGATGATCGTGGTGTTCGCGGGCATGTTCGCCTTGATGTAGGCGTCCTGGTTGGCGGCGGAGGCGCGGCGCAGGCCCTCGGGGCTGTCGTCGGGCTCGGCGTCCAGGTTCTTGGCGCGGCCCCAGACGGCGGGGTCGTAGGTCTTCAGGTAGGTGTCGAAGTCGTAGCCGGGCGCCGCGAAGGTGGCGCAGTCCGGGCCGTCGGCGTCGATCGTCCCCTTCACCTTGATGATCTTCGGTGCGGTGCCGCCGTCGGCGAGGGCCGCCTTGAAGGCGTCCCAGGTGGTGACGGTGTGGACGTGGGCGGCGTCGGCGGCCGCGCCGCCGGTGGTGCCGGTGCCGTAGGCGGCCCAGCCGTCACCCGCGCCCAGCGTCTGCCGGGCGACGTCCCGGGACTGGGCCTGGGCGGCGGACGTGCCGGTGACGGCGAGCACGAGGGCGGTGCAGCCCACCAGCGCTGTTATGGCACGTCCATGACATTTCTGTGTACGCACTGTGCGGCTCTCCTTGCTCATGCGACCGAGGCGTCCGTCGCCTCGGGCCAGGTGATCCAGGACGGGGGGATGTCGTCGTCCAGCCGGACGACGTCCCGCGGCGCGAGCACCCGCGTGCGCAGCAGCTCCCGCGCCACGAGGCGCGCCACGGCGATCGCGCCCGGCGGGTTGAAGTGCGTGTTGTCCTGCTCGGTCGCGGTCCAGTTGAAGTAGGTCTTGGTCGCCTCGACACCGAGTTCCTGCCACAGCGCGAGCGACAGGGCCTGGACGTCGAGCAGCGGCACGCTCTCCCGCGCGGCGAGCGCGCGCATCGCCGCCGGATAGTCGCCGTGGGTCGGCACGGCGTTGCCGTCCGCGTCGAACCTGCGGCGCTCGACCGGGGTGGCGAGCACGGGCCGGGCCCCGCGGGCACGGGCGCCGTCCAGGTACCGGCGCAGGTAGTCCTGGTACGTGGTCCACGGCTCGGTGTGGCGGGTGGGGTCGGCCGCCTTCTCGTCGTTGTGCGCGAACTGGACGAGGAGGAGGTCACCGGGCCGGATCGCCGAGAGGATCGCGTCCAGCCGGCCCTCGTCGACGAAGCTCTTGGAACTGCGCCCGTTCACCGCGTGGTTGGCGACCGGGAGGTCCTTGCGCAGGAAGAACGGCAGCGCCATGCCCCACCCGGTCTCGGGGGCGGCGTCGGCGTACTTCTGCGCCGCGGTGGAGTCACCGGCGATGTACAGGGTGCGGGTGGCGCGGCCGGCCGCCCGTGCGGTTCCGTTCGCCGCCAGGGCGAGGGGAACGGCGGCCAGGGCGACCGCGGTGATCTGTCTGCGGGTAAGGGACACGGGGTGCCTTTCGGACAGAGGTGCCTTTCGGACGGGGGTGAGTCGACCGACCGGGGCACGGGGAACCACGCGACCGGCCGAAGCCGGACCCGCGGTCCCCCGCCCGCCGGGACCACCAGGGCCCTCAGTGGTTCTTCTTCCAGTCCGCCTGGGCGGCGTTCAGCTGCTGCGCCAGCGTGTCCAGGAAGTCCTTCGCGCTCATCTTCCCGAGCAGCACCTTCTGGAAGTTGGGCTCGTTGTCGGCCTTGGAGATGGTGTTCCAGTCCGGCAGGTAGTACGGAAGCTGGACGATCTTCGTGCCGTCGCCGTTGAGCGCCTCGGCGGCCAGCTTCGTCGGCTCGGCCTTCTGGATCCACGCGTCCTGCGCGGCCTCGGTGTTCGCCGGGATCTGCCCCGCGGACTCGTTCAACTTCGAGTTCTCCTCGTGCGAGACGGCGAACTCGATGAACTTCCAGGCGGCCGCCTTGTTCTTGCTGGACTTGAACACGCTCAGTCCGTCGACCGGGTTGGAGATCTGCACCCGGGTGCCGTCGTCCTGCGTCGGGTTGGGCAGACCCCGGAACTTGTCGGCGCCCAGCGCCTTCAGGTGGTCCTGGTAGGAGCCGAGGTTGTGGCTCAGCATCCCGATGCTGCCGCTGTCCCACTGGGCGACCATCTTGGTGAAGTCGTTGTTGACGTCGGCGGACGGGGTGTCCTTCTTGTACAGGGCGACGTACTTCTCCAGGGCCGCCACCATCCTGGGGTCGTTGACGGTGGTCTTGTCGCCGTTCCAGAACGAGGTGATGCCGGTCTGGCTGTACGCCGCGTCCAGGGCCGGCGCGATGGAGCCCTCGCCGCCGCGGATGGTGAACCCGAACTGGTTCTTGCCCTTGTCCGTGAGCTTGTCGGCGGCCTTGTAGAACTTCGACCAGGTGGTCGGCGCCTCCAGGCCCGCCTTCTCGAACAGGTCGGTGCGGTACCACAGGGTGCCGTTGTTGGACGAGGTCGGGATCTGGTACAGCTTGTCGCCGCCGCCCGCGGCCCGGCTGCTGTCCAGCAGGTTCTGGCTCAGCTTGCCGTTCAGCGAGCTCTTCGCCAGCCGGCTGTCCAGCGGCTCCAGCGCGCCCTGCACCGCGACCTCGGCGAGCATCGCGGTGCCCACCCCGCCGACGTCGGGCAGGCCGCCGCCCTGGATGGCGGTGTCGTACTTGGACTGGGCGTTCGCGGCGGGGATGCCGACGTACTTGACCTCGATGTCCGGGTACTTCTTCTCGAAGTCGGCGATGATCTCCTTCCAGATGTCGGTACGGACACCGCCGTTGTTGTCCCAGAAGGTGATCTCGCCCTTGCCCGAGCCCTCGTCGCCCTTGTCGCCGGCGGCGCCACTGCCGTCGTCGCCGCAGGCGGTGGCGGTCAGCGCGAGCACGGATCCCAGGGCGACGGCGATGGCGGCGCGCCTGCTTCTGCGAATGCTGATCTTCATTGGTCGGCTCTCTTCTTCTGGATCCAACTGAGGGGTGAACGTGTGGGGGGACGGTCACCGGTCCGCGTCGCCCGCGGACCGGGTAAGCGCTTGCCGAACGGGTACGTCACGACCGCTCCCGGCCGGCTCACGGGTGCGGTGCCTTACCGGGGGGTGATGCGGAACCGGGTGAAGCCCGCCGCGCCGGCGTGTCCCGCGCCGACGGGCGCGAGGGCGAACAGGCCGAGCAGGGCGCCCACCCAGCGCCAGGGGGTGGCGGCGAAGACCTGCCCGGAGGGGCGCAGACCGTCACCGGTGTCGTAGTGGAAGCGGCAGCGGGCGCCCGCGCCGGTCTCGATCCGCAGCCGCGCGCGTCCGCCGGGCGCGAGCCGCGGGTGGTCGGCGTCCCGTTCGGCCTCGGCGACCGTCTCGGCGAACCGGTGCACGAGGTGGACGGTCCCGTCGCTCCCCCGCTGCAGCCCGATCCAGCCGAACGCGTCCCCGAGGACCGCCAGCCCGGCCCGCGCGCCCGGCTCCTCGCTGTGCAGCCTGAGCTCCACCTCGACCACCGAGGGGACGCCGGGCAGCCGCTGGGTGAGCACGTTCGGCACCTTGCGCAGGTCGTGCGCGTCGGCCGAGCGGACGCAGGTCAGCCGCAGCCCGTCACCGGAGTGCTGGGTGGCCCAGCCGTCGTGGGGGTTGGCGGTCCACTGCCACTGGCGGCCGAACCGCCCGCCGGGGAAGTCGTCGTCGGTGGCGGGCGCGGCGGCCGGCTGCGGCGGCAGGGCGGGCCGCTCGTGCACGGCGACGGGGGCGCCGTCGTCCCCGATCACCGGCCAGCCTCCCCCGCCGCCGGCTCCGCCCGAGCGGGAGGCGCCCCCGTCCGGCCAGCGCATGGGCTGCAGGTGCACGACCCTGCCGTAGGCGCCGCGCTGCTGGAAGTGCAGGAACCAGTCCTCGCCGGCACAGGTGCGCACCCAGCCGCCCTGGTGCGGCCCGTTGACGTCGGTGTCCTTCTGCTCCAGGACGACCCGCTCCTCGTACGGCCCGAAGAAGCCGCGCGAGCGGAACGCGCCCTGCCAGCCGGTCTCCACTCCCCCGGCGGGCGCGAGGATCCAGAACCAGCCGTCGTGCTGGTAGAGCTTGGGGCCCTCGATGGTGAACCAGCCCGGTATGCGGTCCCCGTCGACGATCACCCTGCCCGCGTCGAGGAGTCCGGTGCCCTCGGGGTGCATGCGGTGCCCGGTGAGACGGTTCTTGACGCCCGCGCGTGACTTGGCCCAGGCGTGCACGAGATAGGCCTCGCCCGTCTCGTCGTCCCACAGGGGGCAGGGGTCGATCAGGCCCTTGCCCTCCTTGACCAGGTGCGGGCGGGTCCACGGGCCGCGGATCTCGGGGGCGTTGACCTGGAAGATGCCCTGGTCGGGGTCGCCCCAGAAGATCCAGAAGCGGTCGTCGTGGTGCCGCAGGGACGGGGCCCAGACCCCGCAGTCGTGCCGCGGTACGGCGAACTCCCGCGCCGGTTCCAGCCGTTGCAGCGCGTGGCCGACGAGGGTCCAGTTCACCAGGTCGCGCGAGTGCAGCAGGGGCAGTCCGGGGACCCGGCCGAAGCTGGAGGCGGTGAGGTAGAAGTCGTCGCCGACGCGGACGACGTCCGGGTCGGACCAGTCGGCGTTCAGGACCGGGTTGGTGTACGTCGTCACTGGCTGACCGCCTTCCGCGCCAGCGCCCCCGCCTCGTCGCGGCTCAGCCGGCCGTCGGCGACCACGGTCACGATGCGCCGTACGACGGTGTCGCCCGGCTCGATCGGCAGGCGCCGCTCGGACGCCAGCGACGAGCCCACGCCCGGGTACTCGGCGGCGCGCACGAACCACGGGTCCTGCCGGGTCCGCCCGGTGGCGCCCGCCAGCACCAGCGTCCAGCCTCCCCCGCCCCCGGCCCCGCCCGCGCGAGGGGACCCGTGTCCGGACAGGGCCACCCAGTCGGCGCGGGTGCCGTGGATCTCCGGCTCGCCGTCCCGGTCGGCGGTGAACACCTCCGGGGCCTCGGGCTCCTTGCGGGCGCGCCAGAAGAAACCGCCGTAGGCCGCGCCGGGACGTCCGTTGGTGGCCGGGCTGCCGATCGACAGCATCCCCGCGGTGACGTTGGTGAGGGAGAAGGTGAAGTCCAGCGCCCAGGCCGTGTCGGACAGTTCGGTGGCCGCCACGGTGCGGCGCTCGCGCAGCAGCTCGGCTCCCGCGGCCACCCAGCGCAGCTCCTCCACGAAGCCGTCCGGGTCGCGCAGCTGGAAGGCGACGTGGCGCTGGGCGCCGTGGTTGTCCAGCTCGGTGGGGCCCTGGCCGCGCACGAAGGTGCGGCCGCCCCAGAAGTTGTGCCCCTCGACGTCGGGAACGGCGACACCGACGCCGAGGTGGTGCAGGTGGTCGGCCGGCGCGAGCTCGGTGACCGCGGTGCCGGCCAGGGTGGTGACGGGGTGCAGGTACGGGCGCGGGGCCTGCCGGGGCGGCAGCTGGGGCCGGGTGACGTACCGGCCGACCGGGCGGCCCGCGACGCGCAGGACGGGGCATTCGTCGGTCGTCGTCATGGGGTGCTCACCTCTTTCGGAGGGGCCCAGGGGGCGCCCAGCTCGGAGTAGAGGGCGAGGGTGTCGGCGCAGGCCGCGACGAGTCCGTCGACGCCCGGCACGGCCCGGCGGTCCTCCCCGGGCAGCCGGTGCCAGGCGCCGGCGGGCAGCGGGGCCGGGTCGGGGGCCTGCCGGATCGCCTCGACCACCTTCATGAAGGCGCCGGTCGCGTCCGGCGGGACCAGCAGGGGGGTGCCGTCGGTGAGGTGGTCGACGAGGTTCTCCAGCAGGTCCGTGCGGCCGAACTCGTACTCCTGCGGGCCGTGGTCGGCGCGCTGGAGCAGTACGCGGTCCTGCTTGTACCAGAAGGTGATCCGGCCGCGGGTGCCGTGCACCAGGACGTAGGGATCGTCGGGCCGCTCGGCGCACAGGGTCGCGGCGACGGTGACCCGGCGGCCGGCGGTCGTGCTGACGCGGACGCAGGAGGTGTCGTCGGACTCGATGTCGTTGGCGCGCAGCAGCTCGGTCTCGATGCCGGTGACGTCCTCGGCGCGGGTGGTGCCGTTGAGCGCGAGGGCGGTGGCGACGGCGTGCGCGAGCGGGTTGGTCAGCGCGCCGTCGACGACGTCCACGCCGTTCAGCCGCCGCCGGCCGGCCCACGGGGCGCGCCGGTAGTAGCTCTCCGGCCGCGCCCAGGCGCCGGCCCCGCCGACCCCGACGAGTTCGCCGATCGCGCCCTCGGCGACCATCTCCCGGATCGCCGGCACGGCGTGCGAGCCGAGCGACTGGAAGCCGATCTGGCAGGCCGTTCCGGCCGCGGCGACCCCGTCGGCCATCCGGCGGAACTCGGCGTACGACGGCGCGGGCGGCTTCTCCAGCAGCAGGTGCACGCCCTTGCCCGCGGCCGTGAGCGCGAGGTCGGTGTGGGTGGGGATCGGCGTGCACACCACGGCGATCCGGGCGCCGGTGGAGTCCAGGAGGGCGCCGAAGTCGGCGGACTGCTCGGGCGTGCCGAGGCCGTCCGGGATCTCGTCGGCGGTCAGCGGGGTCAGCTCGCAGATGCCCGCCAGGTGGACGATCCCCTTGTCCTGGAGCCGGCGGATGTTGTCCAGGTGCCAGCGGCCGTGGCCGCGCGCGCCCGCCAGGACGATCCTCATCCCTTCACCGCCCCCGCGCTGAAGCCGGTGATCAGCCACTTCTGGATGAACGCGAACACGACCACGACGGGCACGGCCGCGATGATGCCGCCCGCGGCGAGGGCGCCGAGGTCGACGCTGTCCGAGCTCATCAGGGTGTTGAGGCCGACGGGGATGGTCTGCTTGCCCTGGTCGGACAGGAACATCAGGGCGAACAGGAAGTGGTTCCAGGCGTGCACGAAGGCGAAGGAGCCGACGGCGATCAGTCCGGGCCGCAGCATCGGCAGGACGACGATGCGGAAGGCGGTCATCCGGTTGCAGCCGTCGACCCAGGCGGCCTCCTCCAGGGAGTACGGCACGTTCCGGATGAAGCCGCTGATCAGGATGATCGACAGCGGCAGCTGGAAGACGGTCTCGGCGATGACCACGCTGGCCAGCGAGTTGATCATCCGCAGGTTGGCGAAGATCTCGAAGAGCGGCACCAGCAGCAGCGCGCCCGGGACGAACTGGGTGCACAGCAGGGCGAGCATGAAGCCCCGCTTGACCCTGAAGTCGAACCGCGCGAGGGCGTAGCCGCCGGCCAGCGCGACGACCGTGGTGAGCACCAGGGTGCAGACGCCGACGAGCACGCTGTTCTGGAAGTAGGTGCCGAAGGCCCGCTCGTTCCACACCTTCTCGAAGTGGTCGGTGGTCATCGGCCAGGGCACGAGGGAGGTCGAGCCGGCCGGACGCAGCGCGAACAGCAGGATCCAGTAGAAGGGGATGAGGGTGAACAGCAGGTACAGCGACAGCGGGAGGTAGATGTGCCGGCGCGGGACCTCGTCCCAGGCGCGGCGCTTCTTCCCCGGCCGCGCGGGCTCGGATTCCACGCGCTGCGGCGCGGGCGCGATCTCGGTGATCACTTCTGGCCACCTCCGAACTTGCTCAGCCGCAGATAGACGATCGAGCAGAAGAGCAGGATCACGAACGCGACGGTGGTGAGGGCCGACGCGTAGCCGAAGTTGTGCGCGTCGACGCTGGTGTTGGCGACGTACAGCGGCAGCGTCGTGGTCTCGCCCGCCGGTCCGCCGCCGGTGAGGGTGTAGAGCAGGTCGACGTTGTTGAACTCCCAGACCGCGCGCAGCAGCGTGGACAGCACGATGGCGTCCTTCAGGTGCGGCAGGGTGATGTGCCAGAACTGCTTCAGGCGGCTCGCGCCGTCGACCTCGGCGGCCTCGTACAGGTCCTTGGAGACGGACTGCAGGTCGGCGAGGATGAGGATGGCGAAGAAGGGGACCCCGCGCCACAGGTCGGCGACGATCGCCGCCGGGAAGACGGTGGAGGTGTCCGACAGCCAGCTGGTGCCGTAGGAGCCGATGCCCACGTCGGCGAGGTAACGGGTGATGCCGGTCTGGGAGTTGTAGAGCAGCACCCAGATCGCGGAGGTCAGCACGCCGGAGACGGCCCACGGCGAGAACACCAGCGCGCGGCCGAGTCCCCGGCCCACGAAGGTCTGGTTGACGATGAGCGCCAGCGCCAGCCCGAACAGCAGCTGCAGTCCGACCTCGACGACGACCCACTTGGCGCTGAAGGTCAGCGTGTCCCAGAACTGCGGGTCGTCGGTGAAGGCGTGGACGAAGTTGTCGAAGCCCGCGTAGCCGTTCCGCCACGGCTTGGTGGGGTTGTAGTTCTGCAGGCTGTAGTAGAAGACGCTGATGACCGGGTAGGCGATGAAGCCCAGCATCAACAGGGCCGCCGGCGCGATCAGCAGGTACGGCAGCCTGTGGGGCGTGGCGGAGGCACGGCGCCGCCGGGGTGGCGCGGGCGGTTTCGCCACGGCTGCGGCTTGGGCCATGACTGTTCTCCGTTCTCGGTACGTCGTGCGTGGGTGGTGCATGGGTGGTGCTCGGGTGATGCGTGGATGGTGCCTGGGTGATGCGTGGGTGGTGCCTGGGTGATGCGTGGGTGGTGCCTGGGTGATGCGTGCGTCGTACAGGAAGCGCTTTCTGCGGGTATATGACGCACCCTTGGCCGCGCCGGAGGTGGTGGGGTGGTTCAGCCCGCGTACGGGTCGGCGACCCGGCCCGGACGGGCGAGGAACTCGAAGTCGCAGCCGGTGTCGGCCTGCGTGATCTGCTCGTTGTAGAGCGCGCCGTAGCCGCGCTCGTAGCGGGTGGGCGGCGGCGTCCACGCCGCCCGGCGCCGGGCCAGCTCCTCGTCGTCCACGTGGAGATGGAGGGTGCGCGCCTCGACGTCGAGGGTGATCGGGTCCCCGGTCCGCACCAGGGCCAGCGGCCCGCCGACGTACGACTCGGGTGCCACGTGCAGCACGCAGGCGCCGTAACTGGTGCCGCTCATGCGGGCGTCGGAGATCCGCACCATGTCCCGCACGCCCTGCTTCAGCAGGTGGTCCGGGATCGGCAGCATCCCGTACTCGGGCATGCCCGGGCCGCCCTTGGGGCCGGCGTTGCGCAGCACCAGCACGCTGTCGGCGGTGATGCCCAGCGACGGGTCGTCGATGGTGCGCTGCATCGTCCGGTAGTCGTCGAAGACGACCGCGGGACCGGTGTGCTTCAGCAGGTGCGGCTCGGCGGCGATGTGCTTGATGACGGCGCCGTCCGGGCAGAGGTTGCCGCGCAGTACGGCGACTCCGCCCTCGTTCGCGACGGGGTTGTCGCGGGGCCGGATGACGTCGTCGTCGTGGACCCGCGCCCCGGCGAGCTGCTCGCGCAGGGTGTCGTGCGACACCGTCGGCCGGTCCAGGTGGAGCAGGTCGGGGATGCGGGAGAGGAACCCGGGCAGACCGCCGGCGAAGTGGAAGTCCTCCATGAGGTACTTCTGGCCGCCGGGCCGGATGTTGGCCAGGACCGGCACGGTGCGGGCGATGCGGTCGAAGTCGTCGAGGGTGAGGCGCACCCCGGCGCGTCCGGCCATGGCGATCAGGTGGATGACGGCGTTGGTGGAGCCGCCGAGGCCGAGGACGGTGGTGACGGCGTCCTCGAAGGCGTCCCGGGTGAGGATGTCGCTCAGCTTGCGGTCCTTGCGGACCAGGTCGACGATCGTCATCCCGGCCCTGGCGGCCATCCGGTCGTGCCCGGAGTCGACGGCCGGGATGCTGGAGGCGCCGGGGACGGTGACGCCGAGGGCCTCGGCGGCGGCGGTGAGCGTGGAGGCGGTGCCCATCGTCATGCAGTGGCCGGGCGAACGGGCGAGGCCGCTCTCCAGTTCCTGCATCTCGCAGTCGCCGATCAGGCCGGCCCGCTTGTCGTCCCAGCACTTCCACATGTCGGTGCCGGAGCCGAGGACCTCGCCGCGCCAGTGGCCGGGCAGCATGGGACCGGCGGGCACGAACACGGTGGGCAGGTCCACGGAGGCCGCCCCCATCAGGAGCGCGGGGGTGGACTTGTCGCAGCCGCCCATCAGCACGGCACCGTCGACGGGGTACGACCGCAGCAGCTCCTCGGTCTCCATCGCGAGCAGGTTGCGGTAGAGCATCGGGGTCGGCTTCTGGAAGGTCTCGCTGAGCGTGGCGACCGGGAACTCCAGCGGGAAACCGCCCGCCTGCCACACGCCCCGCTTCACGGCCTGCGCGCGGTCGCGCAGGTGGACGTGGCAGGGGTTGATGTCGGACCAGGTGTTGAGGATCGCGACGACGGGCTTGCCGAGGTGCTCCTCGGGCAGGTAGCCGAGCTGGCGGGTGCGGGCGCGGTGACTGAACGACCGGAGGCCGTCGGTCCCGTACCACTGGTGGCTTCTGAGTTCCTCGGGGCGCTTCATATGGACCATCCGGAGGCGATGGCGGCGACCTCCGCGCGCTCGGCCTCGGGCAGCGGCCTGCTCGGCGGGCGGACGTCGCGGCGGCACAGGCCGAGGGAGGCGAGGGCCTCCTTGACGACGGTGACGTTGTTGGCGGAGCCGTTGGCGGCGCGCAGTTCCTCGAAACGGCGGATCTGCTCCCACACCTTCATGGCGGCCGGGTAGTCGCCGGAGCGCAGCGCCTCGATCATGTTCATCGAGACGGACGGGACGACGTTGACGAGCCCGGAGGTGAAGCCGGTGGCGCCTGCGGAGAAGTACGAGGGCGCGTACGGTTCGGCGAGTCCGGCGATCCACACGAAGCGCTCCAGGCCCGCGTCCCGGGCGAAGGCGGCGAACTTGGCGGCGTCCGGGACCGCGTACTTCACGCCGATGACGTTGGGGCAGGCGTCGGCGAGTTCGGCGAGGCGGAAGCCGCTGAGCTGGGCGTTGCGGATGTAGGGGACGACGCCCAGCTCGGGAACCGCCTCGGCGATCGCGCGGTGGTAGTCGACCCAGCCGTTCTGGGAGACGTAGGGGTGGACCGGCTGGTGGACCATCACCATCTGGGCGCCCAGGTCGCGGGCGTGGCGGGCGGACGCGACGGCGGTGGGAACGTCGTGGCCGACGCCGACGAGGATCGCGGCGCGGTCGCCGGCCTCGTCGACCGTCAGCTCGGTGACGAGGCGGCGCTCCTCGGGGGTGAGGGCGTAGAACTCGCCGGTGTTGCCGTTGGGGGTGAGGATCTTCACCCCGCCGTCGAGCATCCGACGCAGCAGGGCCCGGTGGACGCCGGCGTCGACGGAGCCGTCCTCGGCGAACGGGGTCACCAGGATCGCCACCACGTCGGCCAGGGCCGCCCGCTGGGACTCGAACGTCACGCTGCTCATTCCGTGCCTTCCTGATTCACTGCCTGGTCCGCTGCCTGGTCCGCTGCCTGGTCCGCTGTCCGGGGGAACGCGCGCTCGACGAACTGCGCGATGTGGGCGTGCAGGGCGCGGGCCGCGCCGTCCGCGTCGCCGTCCAGCGCCAGCCGCAGGATGTCCCGGTGCTCCGCGGCCTCCCGTTCCCAGGAGGGCGATGCCGCCCAGGCCACGGCCGAGACGAGGGCGGCCTGGTCGCGGACCTCGTCGAGCATCCGGCCGAGCAGCGGGTTGCCGCACGGCAGGTACAGGGCGCGGTGGAACTCCCGGTTGGCGAGGGAGCGTTCGGCGGTGTCGGTGGCCGCGTCGGCGCGGGTCAGCGCGTCGCGCGCGGCGTCGAGGGAGGCGCCGCGGCGCACCGCCCGCCGCAGCGCCTCGGGCTCGAGCAGCAGCCGCACGTCGTAGACCTCGCGCGCCATGTCCGCGTCCACCATGCGCACCGTGACGCCCTTGTACTGGTTCATCACGACGAGCCCGGTGCCGGCCAGGGTCTTGAGCGCCTCCCGCACCGGGGTCTTGGACACCCCGAACCGTGCGGCGAGCTCGGTCTCGACCAGGGCCTGTCCCGGCGTCAACTGCCCGGTGAGGATGCGGCGTTTGATCTCCTCCTGCACGTACTGCGTGCGGGAGGGGATCGGGGTGGGCACAGAGGTCATGCGCGCCTCTCGGATCTCGCGTATCGGATCTCACGTATCGCGTCTCATATATGACGTACGAAGTACGACGCGTTGAAGGTAGGAGCGGGCCGGTGTTTCGTCAATGCTTCTGACAAGAGAAGTTGCGGTTGCCCAGGTGACTGGTGGTGCGGCCGGATCGGGCTCGTTCGGCGGGCCGAGGGCGCGGGCCGGGTCCCAGCCGTGCGTCACCGGCTCGACGGCGACGACGGCGCCGACGACCGCGCCGGGCAGGTCCGGACCCTCGGCGCTGGTCACGCCGGTCCACGCGGCCGGATCGCGCCAGGTGTCGGCGACCGCGCCGAGGGCCGGCGCCGGCTCGGCGCACCGGCCGGGGCCGATGTCGCAGGCCACGGCGTCCGGCGCGGTGCCGGTCAGGGACACCCGGGTGCTTGCGGGAGGCGTCGCGGAAGGCGAGGGCCGACCCGGTCAGGTGGACCGGGCCGGCATGTTCCGCACCGCTCAGCCCGAACAGGGCGGCGTCGGGCGGGCGGGCCGGTCCCCGCGCACACCGTCCACGAGCAGCATCACGATCCGCGCCTGCGCCCGGAGGTCAAGAGCGGTACCGGCCATGGTGCGGCTCCTCGGAGGAGAGCCTGAAAGGCAGCCGCGCACGCCGGGCGCCGCTCACCGGGCGCCGGAGGTATGCGGCAGCCGACGGCCCGCCCGCAGCCGCTTCCGCCGCGCGGCAACCGCGGACCCGGTCGCCGGACCCCACCCGCTCGAAGACCGCGAACACCCCGTCCCCAGGGTCGCCCGTCCGCACGCCGCACCGTCATGTCACGCCACCCCGCCGTGCGGGCACCGCGCACCGTGCACGCACCGCCTGCCGGGCGCCGAAGGCGCACGACACCGGCCGCCCGCCCGCGGCCGCACCCGCCGCGCGGCAACCGCCGGCCCGGCACCTGCACCCACCGCCTCCGCCGCCTCCGCCGCCTTCCAGGGCCGCCGTCCCGCACCACCCCGTGCGCACGCCACGGGGGCGCGCCGCGGGGGCGCGCCGTCTGCCGGGCGCAAGGCATGCGGCAGGCGGCGGCCCGCCCGCGGCCGCGGCCGCCGCGGGGCAATCGCCGCCCCGGCCGGTGCGGAGCTCGCCCGTTCAGAGGGCGGCGAGCGCCTCCCGTACTGCCGTCAGGTCGGTGTCCGAGGCCAGGCCCGCGTGGTAGAGGCGCAGTTCCGTCGCGCCGAGGTCGCGGGCCCGGGCCGCGTCCGCGCCGAGCGTGTGCGGGCTGCCGCCCATGCCGGACACGACGGTGAGGTTGGCGGCCAGGACGGCGTCCCGCCCTCCCTGCTCCGCGAAGGGCGTGAGCAGGGACGGCCCGCCCGTGCAGGGGACGACCACGCCGTCCGCGACGGTCAGGACGTGCGCGGGGTCCACGCCCGCGTTGGCGCCGCAGTGGTACGTCACCGGGTCCGCGTGCAGGAGCACCCGGAAGCCGTCGGGGGCCGCCGCGCGCACCGCCCCGACCGCCGCCTCCTGGAGCGTGCGGGCCTGCTCGTCGCGCCACGCGCGGGTGGCCGCCGCGTTCGCCTCGCCGAGCAGTTTCTCCACGCCCGCCCAGCCTCCGTCGTCGGGCGCCCCCCGCCACAGCGGCTCCAGCGCGGCGCGCACGGCGGCCGCCAGCGCGTCGGCGTCCAGGCCCCGGGCGCCGTAGCCCTCCCGGCAGGCGGGGCAGAAGCAGAGCGACATCAGGTACTGCCCGGCCTCGCCGAGCGCGACCCCGCCGGTCTTGTCGTGGGCGTGCAGGTGCTGCAGCCCGTACCAGCCGAGGGACTCCAGTTCGGTGCCGCGCGCCCCGGGGCGTACGGCGGCCTCGGCGGCGAGGTCGACGAGGTACGCGCGCGTGGCGGGCTGCGCGATGCACGGGGCCCACGGGTAGCGGTCGCCGTAGGCGTTGACGACGGAGGTGTCCGGATGTTCCGCGCCCAGGCGGGAGTTGTGGGCGAGGACGACCCAGGTGTGGACCTCCAGGCCGGCGTCCGCGAGCGCCGACGCCGCCTCGCCGTAGGCGTCGCCGGGCGACCAGTCGCCGGCCGGGTGGGGGCGCAGGGCGCGGCCCGCCCAGCGGCGGTCGTCCGGCGGGTAGAGGACGGCGGCGTGTTCGGCGGTGACGACGCGGTGGCGCGGGTGACGGGGCGTCAGCGCGCGCGTGGAGTGGTAGGCGGCGGCGAGCGTCACCTGCGCCACGCCGAGCCCGGCGACGAGCCCGGCGGCCGCCGGGTCCCCGTTGACGTCCCAGGGGTAGACGAACGCCGATGCCCTCACTTGTCCTCCTCCAGCAGCGCGTACCCGCGCTCGATCAGCCGGGCGAGCTGCTTGACGTGGTCCTCGGCCGGTTCGTCCAGCGGGGGCCGGACCTCGCCGACGTCGATTCCGCGCAGCCGCACGCCGGCCTTGACGAGGGAGACGGCGTAGCCGCGGCCCTGCGCGCGCAGTTCGACGAGGGGCCGGTAGAAGCCGTCGAGGAGGCGGTGCGCGGTGGTGTCGTCGCCGGTCCGCAGGGCCGTGTGGAAGGCCAGGGCGATCTCCGGGGCGAAGCAGAAGACGGCGGAGGAGTACAGGCCGACGCCGATGCCGCGGTAGGCGAGCTGGGTCTGTTCGGCGGTGGGCAGGCCGTTGAAGTAGAGGAAGCCGTCCGGGACCTCGGTGCGCACGGCGCTGACGACGCGCTGCATCAGGTCGAGGTCGCCGAGCCCGTCCTTGAAGCCGATGATCCCGTCCGTGCGGGCCAGTTCGACGACCGTGCGCGGGGCGAACACGGCGTTGTCGCGCTGGTAGACGATCACGGGCAGCGCGGTCGCGGCGGCGATCTCGCGGTAGTGCCGCAGCAGCCCCTCCTGCCCGGCGACCACCAGGTACGGCGGCATGGCCAGCAGGCCGTCCGCGCCGGCCGTCTCGGCGAGCCCCGCGTACCGCACGGCCAGCGCGGTGCCGTAGCCCACGCCGGCGACGACCGGCACCCGGCCCGCCGTCGCCTCGACGGCCGCCCGCACGCACGTCTCGAACTCCTCGGGGGTGAGCGCGTGGAACTCGCCGGTGCCGCAGCAGGCGAAGACCGCGGCGGCTCCGGCCTCGACCCCGGCGCGCACATGCGTGCGGTAGGCGTCGAGGTCGAGGCCGCCGTCGGGGGCGAAGGCGGTGACGGGGAAGAACAGCGGCCCGCTGGGGATGCTGAGTCGAGCGGCGAGAGGGGCAGGCGTCACGGGCTCTCCCTGAGGCAGGCGCGTACGTAATTCTGATCAGCGTCCATATTTCTGAACGATGCCACCCTAGGGAGCCCTCTCCGGGCCGGTCAAGCGCACAAACCGGCAACACGACACCGGAAGACGGACAGAAGCCCCGGTGCCGCGCCACACTTGACGGACTGCGGCACCGATCCCTAGCGTGTCCATGAATGTGAATACCGTCCACGCATGCGGCCACCTGTCAGAGGCGGCGGACCAAGGAGAACCGAGGATGCCCGCTCCCCGCACCGTTCTGCTCACCGGCGCAGCCGGCGGACTCGGCACCCTGATGCGGAACCTGCTCCCGGCCTTCGGCTACGAGCTGCGCCTTCTCGACCTGCTCCCCATCGAGGGCGACCCGGACGCGATCACCGCCGACCTGGCCGACAAGGACGCCGTGCGCGAGGCCGTGCGGGGCGTCGACGCGATCATCCACCTCGCCGGCATCTCCCTGGAAGCCCCCTTCGACAAGATCCTCAGGGCGAACATCGAGGGCACCTACAACGTCTACGAGGCCGCCCGCGAGGAGGGCGTGGGCCGCGTCGTCTTCGCCTCCTCCAACCATGCCGTGGGCTTCACCCCGCGCCCGCAGGGCGACGACCCGCTGATCCCGGTCGACACCCCGCACCGCCCGGACACCTTCTACGGCCTGTCCAAGTCCTTCGGCGAGGACCTGGCCCAGTTCTACTGGGACAAGTACGCCCTGGAGACGGTGTCGGTGCGCATCGGCTCCTGCTTCCCCGAGCCGACCAGCGTCCGGATGCTGTCGGTGTGGATGAGCCCGGCCGACGGCGCCCGCCTCTTCCACGCGGCCCTGACCGCCGAGAACGTCGGGCACACCGTCGTCTACGGCTCCTCCGCCAACACCCGGCTGTGGTGGGACCTGTCCAGCGCGCGGGCGCTCGGCTACGAACCGCAGGACGACTCCGAGCCGTTCGCCGAGAAGCTCATCGCCGAACAGGGCGAGCTGGACCCGGAGAACGTGGCGCACGCCTGCCTCGGCGGCCACTTCGTGAGCGACCCGCCTATCTGGCCGTACTGATCCGGTACGCCGCGCCATCCGGCCGTACTGATACTGATCCGGTACGGCCGTATCCATCCGGCCGTTACTGATCCAGCCGTACTGATCCAGCCGTACTGATCCGGCTGACGAGGCGGAAGACGGACGTTCGCGCGGGCGGGCGGGCACCGAACGGGCCCGCCCGCCCGCGCATTCGGGCACCGCGGCTGCCCGATCCCACGCCCCGGCCCACGCCCGCGCAGGTCCGAGACGGGCACCCGCTCCGCCAAGCGGGCACAAACGGTCATCATCCGATCCGCGACAAGCCTGTCCGGCGCGGAAACGCCGCTGTACAACTTCCCCCATGGGCCCGACCGGGCCCGAACGGGCAGTCCGGCCCGACGCCGGGGAGGCGAACGGGCCGCCGGTACAGCGGCACGCGGGAAGCAGGTGTGGGATGACGACGGCGAAGGCGACGAGGACGGCCGAGGAGCGCCAGCGCGAGATCGTGCGGGTCGCCCGCGCCACCGGCTCGGTCGACGTCACCGCGCTCGCCGGCGACCTGGGCGTGGCCAAGGAGACCGTACGCCGGGACCTGCGCGCCCTGGAGGACCACGGTCTGGTCCGCCGCACCCACGGCGGCGCCTACCCCGTGGAGAGCGCGGGGTTCGAGACCACGCTCGCCTTCCGCGCCACCAGCCACGTCCCCGAGAAGCGCCGGATCGCGGCCGCCGCGGCCGAACTGCTCGGGGACGCGGAGACGGTCTTCGTCGACGAGGGGTTCACACCGCAGCTCATCGCCGAGGCGCTGCCCCGGGACCGGCCGCTGACCGTGGTCACCGCCTCCCTGCCGGTCGCGGGCTCGCTCGCGGAGGCGGAGAACGTCTCGGTGCTGCTGCTCGGCGGCCGGGTGCGCTCCGGCACGCTGGCGACCGTCGACCACTGGACGACGAAGATGCTGGCCGGCTTCGTCGTCGACCTCGCCTACATCGGCGCCAACGGCATCTCCCGCGAGCACGGACTGACCACTCCCGACCCGGCCGTCAGCGAGGTCAAGGCGCAGGCGATCCGGTCGGCCCGGCGCACCGTGTTCGCGGGCGTCCACACCAAGTTCGGGGCGGTGAGCTTCTGCCGCTTCGCCGAGGTCGGCGCGCTGGAGGCCATCGTCACCAGCACCCTGCTCCCCGCCGCCGAGGCCCACCGCTACTCCCTGCTGGGGCCGCAGGTCGTCCGCGTCTGACACCGGGCCGCCCCTTCCCCTACCCGGGGCTCCGGCGCACCACCCACCACCCGTCCTGCGGGCCCCCGTTCCCGCAGGAGTCCCCTTTGCGCACCTACGTTCACATACGTCCAGGAGTACCGCATGCGAACCCAGAGCCGACGCGTGCCACGCACCCTCTTCGCCGTGGCCACCATAGGGACGCTGATCACTCCGCTCGCCGCCTGCTCGGGCGCGGGCGGGTCCGCCTCCTCCGGGGGCCGCTCCATCAACGTGCTGATGGTGAACAACCCGCAGATGGTGGAGTTGCAGAAGCTGACCGCCGCGCACTTCACCAAGGACACCGGCATCGAGGTCAACTTCACCGTCCTGCCGGAGAACGACGTCCGCGACAAGATCAGCCAGGACTTCGCCAACCAGGCCGGCCAGTACGACGTCGCCACGCTCAGCAACTACGAGATCCCGATCTACGCCAGGAACGGCTGGCTGCACCCGCTGGACACGTACGTGAAGAAGGACACCGCCTTCGACCAGGACGACATCCTCGCCCCGATGACGCAGGCCCTCACCGCGAAGGACGGCAAGCTCTACGGCGAGCCCTTCTACGGCGAGTCCTCGTTCCTGATGTACCGCAAGGACGTGTTCGCGAAGGCGGGCCTGACCATGCCCGCCAAGCCCACCTGGAAGCAGGTGGCCGCCCTCGCCGCGAAGGCGGACGGCGCCGAGTCCGGCATGAAGGGCATCTGCCTGCGCGGCCTGCCCGGCTGGGGCGAGGTCATGGCGCCGCTGACCACGGTCGTCAACACCTTCGGCGGCACCTGGTTCGACAAGGACTGGAACGCGCGGCTGGACTCGAAGGAGTTCAAGGAGGCCACGCGGTTCTACGTCGACCTGGTCCGCAAGCACGGTGAGGCGGGCGCCGCGCAGTCCGGCTACGCCGAGTGCCTGAACAACATGACCCAGGGCAAGACGGCCATGTGGTACGACGCCACCGCCGGCGCCGGCTCCCTCGAGGCCGCCGGCTCCCCGGTCAAGGGCAGGATCGGCTACGTCCCGGCGCCGGTCGAGAAGACCGGCAGCTCCGGCTGGCTCTACACCTGGGCGTGGGGCGTCCAGAAGGCGTCCAAGCACGCCGGCGACGCCTGGAAGTTCATCTCCTGGGCCTCCGGCAAGGACTACGAGAAGCTCGTCGGCAGGTCCATCGGCTGGGCGAACGTGCCCGCGGGCAAGCGGACCTCCACCTACGACATCCCGCAGTACCGCGAGGAGGCGGCCGCCTTCGCGGACGTCACCCGGGACGCCATCGCGGGCGCGAAGCCGGAGGACCCGGGCGTGCAGCCGCGGCCCGCGCCCGGCATCCAGTTCGTCGGCATCCCCGAGTTCACCGACCTCGGCACCAAGGTCTCGCAGGAGATCAGCTCGGCCATCGCCGGACGGCAGTCCGTGGACAGCGCGCTGAGGAAGGCCCAGGTTCTCGCCGAACCCGTCGGAGAGAAGTACCGCGGATGACCGTCACCACACCCTCCCCCCGGGTCGCCGCCGCCCCCGCGCGGCCGGCGCCCCGGCGGCCGGACCGTCTGCGCGCCTGGGTCACCCGGGCCCCGCTGCTGCCATCCCTGGTCTTCATGATCGTCGTCACGCAGCTGCCGTTCGTCGCCACGCTGGTGATCTCGTTCTTCGACTGGAACGCGCTCTACCCGGACGACCGCCGCTTCGTCGGCTTCGCCAACTTCTCCGAGGTGCTGAGCACGCCCGCGCTGCGCAGGTCGGTGTGGACGACCGTCCTGCTGACCGCGACCGTGGTCCTCGTCAGCCTGGCGCTGGGACTGGTGCTGGCGCTGCTCCTTGACCGGAGGTTCCGCGGCCGGGCCGCCGTGCGCACCATGCTCATCGCCCCCTTCCTGCTGGTGCCGATCGCGGCGGCGCTGCTGTGGAAGCACGTGCTGTTCAACCCCGAGTACGGCCTGTTCAACGGCGTCCTGCACTGGATCGGCGGGGACGGCGCGGCCCAGCCGGACTGGATCTCCGAGATGCCGCTGGCGGCGGTCGAGGCGTCGCTGATCTGGCAGTGGACCCCGTTCATGACGCTGATCCTGCTCGCCGGGCTGCAGAGCCGCGACCCGGAGCTGATCGAGGCGGCCCGGATGGACGGCGCGAACGACCGGCAGGTGTTCCTGCACATCACCCTGCCGCACATGCGCCGCTACATCGAACTGAGCGTGCTGCTCGGTTCGATCTACATCGTGCAGAACTTCGACGCGGTGTACACCATCACCTCCGGCGGCCTGGGCACCGCGAACCTGCCGTACACCGTCTACCAGACGTTCTACCAGGCGGACGAGAACGGGCTGGCCTCCGCGGCCGGCGTGATCGTCGTCATCGGCTCGCTGGTCCTCGCGACGTTGGCGCTGCGCGTCGTGTCGTCCCTGTTCCGTGCGGAGGTGTCGCACTGATGGCCGCCGTCACCACTCCCGTCACCACCACTGTCGCCACCACCGCCCCGCGGCGCACCCGCGGCAGGCTGCGGGGGGCCGCCCTGGGGTTCGCCGCCTGGCTGGCCGGCCTGCTGTTCGTGCTTCCCCTGCTGTGGATGGTCCTGACGTCCTTCCACTCCGAGGCGGACGCGGCGACCAACCCGCCGTCCCTGACCGCCTCGCTCACCCTGGACGGCTACCGCGCGTTCTTCGGGGTGGGCGGCGGGGCGAGCCCCTGGCCGTCGCTGATCAACTCGACGACGGCCGCGGTGGCCTCCACGCTGCTGACGCTGTGCCTCGCACTGCCCGCCGCGTACGCGCTGTCCATCCGGCCGGTGCGGAAGTGGACCGACGTCCTGTTCTTCTTCCTGTCCACCAAGATGCTGCCGGCGGTGGCGGGGCTGCTGCCGGTCTACCTGTTCGCGAAGAACGCCGGCCTGCTGGACAACGTCTGGACGCTGGTCGTGCTGTACACGGCGATGAACCTGCCGATCGCGGTGTGGATGATGCAGTCCTTCCTCTCCGAGGTGCCCGCCGCGATCGTCGAGGCGGCGCAGATCGACGGTGCGAGGCTGCCGACGATCCTGTGGCGCGTGGTGACCCCCATCGCGCTGCCCGGCATCGCGGCCACCGCCCTGATCTGCTTCATCTTCAGCTGGAACGAGCTGCTGTTCGCCCGGGTGCTCACCGGCGTGGTCGCCGAGACCGCCCCCGTCTTCCTGACCGGCTTCATCACCAGCCAGGGCCTGTTCCTGGCGAAGGTGTGCGCCGCGTCGCTCGTCATCTCCCTGCCGGTGCTCGCCGCGGGATTCGCCGCCCAGGACAAGCTGGTCCAGGGCCTGTCGTTGGGAGCCGTCAAATGAAGGCCGCCGTCATCGAGTCCGTGGGCCGTGCCGTCGTCGCCGAGGTCCCCGACCCGACGCCGGGCCCCCGCGAGGTCGTCGTCGAGGTCGCCGCGTGCGGGCTGTGCGGCACCGACCTGCACATCCTGCGGGGCGAGTTCGCCCCGAAGCTGCCGATCGTGCCGGGGCACGAGTTCGCGGGCGAGGTGGTCGGGGTGGGCACCCGGGTCACCGAGGTGTCGGCCGGCGACCGGGTGGCGGTGGACCCCTCCCTGTACTGCCACGAGTGCCGCTACTGCCGGGCCGGCCACAACAACCTGTGCGAGCGCTGGGCGGCGATCGGGGTCACCACGGCCGGCGGGGCGGCCCGGTACGCGGTGGCGCCGGTGGCCAACTGCGTGAAGCTGCCCGAGCACGTCCGCACCCAGGACGCGGCGCTGGTGGAACCGCTGTCCTGCGCGGTGCGCGGCTACGACGTCCTCAGCTCCCGGCTGGGCGCGCACGTCCTGATCTACGGCTCGGGGACGATGGGCCTGATGATGCTGGAGCTGGCGAAGCGGACGGGCGCGGCGAGCGTCGACGTGGTGGACGTCAACCCGGCCCGCCTGGAGACGGCGCGCGGGCTCGGCGTCTCGGCCGCGGCGGGCAGCGCCGACGAACTGGACCGGCCGCAGGGCTGGGACGTCGTGGTCGACGCGACCGGCAACGCGGCGGCGATCCAGGACGGGCTGGACCGGGTGGCGAAGGCGGGCACGTTCCTGCAGTTCGGGGTCGCGGACTACGCGGCCCGGGTGACCATCGACCCGTACCGGATCTACAACCAGGAGATCACCATCACCGGGTCCATGGCCGTGCTGCACAGCTTCGAGCGGGCGGCGGAGCTGTTCGCGAACGGGGTGCTGGACCCGGAGGTGTTCATCAGCGACCGGGTGCCGCTGGAGCGTTACCCGCAGGCGCTGGAGCAGTTCGCGGCGGGGATCGGGCGGAAGATCGTGGTGGTGCCGTAGGACGGCCGCCCGCGCGGCCGGCGCCGAGCGGGGCGGCGCGGCGCGGGAGGGGTGGCCGGGGCGGCGCGGGAGGGGGGTGGCCGGGGCGGCGCGGGAGGGGGAGTAAGGGAACGGCAAAACGCCTCCGCTCGTTCACCCGGCATGACAGCTATGACCCCCGGCTCGAACATCCCGCTCTCCGCCGCCCGCGTGACGGTGGACGTCGCCGCCCCGGTGCGGCTCGACGTTTCGGGCCTGCTGCTCACCGCCGACGGCAAGGTGCGCTCCGACGACGACTTCATCTTCTACAACCAGCCCGCCGGACCGGGCGTGACCTACCGTTCCGGCGGCGGCACGGCGCCCGACGCGATCACGGTCGACACGACCGCGCTCCCGCCGGGCATCGAGAAGGTCGTCGTCACGGCCAGCCCGGACGCGGCCGGGCAGACCTTCCAGGGCATCGAGCCGACGGCCACCCTCCGCAACGCGGACGACCACAGCGTGCTGGCCACGTTCACGCCCCCGCGGCTGGGCACCGAGACGGCGCTGGTGGTCATGGAGATCTACCTGCGGGGCGGCGCGTGGAAGGCGCGGGCGGTCGGCCAGGGGTACGCGAACGGTCTGGCCGGCATCGCCACCGACTTCGGCGTGACGGTGGAGGAACCGGCCCCCGCGCCGCAGCCGGCCGCTCCCCCGATGCCCGCGCCGCAGGCGCCGGTGACGCCCCCGGCCGCTCCGTTCGGCGCTCCCCCGGTCCCGCCGGCGCCGCCCGCCCCGCCCGCCCCCGGCGCCGGGAAGATCAACCTCGACAAGGGCCGCGTCAGCCTGCAGAAGAACCAGACCGTCTCCCTCGTCAAGGGCGGCCGCCCGCTGCTGTCGCAGGTCAAGATGGGCCTCGGCTGGGAGCCGGCGTACCGCGGCAAGTCCATCGACCTGGACGCTTCGGTGATCGCCTACGGCCCGCAGCGCAACCACATCGACAGCTGCTACTTCGGCAAGCTGCAGATCCTGAGCGGCGCGGTCAAGCACTCCGGCGACAACCTCACCGGCGAGGGCGCCGGCGACGACGAGGTCATCGTCGTCGACCTCGGCCGCCTCCCCCAGGAGGTCACCGGGCTGGTGTTCACGGTGAACTCCTTCTCCGGGCAGAAGTTCACCGAGGTCGCCAAGGCCTACTGCCGCCTGCTGGACGGCACGACCGGCGAGGAGCTGGTCCGCTTCGACCTCACCAACGCCGAGGCGCAGACCGGCGTGATGATGGCGAAGCTGATCCGCCAGTTCTCCGGCGAGTGGGACATGACGGCCATGGGCGACTTCGTCAAGGCGCGCACGGTCCGGGGCATGGTCAAGCCGGCCGCCCAGGCGCTGTAGGCGTCCGTACGACGCCCGGGGCGCCCCCCCGGACCGGGGGCGCCCGGCGGTCACCTCCCGGCCGCGGGCCGCAGTCCGTCCATGAGCAGCGACAGGTACCGGCGGACCTGCCCGACCCCGCCGCTCGCGAGTTCCGAGGCGGTGCTGATGCCGTGGGTCAGGCGCAGCACGTCGATCGGCTCGACGTCACTCCGCAGGGTCTCCTCCCGCTGCGCCGCCGCCACCAGCCTCGCCGCCGCCTGCTTCAGGCTGGCCGCGCAGGCGGTGAGCGTGACGTTGCTGCCGTCCGTGACGGCCGAGCCCAGCAGGGACTTCAGGCCGCGGACCTCGATTGTGCCCAGGCACACCTCGTACAGCCACTCCCCCAGCGCCTCGCCGGGCGGCAGCCGCTGCGCCAGCTCGCCGGCCCGTGCGGCGAGCGCCTCGATCGCGTCGACGTACACCGCCTCCAGCAGCGCCTGCCGGGTCGGGAAGTGCCGGTACAGGGTGCCCGAGCCGACCCCCGCCCGCTTCGCGATGTCGTCGAGGGACGCGCTCTCCCCGTGCTCGGCGAACGCCTCGGCCGCAGCCTTCAGCAGCTTGTCGTAGTTGCGCCGGGCATCCGCCCGCATGGGCTTGACCTGCGTCATCCAGCAACTCCTTGCGAACCGGGGACGCTCTCCGTATCGTACCGAGAGTTAAACGGAGACAGTCCCCGGTTATCGCTGTCATCTCCACGAGCGCGGCTCTCGCCTGCCCGCACATCTCTGCTTCGCGCTGCCCGCACGCCTGTCGCCGGGGACATCACAACGGGAGAATTCCATGTCCACCCCGCCCACGGCCACCGCCGGAGCACGTTCGACAGCGCAGCGGCCCGCCCGGCTCGGCACCGTCCTCCTCGTCGTCGTCACCGCCTACCTGATGGTCGGCGTCGACTCCACCGTCGTCAACGTCGCGCTGCCCGGCATCCAGGCCGACCTCGGTTTCAGCCCCACCGGCCTGTCCTGGGTCCTGAACGCCTACACCCTCGCCTTCGGCGGACTGCTGCTGCTCGGCGGGCGCGTCGGCGACATCGCCGGCCGCCGCCGCACCCTCACCACCGGCGTGCTCGTCTTCGCCGTCGCCTCCCTGCTCGGCGGGCTCGCCGTCGACGGCGGCTGGCTGCTCGCGGCCCGCGCCCTGCAGGGCGCGGGCGCCGCCCTCATCGCGCCCAGCACCCTCGCCCTGATCACCACCACCTTCCCCGAGGGCCCCCGCCGCCACCACGCCCTCGGCGTCTACGCGTCCATGGCCGGCATCGGCGCCTCCGTCGGCCTGGTCCTCGGCGGCATGCTCACCTCGTGGGCCTCCTGGCGCTGGGCCCTGCTCATCAACGTGCCCATGGGCGCCGGCGTGGCCTGGGCCCTCCCCCGCCTGGTCACCGAGACGACGCGGCACGCGGGCCGGTTCGACGCGGCCGGCGCGCTCACCGGCACCGCCGGGACGACATCGCTGGTGTACGCCTTCATCCGGGTCTCCGAGAAGGGCTGGAGCGCTCCCGGCGCACTGCTCGGCTTCAGCACGGCGGCGGCCCTGCTGGCGGCCTTCGTCCTGGTCGAGTCGCGGGCCGCGCAGCCGATCATGCCGCTGCGCCTGTTCGCCGACCGCGACCGGGCGGGCGGCTACGCGGGCGTCCTGCTGCTGCCCGCCGGGATGTTCGGCGCCTTCTACTTCCTCACCCTGGTCAGCCAACGCGTCCTGGACTACAGCCCGTTGCGGGCCGGCTTCGCCTTCCTGCCGATGACGCTGGCGATGTTCGGCACCGTCCGCCTCACACCGCGGCTGCTGGGGCGCTTCGGCGCCAAGCCGGTGCTCCTGACCGGCATGACGCTGCTCGTCGGCGCGGCGGGCTGGCTGTCCCGACTGGCGCCCGGCGACGGCTACCGGACCGGGCTGCTCGGCCCCTTGCTGCTCCTGGGCGTGGGCGTCGGCCTGAGCTTCATGCCGCTCAACGTGACGATCCTCGCGCGGGTCGAGCCGCGCGAGGCCGGCGCCGCCTCCGGGCTGCTGCAGACCATGCAGTGGCTCGGCGGCACGCTGGGCCTGTCCGTCCTGGTCACCGTCTTCGGCACGACGACCCGGCACGCGACCGGGTCGCCGTCCGTCATCCTCACCCAGGGCTCGGCCCGCGCCTTCGGCGCCGGCGCGCTGATCGCCCTGTGCGCCCTGCTGGTGTCGGCGCTCGTGATCACCGGACGCCGCGAGGCGTGAGCGCTCCGCCGGAGTGCGGGCGGTGTCGGGCCGCGGCCGGCCCTGCCCGACCCCGCCCGGCCGCGCCGGACCGTGCCGTGCCGTGCCGGGACGTGCCGGGACGTGCCGGGACGTGCCGGGACGTGCCGGGACGTGCCGTGCCGTGCCGGGACGTGCCGGGACGTCGGTCAGCCGCCGCGCCGTCGTGGCCGGTCGCGCAGTTCCCCGACCCCCTTCAGGGCGCTGTCGAACCGCCCTCCGACGGCACCCCGCCCGATCACAACAGGGCACTGCAGGCGCTGAGCGCGCCGTGCCGTGCCAGGACGTCCATCAGCCGCCGCGCCGTCGTGGCCGGTCGCGCAGTTCCCCGACCCCCTTCAGGGCGCTGTCGAACCGCCTGCGGACAGCGCACGGCCCGCTCAGTACAGCGCGCTGTAGTGCTGAGCGCACCGGGCCCCGCCGCACCGGGCCAGGCCGTCCATCAGCCGCTGCGGACGGTGCGCGGGTCGGTCAGAACAGGGCGCTGTAGGCGTTGAGCGCGGGCTGTCCGCCCAGGTGGGCGTAGAGGACGGTGGCGTCCCGGCCGATTTCCCCGCGCGCGACCAGGTCGACCATCCCGGCCATCGACTTCCCCTCGTACACCGGGTCGGTGACCATCCCCTCGGTGCGGGCGGCGAGCCGCATCGCCTCCAGCGTGGCCTCGTCCGGGATGCCGTACGTGCCCGCGTGGTAGCGCTCGTCCAGCTCGACGTCCTTCTCGGTCAACTCCCTCTCCACGCCGATGAGTCGACCGGTGTTGTGGGCGATCCGGGCGATCTGCGCGCGGGTCGCGGCCGGCTTCGCCGACGCGTCGATGCCGATCACCCGCCGCGGCCGCCCGCCCGCCTGCTCCAGGGCCGCGAACCCGGCGACCATGCCCGCCTGCGTCGACCCGGTCACCGAACACACCACCACGGTGTCGAAGAAGACGCCCAGCTCCCGCTCCTGCTCGGCGACCTCCTGCGCCCACCCGGCGAACCCGAGGCCGCCGAGCGGGTGGTCGGACGCCCCGGCCGGGATGGCGTACGGCTTCCCGCCCGACTCCTCGACCTCCCTGAGCGCCTGCTCCCAGCTCTCCTTGAACCCGATCCCGAACCCGGCGCGCACCAGCCGCACGTCGGCCCCGGCGAGGCGGCTGACCAGGATGTTGCCGACCTTGTCGTACACGGAGTCCGGCCAGTCCACCCAGCTCTCCTGCACCAGCACGCACTTCAGCCCGGCGCGGGCGGCGCAGGCGGCGACCTGGCGGGTGTGGTTGGACTGCACCCCGCCGATCGACACGAGCGTGTCGCAGCCCTTCGCCAGCGCGTCGGCGACCAGGTACTCCAGTTTGCGGGTCTTGTTGCCGCCGTAGGCGATGCCGGAGTTGCAGTCCTCACGCTTGGCCCACAGGGAGGCCCCGCCGAGGTGTGCGGTCAGCCGCTCCAGGGGGTGCACGGGCGACGGCCCGAAGAGCAGCGGGTAACGGTCGTACGAGGAAAGGGACATGCGTCCTCCCGGGGTCGGGGTCAGTCGCCGTCGGCGAGTTCGGCCAGGCCGCGCCAGATCTCCGCGGTGACCCGGACGGCGGTGTCCGCGTCACCGGCCGCGCAGGCCGCGATCAACTGCTCGTGCAGGCCCGCCGAACGGCAGGTGCCGCCCTGGCCGAAGCGGCGTCGCTCCAGCCGGCGGATGAGCGGGGTGTAGCGGGCGACGGTGGCGGCGGCCGCGCGGTTGCCGGCGACGCGGACCAGGACGTCGTGCAGGTCGTCGTCGGCGCGCACCGCCGCGTCCACGTCGCCCGAGCCGACGGCGGCGGCGAACCGCTCGTTGGCCGCGCGCATCGCCGCCACGTCCGCCGCGGACAGCCGGGGCACCGCGACCCGCGCCACCAGTTCGTGCATCGCGCCGACCACGGCCGCCGCGTCCCGCACCTCGGCGGCGACGACCGGGGTCACCCGCGTGTAGCTCTGCGGCTTGCTCTCCAGCAGCCCCTCGTCCACGAGCCGGGAGAACGCCTCCCGCACCGGCGCCCGGGACAGTCCCAGCCGCTCGGCGAGATCGGCGTCCCGCACCACCGTGCCGGGCTCGATCTCCCCGGCCACGATGGCGTCCCGGATCACTTCGTACGCCCGGTCCCTGAGCAGGGTGCGCCGGACGGGTCGAATGGCCTCCACGACTGAAATGTTAGATGTCAGTAGCCCGGCGGACAAGGCCGTGGCCCGCACCTGCGGTGAGGTGCGGGCCACGGCCCGGTGCGCCGGGGACGGCGCGGTGCCCGCGGGGAAGGGCGGGCCGGCGGGTCAGCCGCGCTTCTGCCGCTTCCACGGCCCCGTGACGGCGAGCATGATGCCCGGGGTCTGGATGTTGGCGAACAGGGTCTTTCCGTCGGGAGAGAAGGTGACGCCGGTGAACTCGCTGTACTCGGGCTCCGCCGCGGTGCCGATGTTCAGTTCGTTGCGGGCGATGGGGTACGTGCGGCCGCTGTCGGTGGCGCCGAACAGGTGCTGCACGCCCTCGCCGTCCTCGGCGATGACGAGCCCTCCGTACGGCGAGACGGTGATGTTGTCGGGGCCGTCGAAGGCGCCGTCGGCGGAGGGGTCGGTGTTGACGCCGAGCAGGACCTTCAGGGTGAGGGTGCGGCGCTTGGGGTCGTAGAACCAGACCTGGCCGTCGTGCGCGGTGCCGGGGCTCTCGGCGCGGGCGTAGGAGGCCACGATGTAGGCGCCGCCGTCGCCCCACCACATGCCCTCCAGCTTGCGGGAGCGGGTGACCTGGCCGTCGGTGAACTGCTTGCGCACCGACACCGTCTTCGCGTCGCGGTCGGGGACGTCCACCCAGTCGACGCCGTACACCGTGCCGATCCTGGTGGCGCGGGAGAGGTCGTCGACGAACTTGCCGCCGGAGTCGAAGCACTTGAACGCCTGCAGCACGCCCGCGTCGTCGGCGAGGGTGCGCAGCTTGCCGCGGCCGTGGCGGAAGCCCTCCGGCGGGGTCCAGCGGTACAGCAGGCCGTTGGGGCCGGACGCGTCCTCCGTCAGGTACAGGTGGCCGCGCTTGGGGTCGACGACGACGGCCTCGTGGGCGTACCGGCCCAGCGCCTTGACGGGCCTCGGGTCGCGGTTGGCCCGGCGGTCCTCGGGGTCGACCTCGAAGACGTAGCCGTGGTCCTTGGTCATGCCGTTCTGGCCGGCCTTGTCCTCGGTCTCCTCGCAGGTCAGCCAGGTTCCCCAAGGGGTGTTGCCGCCCGCGCAGTTGGTGGAGGTGCCGGCGATGCCGACCCACTCGGCGACGTGGTCGCGGCGCACCTCCACGACCGTGCAGCCGCCGGACGCGGCGGGGTCGTAGACCAGGCCGTCGGCGAGCGGGACGGGGTACGTCCAGTTGGCCCGCGGGCCCTTGAGCTCGTGGTTGTTGACCAGGAGGGTCGCGCCGCGGGGGCCGTCGAAGGCGGAGGTGCCGTCGTGGTTGGACGGGGTGAACTCACCGGACTCCAGCCTGGTCCTGCCGCTGTAGGTGACGATCCGGTACGAGAAGCCGGCGGGCAGCGCGAGGATGCCGTCCGGGTCGGGGACGAGGGGACCGTAGCCGACGCCGCCGTGCGCGTCGGCCGGCTCCTCCCCGGCGCGCTCGGTCTCCGTGGACGCGAGGGCGCCCGGCGCGGTGGCGAGTGCGCCGACGCTGCCCGCCAGCGCGACACCGGCGCCGGTGATCGCGGATTTCGCGGCGAAGTCCCTGCGGGTGAGCGACATGGAGTCTCCTGTGACAGTGGGTGCCGTGGAGGGTGGCGAACCTCGGGTCGGCGCCACCGTCCCGCCCGCGCCTGAACGCGGTCTGAACACCGGGCGACGTCACCGCGCACGCTTCCATGCGTCCGTGGGCACCGTTCACAGGAACCGGGCGTGACCCGATCCCCCGAGGCGTCAGTCCCCGCGCTGCGAGCGGGCCTTGAAGGCGGCCTTGCGGGCCTGCTTGGCTATCTTCTTGTCCGGGTGCAGGCGCCCCATCGCCTCCAGGACGTCGGCCGTCGCCGGGTGGTCCACCCGCCAGGCGGCCTCGAAGAAACCGCCGTGCTGAGCCGCCAACCCCTGTACCAGCGCCCGCAGTTCCTCGGAGTTGCCCTCGGCCGCGAGCTGGGCGGCCACCGTGTCGATGGTCAGCCAGAAGATCATCTTCTCGGAGGGCGCCGGCACGTCGGCGGCCTGCCGTTCGGTCAGCCAGACCCGGGCGAGCCCGCCCAGTTCGGCGTCGTCGAGCACCTCCCGCAGCGCCGGCTCGGCCTCCGCGCCGACCAGCGACAGCGCCTGCTGGCAGCGCAGCCGCCGCAGCGGCGCCCCGGCGTCCCCGCCCCGCGCGGCCGCCAGCAACTCCCTTGCCGCGGCCAGCGGTTCGCGGCGGGCGAGCCACTGCTCGATCTCGGCCTGCGCCGCCGTGTGCCCGAACGACGCCGCGCCGTCCAGGAGTGCGTCGGCGCCCTTGTCCGCCAGGTCGCCGACGGCGGGCGCCTGGAACCCGGCCTCCAGCAGCCTGGCCCGCACGCCGTACAGGCCGAGGGGGGTCAGCCGCACCATCCCGTAGCGGGACACGTCCGTCTCGTCGACGGGCACGGCGGGCTCCTCGTCGGCGTCCGTCATCAGCGCCTCGTCCACCGGCTGGTACTCCACCAGCCCCACCGGTTCGAGCAGCCGGAACTGGTCGTCGAGGCGCATCATCGCCTCGGAGACCTCTTCCAGCACGTCGTTGCTGGGCTCGGTCATGTCGGTGGGCACGAGCATCGACGCGGCGAGCGCCGGCAGCGGCACCGGCGACCCGCCCGGCCCGTCCTCGCTGACCGTCAGCAGGTAGAGGTTGCCGAGGACGCCGTCCAGGAACTCGGCCTCCGCCTCGGGGTCCCAGTCCAGCTCGGAGAGGTCGACCCGCCCGCCGTCGTCCATGGCCTCGACCAGCCCGTCCAGGTCCGGCACGCTCGCGTCGGCCAGCAGCGTCTCCAGCGCCCCGAGCCACACCCCGAGCACGTCGCGCGGCGAGCCGCCGGTGAGCAGCGCCAGGTCCTCGCCGGCCGCGACGGTGCCCGCCTCCTCGTCGGCGATCTCGACGAGGCCGGTGTCCACGGCGACCCGCCAGGCCTCGCTCGCGCAGGCGGCGGCGTCGTCCCCGCTCAGCCCGAGGGCCGCGGCGGCCGCGGGCAGTTGCTCGTCGACCAGCCCGCCGGCGGCGTCGACACGCGTGTCCGGGCCAGCCCAGCGGGCGAGCCGCGCGGCCCGGGACAGCAACGGCGTGGACAGTGCGTCCCGCGCCAGCTCCGCTTCGGGATGCAGCCGTACCGGCGGCAGGGGGGAGCTGTCTGACATCGGCTGGTTCTCCTAGAACGGCTCGGGGCCGTACGACCACCTGGACGACGTACGACTCAGGTCGAAGCCTAGACGGATTTCCACCCATGCCGCCCGGTTCATCTCCCCGCCAGGGTCCGTACATGGCCGAAACCTTGACAACTGGCGCGAGCAGGCAGGAGATTGACGCGCGTAGAAACCGAGGACAACTGTTCACCGGTTTCTACGCGCGTCACCTTCGCAGCCAGCTCCACCCTCGTCCCGGCGCTCACGTATGTCCCCGGAGGGATCCCGTTGCCGAGCAAGTCTTCCGCGCGCCTCGCCGCGCTCACCGTCGCCGCCGTCTGTTCCGCGGCCTCCGCCGTCGTGCTGACCTCTCCCGCGCACGCCGACTCCGTGCGCATCCATGACATCCAGGGGACCACCCGCATATCCCCGTACGCCGGCCAGAAGGTCGCGGACGTGGCCGGAATCGTCACCGGCGTGCGCACCTACGGCTCTTCCAAGGGCTTCTGGATCCAGGACCCGAACCCCGACGCCGACCCGGCCACCAGCGATGGCGTGTTCGTCTTCACCAGCTCCACCCCGAAGGTCGCCGTCGGCGACTCCGTGACGGTCGGCGGCACGGTCTCGGAGTACGTGCCCGGCGGCACCTCGAGCGGCAACCAGTCGGTCACGGAGATCACCAAGCCGACGATCACGGTCGTCTCCAGCGGCAACGCGGTGCCCGCGGCCACGGTGATCGACGCGGACTCGGTGCCGGACGCCTACACCGCGGCCGGCGACACCGCCGCGAACGGCTCGATCAACGGTCTGGCGCTGGACCCGTCGGCGTACGCCCTGGACTACTACGAGTCCCTGGAGGGCATGAACGTCCAGGTCGCCGACACCCGCGTGGTCACCGCCACCGACGCCTACACCGAGCTGTGGGTCACGGTGAAGCCGCGCGAGCACGCCAACCGCCGCGGCGGCACGGTCTACGGCTCCTACGACTCCCAGAACACCGGCCGACTGCAGATCCAGTCGCTGGGCTCGACCGCCGCCTTCCCGAAGGCGAACGTCGGCGACACCCTCACCGGCACGACGGACGGCCCGCTGGACTACAACCAGTACGGCGGCTACACGCTCGTCGCGAACCGGATCGGCGCCCTCGAAAGCGCCGGACTGCAGCGGGAGTCGACCGAGAAGCAGCGGCACGGCGAGCTGGCGGTGGCCACGTACAACGTCGAGAACCTCGACCCGTCCGACGCCACCTTCGAGGAGCACGCCTCCGCGATCGTGAACAACCTCAAGTCGCCCGACATCGTGTCCCTGGAGGAGATCCAGGACAACACCGGCGCGACGGACGACGGCACCACCGCCGCGGACGTGACGGTGAACAAGCTGATCGACGCGATCGTCGCGGCGGGCGGCCCGCGCTACGACTGGCGCTCCGTCGACCCGGTGAACGACGAGGACGGCGGCCAGCCGGGCGGCAACATCCGCCAGGTGTTCCTGTTCAACCCGGAGCGGGTTTCCTTCACCGACCGCGCGGGCGGCGACGCCACCACCGCCGTCGGTGTCACCAAGGAGCATGGCAAGGCGGCCCTGACCGCTTCCCCGGGCCGGATCGACCCGACGAACGCCGCCTGGGAGGACAGCCGCAAGCCGCTGGCCGGCGAGTTCGTCTTCCGCGGCCGGACGGTCTTCGTGATCGCCAACCACTTCAACTCCAAGGGCGGCGACCAGGGCCTGACCGCGCAGTACCAGCCGCCGGTGCGCAAGTCGGAGGTGCAGCGCCACCAGCAGGCGACGCTCGTCAACGCCTTCGTCAAGAGCATCCTCGACGTGCAGAAGAACGCGGACGTCATCGCGCTCGGCGACATCAACGACTTCGAGTTCTCCGACACCGCGAAGATCCTCGAGGGTGACGGCGAACTGTGGTCGGCGATCAAGTCGCTGCCGAGGAGCGAGCGGTACACCTACGACTACCAGGGCAACCAGCAGGTCCTGGACCAGATCCTGATCAGCCCGTCGATCCGGCGCGGCTGCGACTTCGAGTACGACAGCGTGCACATCAACTCGGAGTTCAACGACCAGATCAGCGACCACGACCCGCAGGTGCTGCGGTTCCACCCGTAACCCCGCGGTTCGGGTGCCGGTGCCGGACGGGATCCCCGCGATCGGGCGAGGATCCCGCCCGGCCGGATACTCCCGGCCCGGCCCGATGCTCCCGTGCGGGCGGATGCTCCCGTCCGGCCGGAGGATTCGGGCCGCGGCCGCGATTCGCCGGGCGTATCCGGGCAACACGCTGGTCATGGACGAGGACGAGAACGACGAGGGCGGCAAGGACAGTCCCGCCCGGCTGCCCGCACGGTCCTGGCGGGCGGTGGCGCGGCGCACGGCGAAGGAACTGCTGGACGACGAACTCGGCGACCGGGCAGCCGCGTTGACGTACTACGGCGTGCTCTCGCTGTTTCCCGCGCTGCTGGTGCTGGTGTCCCTGCTGGGCGTGGTGGGGCAGCGCGCGACGGACAGGCTCCTGGACAACATCGGCGACCTGGCGCCCGGTCCCGCCCGGGACATCCTGCGGGACGCCGTCGTCCAGCTCGGCGACAGCGGCGGCACGGGCGGGGTAATCGCCGTGGCCGGGCTGCTCTTCGCCCTGTGGTCCGCGTCCGGGTACGTCGCCGCGTTCATCCGCACCTCCAACGCCGTGTACGACCTGCCGGAGGGGCGGCCGGTGTGGAAGCTGACGCCGCTGCGGCTGGCGCTGACCGTGGCGCTGATGGTGCTGCTGGCCGCGAGCGCGGTCATCGTCGTCTTCACCGGGCCGCTGGCCGAACGGGCGGGCACGGCGATCGGGCTGGGGCGGGCGGCGATCGCCGTGTGGGGCGTGGCGAAGTGGCCGGTGCTGCTGCTCCTGGTGGTCATGATGATCGGCCTGCTGTACTGGGCCGCGCCCAACGTCCGCGGCCGCGGCTTCCGGTGGATCAGCCCCGGCAGCGTCCTCGCCACGCTGATCTGGCTGGTGGCGTCCGCGGGGTTCGCGGTCTACGCGGCCAACTTCGGCTCGTACAACAGGACGTACGGCACCCTCTCCGGCGCCATCGTCTTCCTGGTCTGGCTGTGGCTGACCAACCTGGCGATCCTGCTGGGGCTGGAGTTCGACGCCGAACTCTCGCGCGAGCGGGCCATCGTCTGCGAGGGGCGGCCGCCGTCGGAGGAGCCGTACGTGGAACCCCGCGACACGCGGAAGTGGCCGCCGAGGCTTCGGGCGGCCCGGCGCCGCCGACGCCCGGCACAGCCGCCCACCGCCGGCCCACCCCCGGGCACACTCCCCGACCCGGCACACCCGGGCGCATAACCCCGACCACCCGGCCACCGCGGCACGGAGGCACGGCGCAGGCGCGCGCCGCCCACCGAGGCCCCCGCCGGCCCGGACACGGCGAAGCCACCAGCGGACCGCCACGGACCGAGCCCACGACACCCGCCGGGACCGCCCGGCCCCCGCTCGATCTCGTGCCGCGCGCAAAGGCCGCCCGGTGCGGCACGACCCGACGCGGCACGACCCGACGCGGCACGACCCGACGCGGCACAGCCGACGCGGCACAGCCCGGCCAGGCCCGACGTGGCACGACCCGATGCGGACGCCGGCCCGGTGCCGCACGGCACGGCGTGACACGACACAGCAAGGCCCAGCACGGTCCGGTGCCGCGCGGCGGGCGTCTGACGGTTGACGGAGCCGAGGGGGACGGGCGCCCGTAGCACCGCGAAGCCGACGCGATACGTGGCACCAGCCGAAGCGTCCGCGGACCCGGCCGCAGAGCGCCAGCGCGCAGCGCGGCGCCTGCCGCGCCCGCCGCACACCGGGTCGGGCGATGGCCTCGGCCGGCGCGGATCCGGCCGGGCCGACCGGCCCGAAGGCGGGTTCCCGGTCGCCGCGCCGCGCAATCGCGGACAGGCACCGCACGGAGGGACACCACGCGGACGGACGCCACGCAGGCGGGGACCACATGGCCGGGAGGCACCTGGGCGGAGACCACCTGGGCCGACACCACACGGACAGACGCCACACGGACGGGGACCACACAGGCGGGGACCACATGGCCGGGAGGCACCTGGGCGGAGACCACCTGGGCCGACACCGCAGGACGGACGCCGCGTGGGCAGGGACCGCACAGACGGACGCCGCGTGGGCCGGCACCACCCATGCGGCCACCGCGTGGGCCGGCGCCGCGCAGGCGGCCACCGGCGTGAGCGGGCGCCCGGATGTCCCGGGTGCCCGCCCGCGTCGGCCGTGCCGTCGGCTCCTGCCCAGGCCGTCGGCCGGCTAGCGCTTCCTGGGGTACCGCCACGCGACCACCGCGGCGAAGACCAGTGCCGCGCCGATGGCCAGCGCCGGACGCGGATGCCGGACCGCCGCCGTGACCACGGGCCGGGCGGGCCACGGCACGCCGCGCTCCACCTTGCGCTCCAGCGCGTGCCCCGTCTCCGCCGTCCTCTCCTGAGCCGTGTGACCCGCCCGCAGCGCCCGTTCCTGTGCCGTGTGCCCCGTCCGTACCGCTCGTTCCTGCGCCGTGTGGCCCGCCTGGAGCGCCCGGTCGTGGACCCGGTGCCCGGCCTTCGTCGCCGTGTCGTGGACCTTGTGCCCGGCCTGCGCCGCGGTGCTGCGCAGTTGCACGGTCATCGCGCCCGCCTTGTCCCGGAGGTCGGCCGCGCGGGCCTGCGCGCGGCCCTTGACGTCGATCCTGCCCGCCAGCTCCGCGACCGTGTCGCCGAGCTGGCCGCGGGTCTCCTCGATCTGCCGCCGCAGCTCCTCGGGGCCATGGGACCCCGAGCCCGGCACTCCTGCCCTGTCCGTCATCGGTGCGCCCTTTCCCTGATCACCTCGACGTCGGCCCTGACGCTGTCGAGGGTCCGCTCCGGGGTGGGCGGTCCGGCCCGGCGCAACTGGGCGCGGCCGGTCACGGCGAGCACGCCCGCGATCGCGAACAGCGCGCCCGTCACGATCAGCGCCGCGGCCCAGACCGGCAGCACCAGCGAGAGGGCGGCGGCCCCGGTGGCGGCCAGGGCGAGCAGGCCGGCGTAGGCGACCGCCCCGGCGGCGCCGAGCAGTCCGCCGCCGCGCCCGGCCCGGCGGCCTTTCACGGCCAGCTCCTCCTTGGCGAGGGCCAGCTCCTGTCGTACGAGCCGCGAGAGCTGCTCGGTGGCCCGGTTGACGAGCTCGCCCACCGAGCGCTGCCCGTCCAGCCTGGTTTCCGTGGTCCCGCTCACGGTGTCCCGCCTCCTCTCATACCGCCTCTCCTGCCGGAGGCACCCGGGTACCCGCACCGGGCTGCGGTTACCGTTCCTGGTCAGTGAGCAGGAGTGAGTCTTGGACCCAGACCTGGTCACTGCGGACATCCCGAACGGTTTTGGGTGTCCTGGTCGCCCGCGTTCGCTCCGCGTCCGGTGGCACGCATCGGGTGCGTGGTCCGGGAACGCGGGGGCGGGTTTCCTCACGCCCTCGGTCACCATGTCCGGCCTGGACGGTCCGATGCCCACGACGATCACTCCGGTCGTCGCGGGGCGGTGCCGTCCGTCGCCGGATACCGTGCCCGAGGGCGCGTCGTCCGATCGCCACGGCGGCTGCGTCGTGGCGGGTGGTGGTGCGGTTCTTCGAGGTGAGGGGCTTCTGCCAGTGCTCGGCGCCCCAGCGGGAGGTGTAGGCGGGGTCGACGGCGACGATGGTGATGCCGAGTTCGGCCGCCATCGACACCAGGCGGGCCCGCAGCCTGGCGACGGGCATGCCGGAGACGAGGTTGCGGAACCGCTTGCGGCGGCCGTGCTTCTCCCGGGTCTTCTCCGCGGTGAAGTCGAGGTCTTCGACCGCGATCGCGAGGCGGTGGCGTTCGGCCCAGTGCAGCAGGCGGATCAGCGCGTGCCGGACCTGGGCGTCCCGGTGGGCGGCGTTGCCGGTCAGGTCGTAGAAGAAGCGGAGGGGTGCGCCGACGGGGTTGCCGTGGGTGTCCAGGCGCCAGGCGGCCAGGTGATCGGCGTTGGTGTCGACGCCGATCAGTCCGTTCGTGCGGGCCGCGGCCAGGGGCACGATCTTCACCGGGGGGATCGTCCACGAGGCGGTCAGGTACCAGCGCCCGCGTGCGGTGTCTTCGTGGATGCGGTAGGCGACGGCCCGGTTCGCCAGGATACGGTCGGCCCACTGCTCGCCCCGGTGCGCGAACGCCACCTTCGCGGCGAGCACGTACCGGCCGTGCGGCGCGTTCGCCAGATGTGCCAAAGGGGCGGGGAGCTTGAGGGAGATCTCGCCGCCGGGAGTGACGCGGACGGTCTCGTTGCCGAAGCGTTTGCCGGACTCGCCGTCGGCCTGGAGGAACCGGCGCCCGGCCTGCCACCGGATGCGCCACTGCTCCTCGGTGAGCTGCGCGGCGTCCAGGTGGTGGCGGGTGTTCAGCAGCCGCTTGCCGCCCCGCACCACGTGCACGACTCCGGCCTGCCAGTCCGCCTGCACCGCTTTGAGCCGGTCGGTGAGCACGTGCAGCCGGCGGGCCTTGGCATGCCACTCCCGCCTGCTGCGGTAGCCGCCCGGAACCCGCCCGGCTCCCTTCTCCCCGACCGGCAGCGACAGCCGGTGCGCGATCACGGCCACACCGGCTTCCAGGCTCTGGAGGTGCGCGAGCTGCCCGCGCCGGGCCAGCGCCCACTGATCGTGGGTGGCCTTGGTGATTGACCCGGCCCAGCGGGAGGAAGACGCCTCCGTCAAGGCACGCTTGCGCGCGGCCCACTGCTCGCTGTCATGGTCCAGCCCGGCCGCGCACCGCGCCTTCAGGTCCCTCGAGGCGAGTGTGCCCAGATGGTCACCGACCAGACGAAGAACCCGCTCGTCCTCGGCACTCAGGCGCTTGAGCCGGTCACGGACCGCCACACCCGACGGACCGGGGACGACGAACGGCGCCGCCAACTCCCGCAACCCACCCACCCCCGATCACCCCCATCCCCCCGCCGGCCGACCCCTCACCACGCTCAACGACCACCCACCGGCAAAGGTCACACATTCGACCAGGGAACCTCCGTTCCCGCCCATGAGGTGCACCTGCCACAGCCCGGACACTCACTCACGCAGGCCAGAACACGCCTGTGCGCAGTCAGCCACCAGCAGTTCACAACCCCTCGCGCCCGCCGTCCGGCCCGGGCTCGCCCAGCCGGGCCAGCTGCGTCTGGAACCAGTCCAGGCGCGCCTGCAACAGGGCCGCCTCGGCGACGAGTTCCGGTACTCCCAGCCCGTCGGCGGCGGCACCGTCCCCGGGCGGCGCGGCACCCGCGCCCGCAAGCGCCCCCGCACCGGCGGTCGCCCCCGCAACCACCCGCAGCCCGTCCCCGGCCAGCCGCGCGAACCCGGCGAGCGACACCGCCGTACGGCCGCGCAGGCAGCCCGCGCAGGACGGCGCGAGGGCCCGCCAGCCGGGGCGGCCCCAGCCCGCGTCGGCCAGCGCCGTGGCGGGCCGGCCGCACCCGCACGGGCCGACCGTGGCGGTGCGGACCCGCTGGCGGGCGTAGCGGAAGCCGCGTTCGAAGCGGATGTAGGCGCCGAGGACCGACACCTCGAGCAGCGCGGCCGCGCGGTGCTCGGCGGTGCAGAGCAGTCCCTCGGCCGTGGCGCGGTCGTGCACGCAGTGGAAGCCGCAGTCGCAGCGGCGGTGCGGAGCCCGGTGGCGCAGGCCGTAGACGCAGGACGCGTCGGCCACGACGCCGTACGGCAGCGCGCCACCCAGCGACACACCGGTGAACCCGGCCCGGGTGCCGTCCTGGGACAGCACCGGGTGGGCGATCTTGTATCCGGTCGGCGGCTCCGTCGGGCGTTCCTCCGGAAGCCGCAGTCTCATCGGGCCGCCGGGACCTCTTCGGGGGCCTTCAGTTCCTCGGTCTCCCTTGGGGTCTCGAGGTCCTGCTCCTCATGGGCCTGCGGCTGTTCCTCCGCGACTCCGGTGGCGAGTGCCTTGCCGAGCTTCATGACGCCTCCCATGACCGTGTCCGGTGTCCGTCCTGGCCATGGTGACCCATGAAGGGCCGAATTGGACACAGGGCCCAGCGCATCCTTCAGTTCTCCTAAGAGATATGCCGCAGAAGAATTAAGTGGAGCTACGCGGACAACTGTGTCGAGACTGCCTTCATGAAGCCTCCCGCGACCGCCCTCACCGCTCCTCCCTTCGGCCGTGCCCTGTGCGCGATGATCACGCCCTTCACCGAGGAGGGCGCGCTCGACCTGGACGGCGCGCAGCGGCTCGCGGACCGCCTGGTCTCCGCGGGCTGCGACGGCCTGGTGTTGTCGGGGACGACGGGCGAGTCGCCGACCACCACCGACGCGGAGAAGGCGGCGCTCGTCTCGGCGGTGCGCGAGGCGGTGGGCGCACGCGCGTCGATCGTGGCGGGCGTCGGCACCTTCGACACCCGGCACAGCGTCGAACTCGCCCGGCAGGCCGAAAAGGCCGGCGCGGACGGCCTGTTGGTGGTCAGCCCGTACTACAGCAGGCCCCCGCAGGACGCGTTGGAGGCGCACTTCCGGGCGGTCGCGGACGCGGTGGGTGTGCCGGTGGTGCTGTACGACATCCCGGGCCGCACCGGCACCCGCATCGAGCCCGAGACGATGATCCGCCTCGCCGAGCACCCCCGGATCGTGGCGGTCAAGGACTGCTCCTACGACTTCCTCGCCGCCCAGAAGGTGCTGCTGCGCACGGACCTCGCCTACTACGCGGGCTGCGAGGAACACCACCTCGCCCTGTACGCGGTGGGCGGCGCCGGCTACATCAGCACGGTCGCCAACGTCGTCCCGTCCGGGCTCCGCGCGGTCCTGGACACGTTCGACGCGGGTGACGCTCCGGGGGCCGCGCGCCTCCAGCAGCGCGCCACGCCCCTCATCGAGGCGATGATGTCGGCGGGCCTGCCCGGCACGGTCACGGCCAAGGCCCTCCTGAACGAACTCGGACTGCCCGCGGGCCCGGTCCGCCCCCCGCTCCTGCCCGCAAGCCGCGAGGCAGCCGAGCGACTGCTGAAGGCCTTCGAGGAATACACGGCCGACTGACCCCGTGCACGGCCCGCTCGCCCCCTGGGCGGCGAAGCGGAAGCGCCGCCCCGAGGGCCGCACGACCCGGACCTGAACAGGCGCCCCGCCGGCGAGGGTGACGGGGCGCCGTGCGCGGGTGTGCGGTCCGGGAGCCGGCGGATCAGTTGTGGTTGTGCAGGATCTCGTTCAGGCCGCCCCAGACCGCGTTGTTCGGGCGGGCCTCCACCGTGCCGGTGACCGAGTTGCGGCGGAAGAGGATGTTGGAGGCGCCGGAGAGTTCGCGGGCCTTGACGATCTGACCGTCGGGCATGGTGACGCGGGTGCCCGCGGTGACGTACAGGCCCGCCTCGACCACGCACTCGTCGCCGAGCGCGATGCCGACGCCCGCCTCGGCGCCGATCAGGCAGCGCTCGCCGATGGAGATGATCACGTTGCCGCCGCCGGACAGCGTGCCCATGGTCGAGGCGCCGCCGCCGATGTCCGACCCGTCGCCGATGACGACACCGGCGGAGATGCGGCCCTCGACCATCGACGTGCCGAGGGTGCCGGCGTTGAAGTTGACGAAGCCCTCGTGCATGACGGTCGTGCCCGCGGCGAGGTGCGCGCCGAGCCGGACCCGGTCGGCGTCGGCGATGCGGACGCCCTTCGGGACGACGTAGTCCGTCATCCGCGGGAACTTGTCGACCGAGGTCACCTGGAGGTGCAGGCCTTCGGCACGGGCGTTGAGCCGCACCTTCTCGACGTCGTCGACGGCGACCGGACCGAGGGAGGTCCAGGCGACGTTGGCGAGGAAGCCGAACATGCCGTCCAGGCTCTGGCCGTGCGGCCTGACCAGGCGGTGCGAGAGCAGGTGCAGGCGCAGGTAGACGTCGTGGGCGTCGAGGGGCTTCTCGTCCAGGGAGGAGATGACCGTGCGGACCGCGACCACCTCGACGCCCCGGCGCGCGTCCGGGCCGACCGCCTTCGCGGCGCCCTCGCCGAGCAGTTCCACGGCCCGCTCGGCGGACAGCCGCTCGGTGCCGGACGGGCCGGGCTCGGCGGCGAGCTCCGGCGCGGGGAACCAGGTGTCGAGGACGGTGCCGTCGGCGGCGATCGTGGCGAGGCCGGCGGCCACCGCCCCGGTGGTGCTGGGTGCAGTCGTGTCGGTCATGACGGAAACCTAACCGGCCGGGCCGCACCGAGGCCAACCCGCACGCGCCGCGTCTCAGCGGGCGAGCCGCGGGGACGAGCGCAGGCGGGCGACGGGCAGGTGGGCGGGCCGCGGAAGGGCGGGCGAGGACGGGCGGGCGGACGGACGACCGGCGGACGACGGCGGAAGGGCGGGCCGCGGAAGGGCCGCGGGCGGGCGGCAGCGCTCGGCGCGGCGCCGTGACCGCGAGGACGGCACGGGCGTCGCGATGCGCGGGGACCGTGCGGCGCGTCCCGTGTACGGCGCCTGCCGCGGGCGACGTGGCGCCGGAGCGGGAAGCGCCGGGTACGGCCAACGGCCCACGCTCGCACCGGAGTAGGCGGCGGCGCGCCCCGTGAACGGCCCCGCGGAACGCGCCTCGGACGACCCCGGGAAGCGATGTGGAAACGCACTTGTTCAAACGGCTGCTCCCCCGCCCCACGGTCCACTAGTGTTTCACCGTTCACATACCGGGTCATCGCCGCCGCGGCCGTGCGTCGCCGTGGTGCGCCGCTGGAGGAACAGCGCATGCACGACAACAGGTCCCGGCCCCCTCATGAGCCCTGGGCGAACGGCTGGGCGCAGGACACCTCCCGCGCACCGGGCACCCGGCGGCTCTGGCTGGCCGGTGCCCTCGCCCTGGCCACCGTCGTCGCCTGTGTGACGACGATCGCCGTCAACAGGGAGGGCACGCGCGACACGGCACGGACGGCGGTCGCCTCGCCGGAGGCCACCGTGCCCGGGCTGATCTCCTTCGCCGCCCCGTCCGCGGGCACGGCCTCCCCCGTCCGGCACCAAAAGGCCCCGTCCTCGCCCGGGCCCACGACGGCCCGGCCCCGGCCGGGCGTCTCGGCGGACGCGGCCTCGCCCGCTCCCGTGCGGTCCGGCTCGCCGTCGGCCGGGCCCGGTTCGGCCTCGCCGCGGCCGGCGGACGTCCGGCGGTCGGTCCGCTCGGTCAACTATCCCGACCGCTACTGGCACGTCAGCGACGGTTACGTGCGGCTCGACCCGGTGCGCGGCCCGGGCGACCGTGAGGACTCCACGTTCAAGCTGGTCAAGGGGCTGGCGGACGCGTCCTGCTACTCCTTCGCCACGCACGACGGCGGCTACCTGCGCCACCGCGGCTTCCTGCTGCGCGCCGAACGCAACGACGGTTCCGCCCTGTTCCGGCAGGACGCCACCTTCTGCCCCCGCGCCTCGGCGTTCCCGGGCGCGGTCATGCTGGAGTCGGTGAACTACCCCGGGCGCTTCCTGCGCCACCAGAACTTCGGGCTGAAGCTGGACCCCTGGCAGAACAGCGACCTGTACCGGCAGGACTCCGCGTTCCGGCTGGTGGACGGGCTCGCCTGAGCGCAGGCGTACCGGCAACGGACAGACAGGCGGGGGGGGGGGCCCCCCGGGGGGGGCCCCCCCCCCCGGGGGGGGGGGGGGGGGGGGGGGTATACACACCCGCCCCCCCCGCCGCCCCCCCGCGCGCGCGGGGTATTGGGGGGGCCCCCCCCGCCCCCACCCCGGCCCGCCCCCCGGGGGGGGGGGGGGGCGGGGGCGCGCCGGCGCCCCGCCCCCCCCCCCCCGCCCCCCCGGGGGGGGGGCGCCCCCCGGGGCCCCCCCCCCCCCGCCTGTGTCGGGGGAGCTGTCAGACGTTGAACCCGAGCGCCCGCAGCTGCTCGCGTCCGTCGTCCGTGATCTTGTCCGGGCCCCACGGCGGCATCCAGACCCAGTTGATGCGCAGCTCGTTGACGAGGCCGTCGGTGGCGGACTTGGCCTGGTCCTCGATGACGTCGGTCAGCGGGCAGGCCGCCGAGGTCAGGGTCATGTCGACGGTCGCGATGTTCGCGTCGTCGATGTGGATGCCGTAGATCAGGCCCAGGTTGACGACGTCGATGCCCAGTTCGGGGTCGACGACGTCCATCAGGGCCTCGCGGAGCTCCTCCTCCGAGGCCGGCTTCATCTCAGCGGTGTCGGTCATGCCGTCTTCCTTTCGGCGTCGGCCGCGCCGCCCAGCGCCTGGGCCGTCGCGTCCTTCCACGCCATCCAGCTCAGGAGGGCGCACTTGACCCGGGCCGGGTACTTGGAGACACCGGCGAACGCGACCGCGTCCTCCAGGACGTCCTCCATCGCGTCGTCGGGTTCGATCCGGCCCTTGGACTGCATCAGCTCCAGGAAGGTCTCCTGGATCTTCTGCGCCTCGGCCAGGTCCTTGCCGACGAGGAGCTCGTTCAGCACGGAGGCCGAGGCCTGGCTGATGGAACAGCCCTGGCCCTCGTAGCTGACGTCCTCGATCTTCGTGCCGTCGTACTTCACGCGGAGGGTGATCTCGTCGCCGCACGTCGGGTTGACGTGGTGCACCTCGGCGTCGCCGTCCCGCAAGCCCCGCCCGTGCGGATTCTTGTAGTGGTCCAGGATGACTTCCTGGTACATCGAGTCCAGCTTCATGCGATCGCTCGTCCCGTCAGCCGAAGAAGTTCCGTACGTGCTCCAGTCCGTCGACCAGAGCGTCGATCTCGGCCGGCGTGGAGTACAGGTAGAACGACGCTCGCGTGGTCGCGGGAATTCCGTACCGCAGGCAGACCGGCCGGGCGCAGTGGTGGCCGACCCGGACCGCGATGCCCTGCTCGTCGAGGACCTGGCCCACGTCGTGCGGGTGGATGTCGCCGAGCGTGAAGGAGATCGCCGCGCCCCGGTCCTCGGCCGTGGTCGGGCCGATGATCCGCAGGTCGGGGACCTGAGCCAGACGCTGGACGGCGTACTCGGTCAGCGCGTGCTCATGGGCGAGGATCTTGTCCATGCCGATCGCGTCGAGGTAGTCGATCGCCGCGCCCAGGCCGACCGCCTGCGCGATCGGGGGCGTGCCCGCCTCGAACTTGTGCGGCGCCGGAGCGTAGGTCGAGGAGTGCATCGACACCGTCTCGATCATCTCGCCGCCGCCGAGGAACGGGGGCAGGTCCTCGAGCAGCTCCTGCCGGCCCCACAGCACGCCGATGCCGGTCGGGCCGCACATCTTGTGGCCGGTGAAGGCCACGAAGTCGGCCTGCAGCGCCTGCACGTCCAGCGGCATGTGCGGGGCGGCCTGCGAGGCGTCGACGCAGACCAGGGCGCCGACCTCCTGGGCGCGGCGGACGATCGCCTCGACCGGGTTGACCGTGCCCAGGATGTTGGACACCAGCACGAAGGAGACGATCTTCGTCTTCTCGGTGATGACCTCGTCGATGTTGGACAGGTCGAGGCGGCCGTCGTCGGTGAGGCCGAACCACTTCAGCTTCGCGCCCGTACGCTGCGCCAGCAGCTGCCACGGCACGATGTTGGAGTGGTGCTCCATCTCCGTGATGACGATCTCGGTCTCGTGGTCCACGCGGTAGGGCTCGTCGGCCCAGCCGAGCATGTTCGCCACGAGGTTGAGCGACTCGGAGGCGTTCTTGGTGAAGATCACCTCGTCGCGGCTGGGCGCGTTGATGAACGCGGCGACCTTGTCGCGCGCGCCCTCGTACAGCGCCGTGGCCTCCTCGGCGAGGACGTGCACACCGCGGTGGACGTTGGCGTTGCAGCGCTCGTAGTACTCGTTCAGGGCGTCGAGCACCTGGCGCGGCTTCTGCGAGGTCGCCGCGTTGTCCAGGTAGACGAGCTTGCGGCCGTCGTGGACCTGGCGGTCCAGGATCGGGAAGTCCTTGCGGAGCGCCTCGGCGTCGAGGAGGCCCGGCAGTTGTGTCATGCGACAGTCTCCTTCGGGTTCGCTCCGCTCGTCACGTACGCCTCGTAGCCCTCGTTCTCCAGCTTGTCCGCGAGCTCCGGACCGCCGGACTCGACGATGCGGCCGCCGGCGAACACGTGGACGTGGTCGGGCTTGATGTAGCGCAGGATGCGCGTGTAGTGCGTGATCAGCAGGGTGCCGACCTCGCCGGACTCGCGGACGCGGTTGACGCCCTCGGAGACGATGCGCAGCGCGTCGACGTCCAGGCCGGAGTCGGTCTCGTCGAGGATCGCGACCTTCGGCTTGAGCAGCTCCAGCTGGAGGATCTCGTGGCGCTTCTTCTCACCGCCGGAGAAGCCCTCGTTGACGTTGCGCTCGGCGAAGGAGGAGTCCATGTGGAGGCGCTCCATGGCCTCCTTGACCTCCTTGACCCAGGTGCGCAGCTTGGGGGCCTCGCCGCGGATGGCGGTGGCGGAGGTGCGCAGGAAGTTGGAGACGGAGACGCCGGGCACCTCGACCGGGTACTGCATCGCCAGGAACAGGCCGGCGCGGGCGCGCTCGTCGACGGACATCGCCAGGACGTCCTCGCCGTCGAGGGTGACGGTGCCGCCGGTGACCGTGTACTTGGGATGCCCCGCGAGGGAGTAGGCGAGGGTCGACTTGCCGGAGCCGTTGGGGCCCATGATGGCGTGCGTCTCGCCCTGCTTCACGGTGAGGTCGACGCCCTTGAGGATCTCCTTCGTGGCGTTGTCGGCCTCGACGGTGACGTGCAGGTCTCGGATTTCAAGCGTTGCCATGGGTGCCTCAGGACTCCTGGGTGAGGGAGACGAGAACGTCGTCCCCTTCGATCTTGACGGGGTATACGGGGACGGGGCGCGTCGCGGGGAGGCCGGAGGGCTTGCCGGTGCGCAGGTCGAAGCTGGAACCGTGCAGCCAGCACTCGATCTGGCAGTCCTCCACCTCGCCCTCGGAGAGCGAGACGTTCGCGTGCGAGCAGATGTCGTAGATCGCGAAGACCTCCCCCTCGGTGTGCACGAGGGACACCGGCGTGCCGTCGATCTCCACCCGCTTCGGGGTGCCCTCCTCCAGCTCGCTCAGCGCGCAGGCGCGGACGAAGCCCGGTGTTCCGGTCATGCGACGGACTCCTCCAGCTCCTGGTCGATCTTGGCGATGAGGCGCTCCTCGATGTCCGGGACGCCGATCTGCTGGACCAGTTCGGCGAAGAAGCCGCGCACGACGAGGCGGCGGGCCTCGTGCTCGGGGACGCCGCGGGCCATCAGGTAGAACAGCTGCTCGTCGTCGAAGCGACCGGTGGCGGAGGCGTGACCGGCGCCGACGATCTCGCCGGTCTCGATCTCCAGGTTCGGCACCGAGTCGACCCGGGCGCCGTCCGTGAGGACGAGGTTGCGGTTCATCTCGTAGGTGTCGGTGCCCTCGGCCGCGGCCTCGATGAGCACGTCGCCGATCCACACGGCGTGCGCCTCCTCGCCCTGGAGCGCGCCCTTGTAGACGACGTTCGACTTGCAGTGCGGCGCGTTGTGGGTGACCAGGAGGCGGTGCTCGTGGTGCTGGCCGGCGTCGGTGAAGTACAGGCCCAGCAGTTCGGCCTCGCCGCCGGGGCCGGCGTAGGTCACGCGCGGGTGGATGCGCACCAGGTCGCCGCCGAAGGTGACGACGATGTGCCGGAAGCCGGCGTCCCGGCCGATCAGGGCGCCCTGCTGGGACACGTGCACGGCGGTGTCGTCCCAGTCGACCACGGTGACCACGGTGAGCTTCGCCCCGTCGCCGACGATGTACTCCACGTTCGCGGCGCGGACGGTGTCGCCGGTGTGGTCGATGACGACGGTGGCCTCGGCGAACGCCTCGAGCTCGAAGACGGTGTGGCCGTAGGTCACGCCGCCCTCGCCGTGCAGGGCGAGGCGGACCGGCTCGCTCAGCACGGTCTCCTTCGGCACGGTGACGACGGTCGCCTTCTCGAAAGAGGAGTAGGCCTGGGCCGCGACGCGGTCCACCGGCGCGCCGGCCCGGCCGAGCCGGGCGTCGTCGCGGCCGACCGTCTCGACGGTGACGCCGTCGGGCACGGAGAACTCGGCCTTGACCGAGCCGCCGGCGGCCGCGGTGCCGTCGTGCAGGCCGCGCAGGCGCTCCAGCGGGGTGAACCGCCACTCCTCCTCACGGCCGTGCGGGACGGGGAAGTCCGCCACGTCGAACGAGGGCGGCGCGCTCATGCGCGAGACGACGGTCGACTCGGCGGCGACCGCGATCGACCCGGCGGTGGTGGACCCCAGCGGTGGGGGTCCGCCCGCGCGAGCGGAGCCGGGCGTGGTGGAGTTCTGGGCCTCAGCCATGGCTGTCGTAGTGCTCTCTTTCCTGAGTAAGACGTCTGCCGGTGATGGGGCGGGTCAGCCGACCGCGCCCTCCATCTGCAGCTCGATCAGCCGGTTGAGCTCCAGCGCGTACTCCATCGGCAGTTCCTTGGCGATCGGCTCGACGAAGCCGCGCACGATCATCGCCATCGCCTCGTCCTCGGACAGGCCGCGGCTCATCAGGTAGAAGAGCTGGTCCTCGGAGACCTTGGAGACGGTCGCCTCGTGGCCCATGGACACGTCGTCCTCGCGGACGTCGACGTAGGGGTAGGTGTCCGAGCGGGAGATGGTGTCGACCAGCAGCGCGTCGCACAGCACGTTGGACTTGGACCCGGGAGCGCCCTCGCCGATCTCGATCAGACCGCGGTAGGAGGTACGGCCGCCGCCGCGCGCCACCGACTTGGAGATGATGTTGGAGGACGTGTTCGGGGCCATGTGGACCATCTTGGCGCCGGCGTCCTGGTGCTGGCCCTCGCCCGCGAAGGCGATGGACAGGGTCTCGCCCTTGGCGTGCTCGCCCATCAGGTAGACGGCCGGGTACTTCATCGTCACCTTGGAGCCGATGTTGCCGTCGACCCACTCCATGGTCGCGCCCTCGTAGGCGACGGCGCGCTTGGTGACCAGGTTGTAGACGTTGTTCGACCAGTTCTGGATGGTCGTGTAGCGGCAGCGGGCGTTCTTCTTGACGATGATCTCGACGACCGCGCTGTGCAGGGAGTCCGACTTGTAGATCGGAGCGGTACAGCCCTCGACGTAGTGCACGTAGGCGCCCTCGTCGACGATGATCAGGGTCCGCTCGAACTGGCCCATGTTCTCCGTGTTGATGCGGAAGTAGGCCTGGAGCGGGATCTCCACGTGCACGCCCTTCGGCACGTAGATGAAGGAGCCGCCGGACCACACGGCGGTGTTCAGCGCGGCGAACTTGTTGTCACCGGCCGGGATGACGGTCCCGAAGTACTCCTTGAAGAGCTCCGGGTGCTCCTTCAGGGCGGTGTCGGTGTCGAGGAAGATGACGCCCTGCTCCTCCAGGTCCTCGCGGATCTGGTGGTAGACGACCTCCGACTCGTACTGGGCGGCGACACCGGCGACGAGGCGCTGCTTCTCGGCCTCCGGGATGCCCAGCTTGTCGTAGGTGTTCTTGATGTCCTCGGGCAGGTCCTCCCAGGACTCCGCCTGCTTCTCCGTGGAGCGCACGAAGTACTTGATGTTGTCGAAGTCGATGCCCGACAGGTCCGAGCCCCAGTTCGGCATGGGCTTCTTCTCGAAGAGCTTCAGGCCCTTCAGGCGCAGCTTCGTCATCCACTCCGGCTCGGACTTCTTCGCGGAGATGTCCCGGACGACCTCTTCGCTCAGGCCGCGCTTCGCTGCGGCACCGGCCTCGTCGGAGTCGGCCCAGCCGTATTCGTACTTGCCCAGGCCTTCGAGCTCGGGGTGGGCAGTCTCCGTGGGGAGAGTCATGCGGGGTTCCTCCCGGCCGTGCTTGCAGATGCGTTGTGGGAAATCTTGGGGATGAACGTCGTGCAGACGCCGTCGCCGTGGGCGATGGTGGCCAGCCGCTGCACATGGGTCCCGAGCAGTTCGGCGAAGAACTCCGTCTCCGCCTCGCACAGCTGGGGATACTGCTCCGCGACGTGGGCCACCGGGCAGTGGTGCTGGCACAGCTGCTCACCTTGGTGCGGGAGGGGCGCGCTGCGTGCCGTAGCAGCGTACCCGTCCACGCTCAGGGCCTTGGCCAGGGCTTCGGCCCGCCGGTCGGGGGCGGCGCCCTCGACCGCCTTGCGGTACGCGCTCGCCTGCGCGGCGATCCGGGCGCGCGCGAAGGCGGCGACCGCCTCGCCGCCCTCGCGCTCGGCGATCCAGCGCAGGGCGTCCGCGGCGAGCTTGTCGTAGGACTGGTCGAAGGCGTCACGGCCGCAGTCGGTGAGCGCGAAGACCTTGGCGGGGCGGCCGCGGGTGCGGGCCCCGTAGACCCGCTGCTCGCGTGCCTCCACGACGTCGTCGGCGGCCAGCGCGTCGAGGTGCCGGCGTACGGCGGCCTGGGTCAGGCTCAGCCGCGCGGCGAGCTCGGCGACGGTCGACGGCCCGTGGTCCAGGATGGACCGCGCGACGCGGTTGCGCGTGGAACGCTCACCGGTCGCGAGTTCCTCCTGCCGGGACTCAGTCGAAGGCACGCCGTTTTTCACAACGCCATTGTTGCGTAATTCGTGAGGGGCGGGCAAGCCGCCTCCTGGCGGCCGGACGGTGCCCTGCGTCACTTAGGTATACCTAATCCCACCTGCGGAAACGATCTTCGGCGGACCGGCCGGGCGGACGCGGCCGGCCGGCCGGATCCGATCCCGCACCCGCCCGTCGGGGGCACCGGCGGCGAACCTAGACTCTGGACCCATGCGAAGTGAGCCCGCCCACCCGTCTCCCGGCCACGACCTATCGGGGAGACGCCTCGCGTCGCACCCGCTCATCGAGGTCCGGGCCCTGGTGAAGCGGTACGGCACGAAGACCGCCGTGGACGGTCTCGACCTGGTGGCCCGCGCCGGCGTGACCGCCGTGCTCGGCCCCAACGGGGCGGGCAAGACGACGACCGTCGAGACCTGCGAGGGCTACCGCAGACCGGACTCCGGCACGGTGCGCGTCCTCGGCCTCGACCCGGTGCGGCAGGCCCGGGAGCTGCACCCGCGGATCGGCGTGATGCTGCAGTCCGGCGGCGTCTACTCGGGCGCGCGGGCGGACGAGATGCTGCGCCACGTCGCCCGGCTGCACGCGCATCCGCTGGACGTGGACGCGCTGATCGAGCGGCTCGGCCTCGGCTCCTGCGGCCGCACGGCCTACCGGCGCCTGTCCGGCGGGCAGCAGCAGCGGCTGGCGCTGGCGATGGCCGTGGTGGGCCGCCCGGAGCTGGTGTTCCTGGACGAGCCGACCGCCGGCCTGGACCCGCAGGCCCGCCGCGCCACCTGGGACCTGGTGCGCGACCTGCGCGCGGACGGTGTCTCGGTGATCCTCACCACGCACTACATGGACGAGGCCGAGCAGCTCGCCGACGACGTGGCGATCATCGACGCCGGCCGGGTCGTCGCGCAGGGCTCCCCGGAGGAGCTGTGCCGCGGCGGCGCGGAGAACACGCTGCGCTTCACCGGCCGCCCGGGCCTGGACGTCGGCTCCCTGCTCAAGGCGCTGCCCGCGGACTGCTCGGCGGACGAGCTGACGCCGGGCTCGTACCGGGTCGTCGGCAAGGTCGACCCGCAGCTGCTCGCGACCGTGACCTCGTGGTGCGCCCAGCACGGGGTGATGCCGGAGAAGATCTCGGTGGAGCGGCACACCCTCGAAGACGTCTTCCTGGAGCTGACCGGCAAGGAGCTGCGCTCGTGACTGTGGGTACGTACACGCCGATGCCCGGCGCCGCCCCGCTCCCCCGCATGATCGCGGCGCAGGCCGTGCTCGAGACGAAGATGCTGCTGCGCAACGGCGAGCAGCTGCTGCTCACCGTCGTCATCCCCACGCTGCTGCTGGTGCTGTTCAGCTCGGTGGACATCGTCGACACCGGTGCGGGCGAGGCCGTCGACTTCCTCACCCCCGGCGTCCTCGCGCTGGCGGTGATGTCGACGGCGTTCACCGGCCAGGCGATCGCGACGGGCTTCGAACGCCGCTACGGCGTCCTGAAGCGGCTGGCCTCCTCGCCGCTGCCGCGCTGGGGCCTGATGACGGCGAAGACGGCGTCGGTGCTGGTCACGGAGATCCTCCAGGTGATCCTGCTGACGGTGATCGCCTTCGCGCTGGGCTGGTCGCCGCACGGCAACCCGGCCGCGGTGCTGCTCCTGCTGGTGCTGGGCACGGCCGCCTTCTCGGGGCTCGGGCTGCTGATGGCGGGCACCCTGAAGGCCGAGGCCACCCTGGGCGCCGCCAACCTGGTGTTCCTGCTGCTGCTGGTGGGCGGCGGGGTGATCGTGCCGCTGGACAAGTTCCCCGCCGGCGCCCAGGACGTGCTCGGCCTGCTGCCCGTCTCCGCCCTGTCGGACGGCCTGCGGGACGTGCTGCAGCACGGGGCCGGCCTGCCCTGGGCCGACCTGGGGATCCTGGCCGGGTGGGCGGTCGTGGGCCTCGCGGCCGCGGGGACGTTCTTCCGCTGGGAGTAGGCGCACCGTGGACCCTCGTGAAAGCGTGCACAAGCGGCGGCCTACCATGGGGCTCGTGCCAAACCTCTCCCGCGCCGACGCCCAGGCCGCCGCGCGCAACCCGCTCGCCTTCGTCGCCGAACGCTGGACCCCGGCTCCCCGGACGGTTCAGCGGGCGGCTCTCTCCGCGCTCGTGATGTCGGTGGTCATCGTGGTCACCGGCGGTGCGGTGCGGCTGACCGGTTCCGGGCTCGGCTGCCCGACCTGGCCCAAGTGCACGGCCGACTCGCTCACCACCACCGGCGCGATGGGCCTGCACGGCGTCATCGAGTTCGGCAACCGGCTGCTGACGTACGTGCTGTGCGCGGCGGTCGGCTGGGCGATCGTCGCGGCGCGCGCCGCGAAGCCGTTCCGGCGCAGCCTCACCCGGCTGGGCTGGGCGCAGTTCTGGCTGGTGATGGGCAACGCGATCCTCGGCGGCATCGTGGTCCTGGTCGGCCTGAACCCGTACACGGTCGCGGCCCACTTCCTGCTCTCCACGGCCCTGATCGCGGTCGCCACGGTGATGTGGCAGCGCACCCGGGAGGGGGACGGCGCGCCCCGGCCGCTGGTCGGCCCGGCCGTGCAGCAGCTGGTGTGGTTCCTGGTCGCCGCGTCGGTCGTGCTGATCGCGGTCGGCACGGTGGTGACCGGCTCCGGTCCGCACGCGGGCGACTCCAGCGAGGTGGAGCGCATGCCGCTGGACTGGGAGACGGTCAGCAAGCTGCACGCCGTGCTGGCCTGGATCGTGGTGACGCTGACGTTCGCCCTGTGGTTCGTCCTGAAGGCGGTCGACGCCCCCAAGGGCCCGCTGGACCGCACCCGCGAGCTGTTCGTCGTACTCCTGCTGCAGGGCGCCATCGGCTACGTCCAGTACTTCACGAAGCTTCCCGAGGTGCTGGTCGCCCTGCACATGTTCGGCTCGTGCCTGATGTGGATCGGCGTCCTCAGGGTCCTCCTGGCCCTGCGTGAACGCCCCGACGTCACGGCCGACCTGCCGGGGCCCTCGGCCGAGCTGAAGGCCGGCACCTCCGCGTAACCCTGCCGACGCCGCGGACCGCCCATCCCCGGGTCGGTCCGGGCGGTACAGCCGGTGGGCGGTGCCGGCCCCGAGCGTGCGCGCGACCCGGCCGGCGCCGGCATGGGACCAGACGCCCCCGGCACCCGGCACCCGGCACCCGGGCGAGCGACTCGCGGAACAGGCGGGCGGCCACCACGTGCAGCTCGGGCAGGCCGTGGGCGTCGCCGGAGAAGAGGATCTCCCCGAAGGACGCCGGTTCCAGGACCTCGGCGCGGACGGTCGCGGCGCGGGCGCCGGTACGGACCCGCGGGCGCCGGTACGGACCAGGGCGGCTGCGATCAGCCGGACTTCCCGCCAGACGCCGCCTCGCAGGGCCTGACGGGTGAACCGGGCGTGTCAGTCGCGGTCCGGTTCCCCCGGCCTTCTCCGTGCGGCCTTCTCCGTGCGGCCTTCTCCGTGCGGCCCTTTCCCGCGGCTTTCTCCGCCCGGTCTTCTCCGCAGGGTCGTTCAGCCGCCGAGCTGGATGCCGGCCATCCTCTTCCACTCGTACTCGCCCGTGCGCACCTTCGCCGCGAACTCGCCGTCGAAGGCCTCGTGGACGGTGACGCCCGCCTTCTCCACCGCCTTCTCGGCGATCCCGTACGTGGGGGCCACCAGGTCGCCCCAGCCGCCGTCCTCGCCGACCAGGACGATCCGGGCGCCGCGCTCGCCGATGTAGGCCACCTGGGCCTCGGCGCCGCCGTGGGCCTTGGAGAAGGCGTCGATCTGCTTGGCGAGCCGGGCTGCCTTCTGCTCGGCCTTCGCGTCAACCTGCTGCGTGTCTGCCATGGCCAGGATGCTACTCACCGGTAGATCGACTGGCGAGGGCAGGTCACTGTGACGTATGTCGGCGTGACGTACGTCAGCGCAGGAAGGGGTCGATCGCCACGGCCACGAACAGCAGGGACACGTACGTGATCGACCAGTGGAACAGGCGCATCTCCTTCAGCTTCGCGCCCGTCACCTCGGCCTTGGCCCGGTTCTGCAGCGCGTGCGCCTCCCAGAGCCACCAGCCGCCCGCGGCGAGGGCCACGGCCGTGTAGAACCAGCCGGTGTAGCCGAGCGGCGTCAGCAGCAGCGAGACGGCCACCATCACCCAGCTGTAGATCACGATCTGCCTGGCCACCACCTTGTTGGAGGCGATGACCGGCAGCATCGGCACGCCCACGCGCGCGTAGTCCTCCTTGACCTTCATGGACAGCGGCCAGTAGTGCGGCGGCGTCCAGAAGAAGATCACCAGGAAGAGGACGACCGGCGCCCAGGAGAGCGAGTCCGTCACGGCCGACCAGCCGATCAGCACCGGCATGCAGCCCGCGATGCCGCCCCACACGATGTTCTGCGCGGTACGCCGCTTGAGCAGCATCGTGTAGACGACGACGTAGAAAAGGAGCGCTCCGAGTGACAGCCAGGCCGACAGCCAGTTGACGGTGAACCCGAACATCAGCGTCGAGACGACGGCCAGCGTGATGCCGAAGGCCAGGCACTCGCGCGGGCTGACCATGCCGGTGACCAGCGGGCGCTGCGAGGTGCGGTCCATCAGCGCGTCGATGTCGCGGTCGATGTACATGTTCAGCGAGTTGGCGCCGCCCGCGGAGAGGTAGCCGCCGACGCAGGTGAGCAGGACCAGCTTCAGGTCCGGAACGCCCTGCTGGGCGAGGAACATCACCGGAACGGTGGTGATGAGCAGGAGCTCGATGATCCGCGGCTTGGTCAGCGCCACGAACGCCTTGACACGGGCCCCGAACGGCCGGCGGCTCGACTTCTGGCTGGCATCGAGCACCACCCCCGCTGGACGGGATTCGACGGCCGTCACGCACACCCCTGACAGAGACATCCCAGCGAGCCCCCACCATGTGAACCGTAGGTAAAGGCCCGCGCGTACCACGCCACTGTAGACGTTGCCCAGACCCGGGCATCCGCGGGGGTCCGGTCGTGTCCGGCGGCGCGCCCGCACGAGCGGAACCCCGCCGCTTTGAGCGCACGGACGAGCGGCTGCGTATTCAGTTGCCGAACGCGCCACGGCGCGGCTGGGAGACGGACGCCATGGACTCCCGGCAGTCTGGAGCGACTCGAAAAGACGCACGTACCTACGGGGGTAGGCTCGACAACGGCCGGCGCCCGATGCACCGGCTATCGACATGCGTGACATGTGGAGAGGAGCCCTGACCCAGGGTGAGCACCAAGCCGACCACCACAGACCTCGAGTGGACCGAGTTGGACCAGCGGGCCGTCGACACCGCCCGCGTCCTGGCCGCCGATGCCGTACAGAAGGTCGGCAACGGCCATCCGGGTACGGCGATGAGCCTGGCGCCCGCCGCCTACACCCTCTTCCAGAAGGTGATGCGGCACGACCCGGCCGACCCGGACTGGGTCGCGCGTGACCGCTTCGTGCTGTCCGCGGGCCACTCGTCCCTGACCCTCTACACCCAGCTGTACCTGGCCGGTTTCGGTCTGGAGCTGGACGACCTGAAGTCGTTCCGCACCTGGGGCTCGAAGACCCCGGGTCACCCGGAGTACGGGCACACCAAGGGTGTGGAGACGACGACCGGCCCGCTGGGCCAGGGGGTCGCCAACGCGGTGGGCATGGCGATGGCCGCCCGCTACGAGCGCGGCCTGTTCGACCCGGAGACCCCGCAGGGCGAGTCCCCCTTCGACCACTACGTCTACTGCATCGCCGGCGACGGCTGCCTGCAGGAGGGCATCTCCGCGGAGGCGTCCTCGCTGGCCGGCCACCAGAAGCTCGGCAACCTGATCCTGCTGTGGGACGACAACCACATCTCGATCGAGGGCGACACCGAGACGGCCGTCTCCGAGGACACCGTCAAGCGGTACGAGTCCTACGGCTGGCACGTGCAGCGCGTCGCGCCGCAGGAGAACGGCGACCTCGACCCGGCCGCCATCCACGAGGCGGTCCAGCAGGCCAAGGCGGTCACCGACCGGCCGTCCTTCATCGCGATGCGCTCGATCATCGCCTGGCCGGCCCCGAACGCCCAGAACACCGAGGCCGCGCACGGCTCGGCGCTCGGCGACGACGAGGTCGCCGCCACCAAGCGGGTCCTCGGCTTCGACCCGGAGCAGAGCTTCGAGGTCTCCGACGAGGTCCTCAAGCACACCCGCCAGGCCCTGGAGCGGGGCCGTGCGGCGAAGGCCGAGTGGGAGAAGTCGTTCCAGCTGTGGCGTGAGCACAACCCCGAGCGCGCCGCCGAGTTCGACCGCGTCCAGGCGGGCGAGCTGCCCGCGGGCTGGGAGGAGAAGCTCCCGGTCTTCGAGACGGGCAAGGGCGTCGCCACGCGTGCCGCGTCCGGCAAGGTGCTGCAGGCGCTCGGCGCGGTGATCCCCGAGCTGTGGGGCGGCTCCGCCGACCTGGCCGGCTCCAACAACACCACCATCGACAAGACGTCGTCGTTCCTGCCGGCGGGCAACCCGCTGCCGGAGGCCGACCCGTACGGCCGCACGATCCACTTCGGCATCCGCGAGCACGCCATGGCCGCGGAGATGAACGGCATCGCGCTGCACGGCAACACCCGGATCTACGGCGGCACCTTCCTCGTCTTCTCCGACTACATGCGCAACGCGGTGCGGCTGTCGGCGCTGATGCACCTGCCGGTGACGTACGTGTGGACGCACGACTCCATCGGCCTCGGCGAGGACGGCCCCACCCACCAGCCCGTCGAGCACCTGGCGTCGCTGCGCGCGATCCCCGGCCTGAACGTCGTCCGCCCGGCGGACGCCAACGAGACCGCCATCGCCTGGCGCGAGATCCTCAAGCGCCACACCAAGGAGTTCGGCAAGGGCGCCCCGCACGGCCTCGCGCTGACCCGCCAGGGCGTGCCGACGTACGAGCCGAACGAGGACGCGGCCCGCGGCGGCTACGTGATGTTCGAGGCCGACGGGGGCGAGCCGCAGGTCATCCTGATCGCCACCGGTTCCGAGGTGCACGTCGCCGTCGAGGCGCGCGAGCGGCTGCAGGCCGACGGGGTGCCGACGCGGGTCGTGTCCATGCCGTCCGTGGAGTGGTTCGAGGAGCAGGACCAGGGGTACCGGGACAGCGTTCTGCCGCCGCACGTGAAGGCGCGTGTCGCGGTGGAGGCGGGCATCGGACTCACCTGGCACAAGTACGTCGGGGACGCCGGTCGCATCGTTTCGCTGGAGCACTTCGGTGCTTCCGCCGACGGCAAGGTCCTCTTCCGCGAGTTCGGTTTCACCGCCGAGAACGTGACTGCCCAGGCGCGGGAATCCATCGCCGCCGCCCAGCGCTGACGCTCACATACGACACGTAGGAGATGTATTCCATGACAGACGCACTCAAGCGCCTCTCCGAGGAAGGCGTGGCGATCTGGCTGGACGACCTGTCGCGCAAGCGGATCACGTCCGGCAACCTCGCCGAGTTGATCGACCAGCAGCACGTCGTGGGCGTCACCACCAATCCGACGATCTTCCAGAAGGCGATCTCCGAGGGCGACGGCTACGACCAGCAGCTGTCGGACCTCGCCGCCCGCAAGGTCACCGTCGAAGAGGCCATCCGCATGATCACCACGGCGGACGTCCGGGACGCCGCCGACATCCTGCGGCCGGTCTTCGACGCCACCGACGGCCAGGACGGCCGGGTCTCCATCGAGGTCGACCCGCGACTGGCGCACGACACCCGGGCGACGATCGCCGAGGCCAAGCAGCTGGCCTGGCTGGTGGACCGGCCCAACACCCTCATCAAGATCCCGGCCACCGAGGCGGGCCTGCCGGCGATCACCGAGGTCATCGGCCTCGGCATCAGCGTCAACGTCACGCTGATCTTCTCGCTGGAGCGGTACCGCAAGGTCATGGACGCCTACCTGGCGGGCCTGGAGAAGGCCAGGGAGCGCGGCCTGGACCTGTCGCGGATCCGGTCCGTGGCGTCCTTCTTCGTCTCCCGCGTGGACACCGAGATCGACAAGCGGCTCGACGCCCTGGGCACCGACGAGGCCAAGGCGCTGCGCGGCCGGTCGGCGCTCGCCAACGCGCGGCTGGCCTACCAGGCGTACGAGGAGGTCTTCGCCTCCGACCGCTGGCAGCCGCTGGAGAACGCGGGCGCCCACAAGCAGCGTCCGCTGTGGGCGTCGACGGGCGTGAAGGACCCGGCGTACAAGGACACCCTGTACGTCGTCGACCTGGTGGCGCCGAACACGGTGAACACCATGCCGGAGGCCACGCTGCTGGCCACCGAGGACCACGGCGAGATCACCGGCGACACCGTCGCCGGCACCTACGAGCAGGCCCGCGCCGACCTCGACGCGGTGGAGAAGCTCGGCATCTCCTACGACGACGTGGTCCAGGTCCTGGAGGACGAGGGCGTCGAGAAGTTCGAGGCGTCCTGGAACGACCTGCTCAAGTCCACCGAGGCGGAGCTGGAGCGCCTCGCCCCCGCGGAGGGCTGAGATCTTGACACCTGTACACGGAGCGAACCCGCTTCGTGACCCCGCAGACCGACGGCTCCCGCGCATCGCGGGGCCGTCGGGTCTGGTCATCTTCGGCGTCACGGGCGATCTGTCGCGGAAGAAGCTCATGCCGGCCGTGTACGACCTCGCCAACCGGGGTCTGCTGCCGCCCGGCTTCTCGCTGGTCGGCTTCGCGCGCCGGGAGTGGCAGCACGAGGACTTCGCGCAGGAGGTCCACGACGCCGTCAAGGAGCACGCGCGGACGCCGTTCCGCGAGGAGGTCTGGCAGCAGCTCATCCAGGGGATGCGCTTCGTCCAGGGCACCTTCGACGACGACGACGCGTTCGAGCGGCTGCGTGCCACCATCGACGAGCTCGACAAGGCGCAGGGCACGGGCGGCAACTTCGCGTTCTACCTGTCGGTGCCGCCGCGGTCGTTCCCGGTGGTCATCCAGCAGCTGAAGAAGCACGGTCTGGCCGACCAGGAGAACGGCTCGTGGCGGCGGGCGGTCATCGAGAAGCCCTTCGGCCACGACCTGGAGTCCGCCAAGGAGCTCAACCAGGTCGTGCACGAGGTCTTCGCGCCCGACCAGGTGTTCCGCATCGACCACTACCTGGGCAAGGAGACCGTCCAGAACATCCTGGCGCTGCGCTTCGCCAACACCATGTTCGAGCCGATCTGGAACCGGTCCTTCGTGGACCACGTGCAGATCACCATGGCCGAGGACATCGGCATCGGCGGCCGGGCCGGCTACTACGACGGCATCGGCGCGGCCCGTGACGTCATCCAGAACCACCTGTTGCAGCTGATGGCCCTGACCGCCATGGAGGAGCCCGCCTCCTTCGACGCGGACGCGCTGGCCGCGGAGAAGACCAAGGTGCTCGGTGCGGTGCGGCTGCCGAAGGACCTGGGCCGCGACACCGTGCGCGGGCAGTACGCGGCCGGCTGGCAGGGCGGTGAGAAGGCGGTCGGGTACCTCCAGGAGGAGGGCATCGACCCGCAGTCGAAGACCGACACCTACGCGGCCCTGCGGCTGAACATCGACAACCGCCGCTGGGCGGGTGTCCCCTTCTACCTGCGCACCGGCAAGCGGCTGGGCCGCCGGGTCACCGAGATCGCGGTGGTCTTCCAGCGGGCGCCGCACTCCCCGTTCGACACCACGGCGACGGAGGAGCTGGGCCAGAACGCGATCGTCATCCGCGTCCAGCCGGACGAGGGCGTCACCGTCCGCTTCGGCTCGAAGGTGCCGGGCACGTCGATGGAGATCCGGGACGTGTCGATGGACTTCGCCTACGGCGAGTCGTTCACCGAGTCCAGCCCGGAGGCGTACGAGCGGCTGATCCTGGACGTGCTGCTGGGCGACTCGAACCTCTTCCCGCGCACCGAGGAGGTCGAGCTGTCCTGGAAGATCCTCGACCCGATCGAGCGGTACTGGGACACGCACGGCAAGCCGGCCCAGTACCCGTCGGGGACGTGGGGGCCCGTCGAGGCGGACGAAATGCTCGCACGAGAGGGACGGAGCTGGCGCCGGCCATGAAGACAGACCTCACGGACACCACGGCCAGCAAGATCAACAAGGCGCTGGTGCAGGGCCGCCGGGCCATCGGCACACCCGCCGTCGGCATGGTGCTCACGCTGGTCATCGTCACGGACGAGGAGAACGCCTACGACGCCCTGAAGGCGGCCGGCGACGCCTCGCACGAGCACCCCTCGCGCACCCTGGTGGTCATCAAGCGCGTCTCGCGCACACCCCGCGACCGCACGTCGTCCCGGCTGGACGCCGAGGTGCGGGTGGGCGCGGACGCGGGCACCGGCGAGACGGTCATCCTGCGGCTGTACGGCGAGGTCGTCGACCACGCCCAGTCGGTGGTGCTGCCGCTGCTGCTGCCGGACGCCCCGGTGGTGGTGTGGTGGCCGGTGAACGCGCCGCTCGACCCGGCGAACGACCCGCTGGGCGCGCTGGCCCAGCGCCGGGTGACGGACACCTACGCCGCGGAGCAGCCGGTGAGCGAGCTGGCCGCCCGCGCCGACACCTACACCCCCGGTGACACGGACCTGTCGTGGACCCGCATCACGCCGTGGCGTTCGATGCTGGCGGCGGCCCTGGACCAGGTCACCTGCGAGGTGAAGGCGGTCGAGGTGGAGGGCGAGGAGTTCAACCCGAGCTGCGAGCTGCTGGCGATGTGGCTCGCGGACCGGCTGGACGTCCCGGTCCGGCGCTCGCTGTCGAGCGGGCCGGGGCTGACGGCGGTCCGCATGTCCACCGACTGCGGTCCGATCGTCCTGGACCGGGCCGACGGCTCGCTCGCGACGCTGTCCATACAGGGCCAGCCGGACCGTGCGGTGGCGCTGAAGCGCCGCGACACGGCCGAGCTGATCGCGGAGGAGCTGCGCCGGCTCGACCCGGACGACACCTACGCGTCGGCGCTGCGGTACGGGGTGGAGCGGCTGAACGCGGTGGCGGCCGCGACGGCGGCGTTCGCCCCGGACGCGCCTGGGACGGATGCCGGGCGCTCCGGCGCCGGGGACCCCAAGGGCGCCGGTAACGCCGGTAACGCCGAGGACGCCGGTAACGCCGGGGACTCGGCCGCCGCCGACTCCGGTGCCGGCCGGCCGGCCAAAGGAGAACCGGTCGCCGTCGGGACCCCCGTCGAGGACGCCGCGAAAGGTCCCGCGAAGGAAGCGGCGGCGCAGGCACCGGTGACCAGGGCGGCGGTGAAGTGAGCGCTCCGCAGCTGGTCGTGCACCGCGACAAGGAACTGATGGCGCAGGCCGCCGCGGCCCGCCTGGTCACGAAGATCGTCGACGCGCAGGCCTCCCGGGGCTACGCGTCCGTGGTCCTGACCGGCGGCCGCAACGGCAACGGACTGCTGGCCGCCCTCGCGGCCGAGCCCGCCCGGGACGCCGTCGACTGGAGCCGGCTGGACCTGTGGTGGGGGGACGAGCGCTTCCTGCCGGAGGGCGATCCGGAGCGCAACGTCACGCAGGCCCGCGAGGCCCTGCTGGACGCGGTGCCGCTGGACCCGAAGCGGGTGCACGCCATGCCGGCCTCGGACGGCCCCTGCGGCACCGACGTGGACGCCGCCGCGGCCGCGTACGCCGAGGAGCTGGCCCGGGCGGCGGCCCCCGAGAACCACGCGCCGGTGCCCGCCTTCGACGTGCTGATGCTGGGCGTCGGCCCGGACACCCACGTGGCCTCGCTGTTCCCCGAACTCCCCGCGGTACGGGAGACGGAGCGCACGGTGGTCGGCGTCCACGGCGCGCCGAAGCCGCCGCCGACCCGGGTGACGCTGACGCTCCCGGCGATCCGCTCCGCCCGCGAGGTGTGGCTGCTCGCGGCGGGTGAGGACAAGGCAGAGGCCGCGGCGATGGCCCTGTCCGGCGCGGGCGAGATCCAGGCCCCGGCGGCGGGCGCCCGCGGCCGTGCCCGCACCCTGTGGCTGCTGGACGCCGCGGCGGCCTCCCAGCTGCCGCGGTCGCTGTACCCGCCGGCGCTCGCCTGAGAGCGGACCTACCGGCGGACGTACCCGGACGGGGTGCGGTGAGGATGTCCTCGCCGCACCCCGTCTCATTTCACCGACCCGGCCATCACGCCCTGCACGAAGTGCCGCTGGAAGGCGAAGAACACCACCACCGGGACCACCAGGGACACGAACGCGCCTGGCGCCAGGACGTCGATGTTGCTGCCGAACTGCCGTATCTGGGACTGGAGTTCCACCGTCAGCGGCTGCGAGGAGCTGTCCGCGAACAGCAGCGCCACCAGCATGTCGTTCCACACCCACAGGAACTGGAAGATGGCCAGGCTCGCGAGCGCCGGCCGGCCCACGGGCAGCACCAGGCGGGTGAAGATGCGCCATTCGCCGCCGCCGTCCATCCGGGCCGCCTCCAGCATCTCCTTCGGCATCTCGGCGAAGTAGTTGCGCAGCAGGAACACCGCGAACGGCAGCCCGTAGGCCACGTGGAAGAGGACGACTCCCGGGATGGTGCCGAACAGGCCCAGCTCGCCGAAGAGTTTGGCGACCGGCAGCAGTCCGATCTGCACCGGCACCACCAACAGGGCCACCACCAGCAGGAAGAGCGGATCCCGCAGCGGGAAGTCCAGCCAGGCGAAGGCGTATCCGGCGAGGGCCGCGATGCCGACGACGAGCACCGTCGTCGGCACCGAGATCAGCACGGTGTTCCAGAACGCCTGGGTGATCCCCGCGTTCTTCAGCAGCGCCGTGTAGTTGTCGAAGGACAGCTCACCGGGGCTCGCCAGGGCCGTCCACCAGCCGCCCTTCGCGGTGTCCCGGGCCGAGCGCAGGGAGGAGAGGAACAGGCCGGCCAGCGGGGTCAGCCAGACCAGGCCGATCAGCACCAGGAAGGCCTGCACGAGGCCGTTGCTCACAGAGCGCCGCAGGGCGTTCATCGCTGGCTCCTTCGGAAGCGGCGGACGTTGAAGACCATGGCGGGGATCACCAGGAGCAGCAGCAGGACGCCCAGCGCGCTGCCCAGCCCCTGGTCGTTGCCGCCGCCGAAGGACACCAGCCACATCTGGGTGGCGAGCACGGTCGCGTCCTCCTGCACCGGCCCGGGCGCGATGACGTAGACGAGGTCGAAGACCTTCATCACGTTGATGACGAGGGTCACGAAGACGACCGTCAGCACGGGCGCCAGCAGCGGCACCGTGATGCGCCGGAAGATCTGCCACTCGTTCGCGCCGTCCATCCGGGCCGCCTCCAGCGCGTCCCTCGGCAGCGTCGCGAGGCCCGCGCCGATCAGCACCATCGCGAACCCGGTCCAGATCCACAGGTAAGCCCCGATGATCGCCGGCGTGACGAGCGCCGGGCCGAGCCAGGACACTCCGTCGTAGGGCGGCGCGAAGTTGGCGGCGGGCAGCCGCACGGCGTACGGGCCCTCGTCCAGGCCCGCGAAGCGGAAGGATCCGTCGGAGGCGGTGGTCGCCGACGCGACCGTCCTGCCGTCGCGCACCGCGTCGACCCGCATCCCCGGCAGCCCGCTCTCGCGCCGGTCGACCTTGCCCTGTTCCCCTCCCCCGCCGGGCGTGAAGTCCAGGTAGACGACGCCGCGCAGGTCGCCGGGTGCTGCCTGGCGCCCGGCCGCCGGGTACGCGGGCCGCGCCCCGCCGGGGACGTCGGCGGGGCGTACCCCGACGAGGCCCAGCGTCACCGTGTCCCCCGGCGAGACGCTCGCGCTCGTCCGGTAGGAGCCGTCCGCCTCCTTGGTCAGCCCCTGGCCCTCACGCGCCCGCGCCGTCGGGTAGGACGACGTGCCGGTGAAGGCGTCGTGCACGGAGACCACGGCCGCGTTCAGCACGCCCTTGTCCGGGTCCTCGTCGTAGGCGAGGCGGAAGATGATGCCGGCGGCGAGGAAGGACACGGCCATCGGCATGAACAGCAGCAGTTTGAAGGCGGTGGCCCAGCGGACCTTCTCCACCAGCACCGCGAGGATCAGGCCGAGGCCGGTCAGCAGGGCCGGGGCCACGACGACCCAGACGGCCGTGTTCCGTACGGCTTTGAGGGTCGCCGGGTCGCGGAACATCTCGGTGTAGTTCTCGCCGCCGACGAAGCGGGTGCCGGAGGCGTCGAAGAAGCTGCGGCCGACCGAGAACAGCACCGGGTAGACGACGAGCGCGCCCAGCAGGAGCAGCGCCGGGAAGGCGAACAGCAGGGCGACGGCGCGGGCCCGCCGCCGTGCGCGCCGGACGCGCTCGGCGCGGGCGGCGGGCGGCCGCGGACTCGCGGTCTCTTTCACCAGGGTCGCGGTCATGGCGGGTCAGTCCCGGTAGGCCTTGGCCGCCGCGGCTTCCAGCTTCGCCGCGGTCCCCTTCGGGTCCGACGGGTCGCGCAGGAAGTCCTGCAGCAGCTTCCACTCGCCGGCGCCCTTGGTGCCGCCGAAGGCGGCGGGCGCCTGGTCGGACATGTCGAAGCGGACCGAGTCACCGGCCGCGACCAGGGACTTGGCGGTGGCGCGCGTGACGTCGTCGCCGTACTCGGCGAGGTCGAGCTTCTTGTTCGGGGAGAGGAAGCCGCCCGCCTTCGCCCACACGGCCGCGGCCTCGGGGGTGGCCAGGTACTCCAGGAGCTTCATGCCGGCGTCGGCGTTCTTGCCGTCCTTCAGGACGACGGCCGCGTCGCCGCCGCTGACCACCGGGGCCTTGCCGCCGCCGACGGCCGGGAAGGGGAAGAAGTCGGCGTCCTCGCCGATCGCCTTGCCGAACTGGTCCTTGGCCACGCCGGCGACGAAGTCGCCCTCGTAGACCATGCCGGCGTCGGGCTCGGGGCCGAAGACCTTCTCCACCGAGCCGGGGAAGTCGGTGTTGAGGGCCTCCTTCTGCCCGCCCGCCACCAGCTGCTTGTCCTTGAAGAGCTTGCCGAGCGTACCGAGCGCCTCGACGACCGAGGGGTCGGTCCACTTCAGCTCGTGCGCGGCGAGGGCGTCGTACTTCTCCGGTCCGGCCTGGGAGAGGTAGACGTTCTCGAACCAGTCGGTGAGGGTCCAGCCGTCCTGCCCGGCGACCGAGAAGGCGGCGAGACCCGAGTCGGAGACGGTGTGCCCGGCCTTGAGCATCCCTTCGAAGGTGGTCGGCGGCTCGACGCCGGCCTGGGCGAGGGCGTCGGGGCTGTACCAGACCGTCGACTTGTGGGCGGCCTTGAAGTACAGGCCGTAGAGGCGGCCGTCCACGCTGCCGTACTCCTTCCAGATCGGGGCGTAGCCCGCGTCGACCGCCTTCTCGGTGGTGGCGGACAGCGGCCTGAGCCAGCCCTCCTTCGCGAACTGCTGGACCACGCCGAGCTGCGGGACCATCACCACGTCCGGGGCGTTGCCGCCCTCGATCTTGCTGCCGACGACGGTGGAGACGTTGTCCCCGGTGGACACGAACTGGGTCTTGGCGCCGGTCTTCTCGCTGAACGCGTCCAGCACCTTCTGGAAGTTCTTCTGCTCGTTGCCGGACCAGACGCCGGCCACGGTGACCGTCTGGCCGCTGAGCGCCTTGTCCCCGCCGCCCGCCGAGACCGGTCCGCCGCCTCCGCAGGCGGTCGCGCCGAGCGCCAGGGCGAGGGCGGTGCAGCTCGTGAGCAGGGTGGTACGTCGTCGCATCATCATCGATGTTCCTTCGTGGGTGGAGTGGTGACGGTGGGTCAGAGGTCGCCGAGCCACCAGGCCGCTGTCGAGCCGGACAGCACGCCGGCCGGACAGGGGCTGCTGGACAGCAGGGGGGTGCCGGGGACCGGCGCGGGGGTGGGCGCCGTGCCGAAGTTGACGGCGCAGACGAGGCCGTCGCCACGGCCGAAGGCGAGGACGCCGGGCGGACTGTCCAGCCAGCGCAGCGTGCCCTCGCCCAACTGCGGCAGCCGTGACCGCAGGTGCAGGCCGTCGCGGTACAGGTGCCAGAAGGAGCGGGTGTCGGCGAGGGCGCGGTCGGTGGCGTACTCGGCGAAGTACTCCGGCTGCGGCAGCCAGGGCCGCGCGTCCTCGGCGCCGGAGGTGAAGCCGAACGGCGATGCCTGCCCGGACCACGGCAGCGGCACCCGGCAGCCGTCGCGTACCCGGGCGCGGCTGCCGGTGCGGCGGAAGATCGGGTCGGTGAGCACGTCGTCCGGCAGGTCGACGACCTCCGGCAGGCCCAGCTCCTCGCCCTGGTAGACGTACGCGGCGCCGGGCAGCGCCAGCATCAGCAGCGCGGCGGCGCGGGCGCGTGCGGCGCCGAGGCCGCTGCCCTGCGGGGTGGGTTCGCCGTAGCGGGTGACGGTGCGGACCTGGTCGTGGTTGTTGAGGACCCAGGTGACCGTGGAGCCGGTGCCGGCGATGTCCCGCATGGCCTCGGCGATGACCTTGCGGAAGGCGTCGGCGTCCCAGGGGGCGCTGAGCAGGTCGAAGAAGAACGCCTGGTGCAGCTCGTCCGCGCGGACGTACCGCGCGTGTTCGCGCGCGGTCGGCACGGAGACCTCGCCGACCAGCAGCCGCTCGCTGCCGTCCCGTGCCGCGTACTCCTCGCACAGTGACCGCCAGCGGCGCCACACGCCGTGCACCTCGGGCTGGTTCCAGGCGAGCGGGTTGACCGAGTCGCGGGTGCGGGCGTCGGCCTCGGGGTCCGGGGAGTCGGGCAGCTCGGGGTGCTTGAAGAGGCCGGCGGCCACGTCGATGCGGAAGCCGTCGACGCCCCGGTCCAGCCAGAAGCGCAGAACCCGGTCGAACTCGGCGGGGACGTGGGGGTGGCGCCAGTTCCAGTCGGGCTGCTCGGGCGTGAACATGTGCAGGTACCACTGCCCGGGGCGGCCGTCCGCCTCGGTCACCCGGGTCCAGGCCGGGCCGCCGAACATGGCGTGCCAGTTGTTGGGCGGCTCGGCGCCGTCCGGGCCGCGGCCGTCGGCGAAGTGGAACCGTGCGCGGGCCCGGCTGCCGGGCGGCGAGGCGAGCGCCTCGCGGAACCAGGGGTGCTCGCTGGAGCAGTGGTTGGGGACGATGTCCAGCAGCACCTTGACGCCGAGCCGCCGGGCGGCCGCCACCAGCCGGTCGAACTCGGCGAGGTCGCCGAAGACCGGGTCGACGTCGCAGTAGTCGGCCACGTCGTAGCCGTGGTCGTGCTGCGGGGAGGGATAGAAGGGGCTCAGCCAGATCCCGTCGACACCGAGCTTCTTCAGGTACGGCAGTCCGGCCCGGACGCCGGCCAGGTCGCCGACGCCGTCGCCGGTGCTGTCCAGGAAGCTGCGGACGTACACCTGGTAGATCACCGCGTCACGCCACCAACGATGCCTGTTCAACCCATTGGCCTGTCTCTGCGGAGGGGGAGGGGTAGTCGTTATGCATGCATGTTAGGTAGCGATGCCGCAGCGATGTCAACGAAAAGTCGTAAGCTACCGAAGAGTCAGCCCTGCATATGGGCATAAATCAGACCAGAAGGGCCGCAAGAAAATCGGGTTCGATACTTAACAAGTATCTAGCGATCGCGGATGGCGGCGAGTTCGCGCGCCAGCCGTCGCACCGCGGCCTCGGGCGTCATGTGCCCGGTCATCGCGTCGTGCACGACGGCCTGCACCACCAGGCTCACCTGGTCGTAGCGCGGGCTCTTGGGGCGGGCCTTGGCGGCGAGCACGCTCTCCCGCAGGGTCGGCAGGTACGGGAACCGCCGCACCAGTCCGGGGTCCTCGTACAGCGCGGCGCGCACCGGCGGCAGGGCGCCGCGGGTGAGGACCTGGCGCTGGACGGGCTCGCTGGTGAGGTACGCGATCAGCCGGGCGGCCGAGTCGGGGTGGCGGGCATGCGTGCTGACGGCGAGGTTGGAGCCGCCGAGGACGCCGGCCCCCGGCCCGTCCGGCCCGGGCAGCGGCACGGCGCCGACCTTCCCGGCGACCGGCGAGCCGGCGGCCGACGCGACGACGTACGCGTAGGGCCAGTTGCGCAGGAAGAGCAGCCGGCCGTCCTGGAACGCCTGCTTGGACTCCTCCTCCTTGTACGTGAGCGCCTCTTTCGGTATCCAGCCCTCGCGGACGCCGCGGGCCAGGAACCCGATCCCCTCGCGGGCCGCCGCCGAGTCCACCGTGACGCGTGCGCCCTCGTCGCCGAGGATGGTGCCGCCCGCCGAGTAGACGGCCTCGGCCGCGTTGACGGTGAGCCCCTCGTACGGCAGGAACTGGCCCGCGTAGCCGTCGAGGCCGTGCCGCGGCGCGATGGTCTTCGCGTCGTGCTCCAGCTCGGCCCAGGTGCGCGGCGGCGGGACGCCCTCCGCGGCGAGGACGTCCTTGCGGTACAGCAGCAGGCCGGCGTTGGTGACGTACGGGACGGCGTACAGCTGCCCGTCGTAGGTCGCCGTGTCCTGCACCGGCCGCAGGAAGGTCTTCAGCGGGAAGCGGTCGCGCGGCAGCGGGCGGATCCAGCCGGCGGCCGCGAACTCCGGGGTCCAGTTGACGTCGATGTTGAGGACGTCGAACCGGCTGCGGCCGCCGCCGCGCAGGTCGGTGGCCATCTGCGCGTGCGTCTCGTCGGCGGAGTCCGGAAGCTCGACGAGCGTGACCTTCTCGCCGGGGTGGGTGCGGTTCCAGCCCTCCAGGAGGGGACCGAGATACCCGGTGAGGTCCCCGGCGGTGGCGAACGTCAGGGGCCCGCGGCCCGCGCTCTCCTCGCCGGCCCGCGCGCCCCCGGCGGCGTAACCGGCCACGACCACGACGAGAACGAGGAGGCCCCTACCCGCGGCACGCGCCCACCGCATAGGTTCCTCCTTGCACACCCGGCTCCGGCCGCCCTCGCCCGCAGTCAGAGGCCATGTATACCTGTTAGGTATGCGCGATACTAGAGCCTGGCCCACATTCACCAGGACAGGAGGACAGCACACGTGCGCCTGCACCTCCTGGCACTCCTGGCGCGTGGTCCGGCCCATGGTTACGAGCTCAAGCAGGACCTTGAGCAGATGCTGGGCTCCGCGTACCCTCAGCCGAACGTCGGCCAGATCTACGTCACCCTCGGCCGCCTCGAGAAGCAGGGACTGATCGAGGGCGAGGACGTCGAGCAGTCGAGCCGGCCCAACAAGAAGGTCTACCACCTCACCGACACCGGGCGGGAAGCGCTGCGCGCCTGGTTCGAGGAGCCCGAGGACGAGCCGCGGGTGCGGGACGAGTTCTTCATGAAGCTGGCGCTCGCCCCGCGGACCGGACTCGCCGACCAGGTCGCCCTGATCAACAAGCAGCGGCGCCAGTACCTGAACACCATGCGCCGACTGTCGAAACTGGCCGCCGCGGAAGACCGGGACAACCGCATCGCCCACCTCCTGATCGAGGGCGCGATGCTGCACCTGCAGGCCGACCTCGACTGGCTGGAGCGGTGCCAGGAGGAGCTGGAGGAGCTGGAATGAACGACGGTCCCGCTCCCGTGCTGCGCGCCGAGGGGCTGGTGAAGACGCATCACGGCGAGGGCGCGCCCGCACACGCGGTGCGCGGGGTCGACCTGCGCGTGCGCCGGGGCGAGTTCGTGGCGGTCACCGGCCCGTCCGGTGCGGGCAAGTCCACGCTGCTGCACCTGCTCGGCGGACTCCAGCGCCCGGACAGCGGCAGCATCTGGCTGGACGGCGAGTGCACGGACGCCTACAGCGAGGCGCGCTGGGCCGTGGAGCGCCGGAGGCGCATCGGGATCGTCTTCCAGTTCTTCAACCTGGTCTCCGGCCTGTCGGTCGCCGACAACGTGGAACTGCCGGCCCTGCTGGCCGGCGTCCCGCCGAAGCAGGCGCGCGCCGCGCGGGAGGAACTGCTGGCCGAACTGGGACTCGCCGGCAAGGAGCGCAGCATGCCGGGCGAGCTGTCCGGCGGCGAGCAGCAGCGGGTCGCGCTGGCCCGGGCGCTCGTCAACCGTCCGCCGCTGCTGCTCGCCGACGAGCCCGCCGGCAGCCTGGACAGCAGGGGCACCCGCGAGGTGATGCGGCTGCTGTCCCGCTTCCACCAGCGCGGCCAGACGATCGTGCTGGTCACCCATGACGCCCGGCTGGCGAGCGCCGCGGACCGCGTGATCAGCTTCTTCGACGGGCGGATAGCCGACGACGCCGAACTGGACGGGACGCCCGCCCCCGGCACCGGCATCTCCGGCGTGCTGGAGCTCAGGGACTGACATGCGGGCCGACGACGACCGGCGAAGGGGCTGAGGCCGCGTGCGAGCCACACTGCGCTGGGCGCACTCCGATCTGCGCACGCACCGCGGCGAGGCACTGTTCCTCGTCCTCGCCACCGCCGGGATCGTGACGTCCCTGCTGCTGGCCACGGCCCTGTTCGGGTACGCCACCAACCCCTGGCAGCGCGTCTTCACGCAGGCGCGCGGCGCGCATGTGTGGATCCACACCGGCGAGTCCGCAGCGCTGCGCGAACTGGCCCGCCTGGACGGCGTCGAGTCCGTCGCCGGCCCGTACACCACCGAGTCCGCCACCCTCGCCTCGCGCGGCGCCCGCGCCTCCGTCGAACTGCGCGCCACCCCGGCACGCCCCGCCGTCGGCCGCCCCCTGCTCGTCTCCGGCCGCTGGCTGCGGCCCGCCCAGCCCGACGGCGTGGTCCTGGAGACCCGCCTCGCCCGTGCCCTGCTGGCCGGCCCCGGCGACACCCTCACCCTGCCCGGCACCGCGCGGACGCTGACCGTGCTGGGGGTGGCCGACAGCGCCGAGCCGCGCTACCGGCCGGGTGAGCAGCCCGGCCTCGTCTGGGCGCCGCCCTCCGCCGTGCGCGCCCCGACCGGCCAGGTCATCGGGCTGCGCCTGACCGACCCCGGCGACACGGACTACGCCGTCCAGCGCGCCGTCACCGTCCTCGGCGCCGGCGCCATCGGCGAGGTGTCCACCTGGCAGCAGGCACGCGCCGAGGCGCAGGGCGACAGCCGGCTGCTGGGACAGGTGCTGGCGCTGTTCGGCCTGGGCGCGCTGGTCGCCGCCGGGCTCGCCGTGCACGGGGCGATCGCCACCCGCATCCACGGCCACCTGCGGGACATCTCGGTGCTCAAGGCGATCGGCTTCACTCCGGGCCAGGTCGTCCGCGTCTTCCTGCTCCAGCACGTCGCCTACGCCCTCCTCGGCGCGGCGGCCGCGGCCGCGCTCACCCAGGCTCTGGGCAGCCGTGTCCCGGGGCGGCTCGGGGACGCGGTGGGGGTGTGGCAGGGGCTGCCGGGGCACACCGCCCTGCTGTTCGCGGTGCCGGCGGGGGCGGTGCTGTTCATCGGCGCGACCACCGGGCTCGCGGCGTGGCGGGCGGGGCGGGTGCCGCCGGTCCCGGTGCCCCGGCCCGCCGCAGCAGGCGGGCGGCTGTCGGGCGCGGCCCGCCGGGCGCTCGGGCTGCGGCTGCCGCCGGCGCTGGTCCTGGGCTGGCACAAGGCGTTCACGCGCCGTCCGCGCTCGCTGGCGACGGTGGCCCGCCTCGCGCTGCCGCTGCTGCTGATCGTGGTGGCGATGAGCGCGTGGACCACCATCGACCGCATCCACGGCAGCCCGGAGCGGATCGGCCTCGCCGCCGCGCTCACCGTCCACGCGGACGCGGGGCTCGGGGACCGGGACGCCCGCGCCCTGCTGGACCGCGATCCACAGGTCGCCGCCGCCTACCCGGGCGTGGAGGTGGCCGCCCTGGTCCCGGGCCAGACCGCGACGATCGCCCTGCGCGGCCTCGGCACCCGCCGGGAGCCGTACCCGTTCGCGCTGGCCGAGGGCCGCGCCGCGCGCGGCGACGACGAGGCGGTGGCCGGGCAGGGGCTGCTCGACCTGCTGGACGTCCACGTCGGCGACTGGGTGCGGATGACCGTGGGCGACCAGCCGCAGATCCTGCACATCGTCGGCCGCAGCATCGAACCGGAGAACGCCGGCCGGGTCATCTCCACCTCCCTCGACACCCTCCGCGAGAACGACCCCCGTCTCGCCCCCTCCCTGTACCAGGTACGGCTGCACCCCGGCGCCGACCCGCGCGAGGTCGCCAGCCGCCTCACCGCCGCCGGGCACGGGCACCTGGAGGTGCACGCCGTGACCAACCCGGCCGACGGTCTGTCGGCGTTGCGCGGGGTCGTCGTCGGGCTGGTCGCCGTGCTGGCCCTGATCGGCCTGATCGAGCTGCTGACCGCGATCGGCGGCACCGTGCGGGAGGGTGAGCGCGACCTGCTGGCGCTCAAGGCGATCGGCCTGTCACCGCGTCAGATCACCGCCGTCACCGTGACGGCCACGGGCTGCACCGCCCTGGCCGCCGTCGTCGCCGGTACGCTCCTCGGCGCGCCGCTGGCGCACTGGCTGATCGACCGGCAGGGCCGGTCGAGCGGCATCGGCGCCGGTGTCGCGCAGGCGCCCTCGCCGCTGCTGCTGGTGCTGTTCGGTACCGGCGCCGTGCTGGGCGCGGTCGCGGTCGCCGCGTTGCCGGCCTCCCGCGCGGCCCGGCGGCGGCTGGCGGACACGCTCGCCGCGGTGGCCTGAGCCAGGCCCCGCCGCGGCCCGCCGCGCCCCACCGCGCCGGTCAACCGCCGTGCGGACGCCGCGGGTCGTGCGGTCAACCGCCGTGCGGACGCCGCGGGTCGTGCGGTCGGCCGGGGGCGTACGGGTTGCGCGGGCCCGGCGAGTAGGGGCTCCGCGGGTGGCCGGGGGCGTACGGGTTGCCCCAGCCCGGCGTCGGGCCGCCGGGCGCGTGCGGCGGTCGTGGGGGCAGCGGCGGCAGGGTCGCCGGGTGGGCCGTGAGCCGGATGCCGTACCGCTGCCGCAGCCGGCGCAGTTCCAGCAGGGAGATGGCCGTGACCGTCACGGGGGCGCCCAGGACGAAGACCACGCCCAGGGTGAGGCTCATGCCGTGCAGGTTGCCGGTGAGGAGGTCCGGGACGGCCATCAGCCAGGTCGTCACGGTCGCCAGCAGCGGCGGCAGGCAGCGGTGCACGGCGGCGGTGCCGAAGAAGTTGCCGGTGAGCCGGACCGCCCCCGCCATGACGAAGAGAGCCGTCCACAGCCCGGCCAGGGTCAGCAGCAGCTTCGCGACGATCCCGAACGCGTCGCCCAGCTTGAACAGCAGCAGCGTCAGCAGGAGCGAGCCGACGAACAGCAGCAGCAGTTTCAGCGAGTTGACCAGCGGCACCCGCAGTTGCCCCACCGAGCCGGTGCGCCGCCAGACGAAGAGCATCGCGCCGACGGTCAGGGGCGTGAGGAAGAACAGCACCGCGGAGGCGGTCGCCGCGTTGTCCAGCATCTCGTCGACGGCGAAGCCGCCCTGGACGTAGGTGTAGACGCCGAGGGCCGCGACCGCACCGGCGATCACCCGCACCCGCTTGAGGCGCTCCACCGTGGGGTCGAGCGCCTCCGGTATCCACGTCGGATGGAACACCGCACGCGCCACGCCGTGCGGCTTCAGGAACGACCGGGCGGTCAGCGTGCTTCCGGTCCAACTCCCTTGTGCTCGGCTCACGTTGCACTCCCCCGGGCGACCGTCGTGGTGATCGCCCGGGAGTCTACGGGAACCGGAAGCGGGCGCGCCGCACGCTCACCGGCGCCGCGGCGCCGGTGCCGGCCGCGCCCGCCCGGCCGCTGTCACCCGCGCCCGCGCAGCCGGCGGTAGGTGGCGGCCAGGGCCTTGCTGGACGCGTCCAGCCCCGGCACCTCGGCGCCTTCGGTGAGCGCGGGTTCGACGCGCTTGGCGAGCACCTTGCCGAGCTCGACGCCCCACTGGTCGAAGGAGTCGATGTTCCATACGGCGCCCTGGACGAACACCTTGTGCTCGTAGAGGGCGATGAGCTGGCCGAGCACGGACGGGGTCAGTTCGCGCGCCAGGATCGTGGTCGTCGGGTGGTTGCCCCGGAACGTCTTGTGCGCGACCAGGTCCTCCGGCACGCCCTCCGCGCGGACCTCGTCCGGCGTCTTGCCGAAGGCGAGGGCCTGCGTCTGCGCGAAGAAGTTCGCCATCAGCAGGTCGTGCTGCGCCTTCAGCTCGTCGCCGAGCTCGGCGACCGGCTCGGCGAAGCCGATGAAGTCCGCCGGGATCAGCTTCGTGCCCTGGTGGATCAGCTGGTAGTAGGCGTGCTGCCCGTTGGTGCCCGGCGTGCCCCACACCACCGGCCCGGTCTGCCAGTCGACCGGCTCGCCGTCGCGCTGCACCGACTTGCCGTTGGACTCCATGTCCAGCTGCTGGAGGTAGGCGGTGAACTTCGACAGGTAGTGGCTGTAGGGCAGGACGGCGTGCGACTGGGCGTCGAGGAAGTTGCCGTACCAGATGCCCAGCAGGCCGAGCAGCAGCGGGACGTTGGACTCGGCGGGCGCGGTGCGGAAGTGCTCGTCGACGATGCGGAAGCCGTCGAGCATCTCGCGGAAGCGGTCCGGGCCGATGGCGATCATCAGGGACAGGCCGATGGC
>NZ_JBIRUY010000020.1:0-155556 GCF_044335305.1 Streptomyces sp. NPDC020490 | reverse complement strand
AACGCTCGGCTGGGAAACCCCAGCCGAGCGTCTGTCTAAACTGCTCGCGGCTTGATCAACTCACCGCGTGTTGCGACGACCCCTTGAATTCGCCCTTCGAGAGGGGCCCTCCTTCGTGACGTGGAACGGCTCAGCGCCAGCTGTGCGGCGCGCGGAAGCCGGGCTCGCGCTCCAGGCGGCGCCAGCCCGCCTTCGGGCGGCCGCGGTGGGCCGGCGCGGTGGCGGGCCGGGCGGCCGCACGGGCCAGGAGGACGGCCGTGATGGCGGCGACTTCCTCGGGCTCGGCGTGGCCCTTCTCGACACGGATGTCATGGGTGGTCATAGGTCTCAGTCTCCAGGAGAGAGGTTTCCGCGGGGGCACCGGGAAGGATCCGCCGGGTTACTGCGGGGGGTTGCCGTGCTTGCGGGAGGGCAGGTCGGCGTGCTTGTTCTGGAGCATCGCGAGCGAGCGGACGAGGATCTCGCGCGTCTCGGCCGGGTCGATGACGTCGTCGACCAGGCCGCGCTCGGCGGCGTAGTAGGGGTGCATCAGCTCGGACTTGTACTCCTTGACCATGCGGGCCCGCATGGCGTCGGGGTCCTCGGCCTCGGCGATCTGGCGCCGGAAGATGACGTTGGCGGCGCCTTCCGCGCCCATCACGGCGATCTCGTTCGTCGGCCAGGCGAAGGTGAGGTCGGCACCGATGGACTGGCTGTCCATGACGATGTACGCACCTCCGTAGGCCTTGCGCAGGATCAGGGAGATCCGGGGCACGGTCGCGTTGCAGTAGGCGTACAGCAGCTTGGCGCCGTGCCGGATGATCCCGCCGTGCTCCTGGTCGACGCCGGGGAGGAACCCGGGCACGTCCAGGAACGTGACGATCGGAACGTTAAAAGCGTCACACATCTGGACAAAGCGTGCAGCTTTTTCGGACGCCTCGATGTCCAGGACGCCCGCGAGCGTCTGCGGCTGGTTGGCGACGATGCCGACCACCTGGCCGTCCAGCCGGGCCAGCGCGCAGATGATGTTGCGCGCCCAGCGCTCGTGGACCTCCAGGTACTCGCCGTCGTCGACGATCTCCTCGATGACCTTGGCCATGTCGTAGGGCCGGTTGCCGTCCGCCGGCACCAGGTCCAGCAGGACGTCGGAGCGGCGGTCGGCCGGGTCCGTGCACTCCACCCGGGGCGGGTTCTCCCGGTTGTTCTGCGGGAGGAGGGAGAGCAGGTAGCGGACCTCGGCGATGCAGGTCTCCTCGTCGTCGTAGGCGAAGTGACACACGCCGGAGGTCTCGGCGTGGACGTCGGCGCCGCCCAGGCCGTTCTGGGTGATCTCCTCGCCGGTGACCGCCTTGACGACGTCGGGTCCGGTGATGAACATCTGCGAGGTCTCGCGGACCATGAACACGAAGTCCGTCAGGGCGGGGCTGTAGGCCGCGCCGCCCGCGCACGGGCCCAGCATCACCGAGATCTGCGGGATGACGCCCGAGGCCTTGGTGTTGCGCTGGAAGATGCCGCCGTAGCCGGCGAGCGCGGAGACGCCCTCCTGGATACGGGCGCCCGCGCCGTCGTTGAGGGAGACCAGCGGCGCGCCGGCCGCGATGGCCATGTCCATGATCTTGTGGATCTTCGTGGCGTGGGCCTCGCCCAGCGCGCCGCCGAAGATGCGGAAGTCATGGGCGTAGACGAAGACCGTACGGCCCTCCACGGTGCCCCAGCCGGTGATCACACCGTCGGTGTAGGGCTTCTTCGCCTCCAGGCCGAAACCGGTCGCCCGGTGCCGGCGCAGCTGCTCGACCTCCTGGAACGTGCCCGGGTCCAGCAGCAGCTCGATGCGCTCCCGGGCGGTCAGCTTGCCCTTGGCATGCTGAGCCTCGGTCGCCTTCTCGCTCGGCCCGGCCAGGGCCTGCGCACGGATCTCGTGCAGCTCGGCCACCCGCCCGCGCGCGTCCGTCGGCTCACTCGGCGCCTCATCCAAAACGGTCATGTAGTGACCTTACGGAGGTCACCAAGGAAAGCGAGCCGTCGACTCCGTACAGTGTCCGGCCCGTTTTCCTGGTAGCCCTGAACAGAACCGGGACGGGATGCAGCCGTTCTGACTGCTCGGGGGGCGTTCCGCTTGTCGGGGTTGCACAAAGAGGTCATGTGAGACGCAGCTCACATCGGTGGGTGGCGCATGCCACGCCCGGCGTAATCCTCAGGGTCGCACGGCGGCCCGTCGAGACGACTTCCACGGTGTCGTCCGCCCGCACCACCCCGCGCACCGGATGGTGCCAGGTGATCTCCAGCGGCTCGCCCGTGCGGGGCGGCTCGCTCACGCAGAGGGTGGCGGTGCGGCCCCGGCGGCGCAGCAGCACGCTCGCCCCGGCGGAGGCGGTCAGCGGGCCCGCGGTGCCGGCCTGCCAGAAGTTGACGGCCGTCAGGCCGAGGGAGGCGGCGTGCACGGCCTGGCGGGCGCGGTCGTTCGCGAGGACCGCCGGGCGGTCGCGGCCGGCGGCGCGGGCCGCGACCGTCCGGCGGGAGGCGCCGGGCAGCAGGACGTACCGGTACGTGGCGTCGACCGGGTCGGTGCCGTGGTCCAGCCAGAGGGTCTGCCAGCGGCGGGTGCGCCGCTCGGTGGTGGACGTGGTGTTGATGTCGGACCAGGCGCCGGTGCGGTCCTCGCGCAGGGTCAGCAGTCCGCCCTCCGGGACCAGCCAGCCGCCGTGGCCTTCCAGGTGGGCCCAGCCGGGGCCGCGTGTGAAGGCCTGGGTGCCGCCCTCGCCCAGGTTGCGGTTGTCCACCACCGTCTCGACCGGGACGCCGTCGGCGCAGGTGATGCCCGCGCCCAGGCAGACCACCGCGTCGGCGAGGAAGAACCAGGACTTGCGGGCCTCGAGCGTCGAGCCGAGGCCCTTCAGGTGCTGGCCGACGGCCGCGAACTCGCCGTCGGTCGTGCCGCCGACCCAGCGCACGTCCGGCCTGGGCGCTCCCCACTCGCCGCCGGCCCGGTCGGGCAGGCGTCCGGTGGAGACCGTCGTACCGGGCAGGCGGTAGCAGTCCACCGTCGGCCAGAACCAGTCCGTGTACTGGTCGCTCGGGCCGTCGGCCCACCAGTAGAGCATTCCGGCGCCGGTGTGCCAGCCGCGCGGGTTCTCGCCGTTGCCGCACTCGTAGTGCGCGATGCGGTCGCTGGCCATGGCGAGGTTCGCCGTGAAGCCGGGGCGGCGGTGCACGGCCCGGTCCATGGCCGCGAAGAGCCGGTGGCCGACGGGTTCGGCGGCCGCCTCGACGGGCGCGTCGGCGATGGCGTGCAGCCGTGCCAGGTCGGCCACCTGGAACTGGGGCGCGGTCAGGACCGGCGACACGGTGTCCCGTTCGATCCAGCCCTTGACGAGCGCGTGCCAGCGGTCGCGTTCGGCCGGGCTCGCCGCGGCGGCCAGCAGGGCCACGGCCGCGATGACGCCGCGCCCGTGGAAGTGGTCGCCGCGCAGGACGTGCCGTTCGTCGCTCTTGAGGAGACCCCGGCTGACGGCGCGGCCGTTGACGCTGTCCATCACCAGCCCGTCGTGGATCAGGGGCGCGTAGGCGTGCTCGACGGCGTCGAGGACGATCTGCCGGTTCGGGTCGGTCACCTCCCACTCGCTTCCGGCGAGCAGCGCGAAGAGGCGGCCGAGGCCGTCGAGCATGACCTGCCCGTAGGTCCCCGAGTAGGCGACCCAGGTGTGCTGGACGAACGACCCGTCCGGGTACAGCCCGTCCCCCCGGGTGACGTACGGGAACACCGGCGACAGCGCGTCGCGGGCGAGGGCGATGCCGGCCGGGTCGCGGCCCAGGATGCCGCGCAGGGCGACGGAGCGGCACAGGTCGACGCGGTTGGCGCCGGTCGACGTGCCGGAGTGGTCGCCGAACATCGTGTCGGGGACGAAGTGGTCGACGGCCGCGCAGGCCGCGGCGATCCGCGCGTCGGTGAGCTGTTCGTAGAGGGCCGCGGTGATGTCCATGAGGAGGCGGGGGCTGCCGATCTGCCACTCCCACCAGTTGCCGTAGCGGGTGGTGGAGGGGTTGTAGACGGTCGCCGAGAGGTGGTCCAGGCCGCGCCGGACGTCCGCGAGGAGTTCCTGGTCGCCGGTGCGGCCGGTGCCCGGCTGGAGGAAGGCCTGGGTCATCGTCCACAGGCGGCTGTAGCTGAGGGTGATCCCGGACGGCAGGTCGAACGGATGGCCCGGCCAGAGGGAGCCGGCGGCCGGGGCCATGCCGGCCTGGAAGCGCCGGGCCAGTTCGCCGGTCTCGGCCAGGCGCGAGGCGTACGGCTCGGCGGCGGGGTCGTAGCCGGTTCCGAGGGCGATGGCGAGCCAGCGGCGGCGGAGGGTGTCGTAGGGGTCGGCGCCGGGTTCGGCGCGGGGGTCGACACCGGGGTCGGCACCGGGGTCGGCACCAGGTTCGGCACCGGGGTCGGCTTCCGCTTCGGCGGCGGCGCGGGCGGGTCCGGCGCCGGAGCCGAAGGACGTGGCCGCGAGGGCCGCGGCGGACAGGAAGGCGCGGCGCGTCGGAGTCGTGCCCATGTGCGTGTGTCACCTCGGCCGGCGGTACGGGGAACGGATGCGGCCGGGGAGCTCCGGGCGGTGCCGCCGTCCGGAGCTCCCCGTGGGGCACGGCTCAGCAGCCGCCGCAGTTGTAGTACAGGACGTCCCAGTGGTTGCCCTCGTCGGCGTAGATGTTGCCGGAGCCGGACTTGTACTGCGGGGCGCCGTCGCCGCGCAGGCCGATGTAGGTGAAGTTGTTCTTGATGTAGCTCGTCACGCAGGTGTTCTTGCCGTAGTCGAGCTTGTAGCCGTTCCAGTGCGAGTAGGTGCCGGAGGCGTGGCCGGTCTCGGTACCGCCGGTGATGTTCAGGCCGCAGCCGCTGGCGCGCTTGAGGGTCTGCGCTCCCTGCGCGGTGGCGAGGTTGAGCTGCTCGAAGGACGTGCAGGTGGAGTTGTAGCGGTCGGAGCAGTTGCCGGAGGAGGACCAGGTGATGCCGACCTCGCGGAACATCGAGGTCGCGGTGGCGTGACTGATCTTGGTGACCGCGAAGGCGTCGGTGGCGGTGCCGACGACCGCGACGCCGGGGGCGACGACGAGCGCGAGCGCGGTCAGGGTGGACCTGATCTTCATGGGGGACCTTCCTGCGGGGGACCGTCGACGGTCCGGGGACCGTGTGTCTGTGGGGCGGCTGTGCAGGTGGTGCCAGGAGATGGTGCCCGACTTCTACGCGCGTCCGCCAGAGGGCGCCCCGTGATCGCAGGGAGAAGAGGTTGAAACTTGAACGGAATAGGTCTACGGTCGTCCATGTTGAACCTCATTGAAGATTCAACATCTCCCCACTTTCTTTGGAGCACACCATGGGCATCTTCGGCCGCAAGACCACCGACTCCGACGAGACCGCCGGCGCGGCGCCCGCCGCCGTCAACCCCGACCTCGCCGCGCTGACCGGCGACTACACCATCGACCCGGCGCACAGCACGCTCGGTTTCGTCGCCCGCCACGCCATGGTCACCAACGTCAAGGGCAAGTTCCTCGACTTCAGCGGCACGCTGCACCTCGACGGCTCGGACCCGGCCAAGTCGACGGCGTCCATCGACGTCACGATGGAGAGCATCGACACCGGCTCCGCGGACCGCGACGGCCACCTGAAGAGCGCGGACTTCTTCAAGACGGAGGAGTTCCCGACGATGACCTTCCGTTCGACCGAGGCGCAGGCCCTGGGCGGCGACGACTACCGCATCACCGGCGACCTCACGATCCTCGGCGTCACCAAGCCGCTCACCATCGACCTCGAGTTCAACGGCGCCGCGAAGGACCCCTTCGGCAACGAGCGCGTCGGTTTCGAGGGCAAGGCGGAGATCCTGCGCTCCGAGTGGGGCCTGACCTGGAACGCGGCGCTGGAGACGGGCGGCGTGCTGGTCTCCGACAAGATCAAGCTGAACTTCGACATCTCGGCGATCAAGTCCGCGTGACGCCCTGAGCGCGTCCACCCCGACGCCGCCTCCCGAGCGCGCCCGCCCTCCACTCCCCGTGCCGAGGACGGGCGCTCGCCCGTACCCGGACGCGGCCCCGGACTCTGTGCGGGCACCGGCGCAGGCCCCGGCCCGGGCACCGGCGTGAGCGCGGGCGCCCGGGCCATGCGGGCACGGTCGGCCCGGTGCGACCGCGGCGCGGACCCCAGGCACGGGACCCGGACGCGGACCTCGGCCGAGCGGCCGGCCGGACGCCGGCGCTCGTCCCGGGCGCGGCCGTGAGCCCGGCACGGGCCAGACCTCGGCGCTGCCCCCGCCGCTCATGCGAACGCGCGCCGCGGGCGCGGACGCGGGCGCGGGCCGGAGCGCAGACCAGGCGTCGGCCCGGTCCCGGGCCTCACGCGGGCGCGGACACGGACCCGGCCCGACCGCGAACGCGGGCACGGGTGCGAGCCCGGACGCGGACGCGCGCCGGAGCGCAAGCCGGGCGTCGGTCCGGCCCCGGGCCTCGTTCGCGGGGGCGGGCGCAGGACCGGGCGTGAGCGCGGGCACGGGCGCTCGTGCGGGCGCGGCCGACCCGGTGCGGGGGCAGGGACCAGGCACGGGACCCGGACGCCGACCTCGGCCGAGCGGCGGACCTCGGCCGAGCGGTGGGCCGGGCGCCGGCGCTCGTCCCGGGCGCGGCCGTGAGCCCGGCACGGGCCAGACCTCGGCGCTGCCCTCGCCGCTCATGCGAACGCGCGCCGTGGGCACGGGCCCAATCGCGGACACTGGCGCGGGCAAGGCGTCGGCCCGGCCCGTGCTCGTACGGGCACAGGCGCACGCCCCGCCCGGACGCAGACGCGGGCCGGAGCGCAAGCCGGGCGTCGGTCCGGCCCCCGGGCTCGTTCGCGGGGGCGGGTGCAGGTCCGCGCACAGGGGCTCGTGCGGGCGCGGCCGACCCGGTGCGGGGGCAGGGACCAGGCACGGGGCCCGGACGCGGACCTCGGCCGAGCGGTGGGCCGGGCGCCGGCGCTCGTCCCGGGCACAGCCGTGAGCCCGGCGCGGGCCAGGCGTCGGTGCCGCCCCCGCCGCTCAGGCGAACCCGCGCCTTGGGCACGGGCCCAATCGCGGGCGCGGGCACGGGCCTGGCGCCGGCCCGGCCCTCGCGCGGGCGCTCGTCCAGATCCAGACGCAAGCCCGGTGCGGGCGTGGCCGTGGGCACGGGGCCAGTCGCGGGCGCGGACGCGGGTCGGAGCGCAGACCAGGCGTCGGACCGGTCCCGGGGCTCACGCGGGCGCGGACACGGGCCCGCCCCGGACGCGGGCGTGAGCCCGGGTGGGGGGTCAGAAGCCTCCGCCGAAGTCGCCGCCGCTGTCGAAGCCGCCTCCGAAGTCGCCGGGGTCGAAGTCGGGGCCTGAGACGTCGCCGCCCTCGTAGCCGCCGAAGTCGCCGTAGCCGGAGCCGTAGTCGGCCGCGTAGGACGGGGTCGCCATCATGCTGCCGAGCATGGTGCCGACGAGCAGGGCGGGCAGCAGGCCGCCGCCGAAGTAACCGCCCGCCCAGGGGCCGTAGGCGGGGCCGGCGTCCCAGTACGGGCGGCGGCCGTACTGGGTGTCCACCTCGCGGACCGCGGGATCGCGGCCGTCGGCCAGGCGGGCCCGGTCGGCGGCGCAGACCGGCACCTCGCGCGGCGCGCCGGCCGCGGGCGTCCAGACGGCGTCGGCGACGGACGGGCCGTGGCGCGGGTCGAAGAAGCAGGGCGGCCGGCGCTCGGGCAGCGGCCGGTGCTCCCGGCGGGCGGCGAGCTGCGCGAGCGAGAAGCGGCCGTCCTCCAGCGCCCGGGTGACGGCGCGGACGTCCTCGGGTCTCGCCGCGGCGGCCATCGCCGTCTTGGCCTGTTCGTAGGCGTCCAGCGCGCGTTCGTAGTCGGCGCGCATGGCGTCGTCGGCGCCGGACTCGGCCGGATGGAAGTCGAGGCGGTCCAGTTCCTCGCCGAAGGCCGTGATGTCCTCGTCGACGACGACCCGGAGCTTCTCCAGCGCGGCCCGCTGCTCCTCGGCCCGGCGGCGCCGGTTCCGCCGGGCGAGGGTGTACACGCCCGCGCCGCCGGCCACCAGCACCGCGCCCCCGACGATCAGCCCGGTGACCGGGACGCCGCCGCCGTCGGAGGGCGACCCCCAGCTCGCGGGCGCCGAGCCGCCCATGCCGGCGAGGGCGCGGTCCGCGAAGTCGTTCAGCTGCGTCTTGGCATCCTCGCCCTGCACACTGGCGACGAGGTTCTGCCGGGCGGGGACGGACATCACCGAGGAGTCGGCGCGGGCGTCGAACCGGTCGCCCAGCCGGATGCCGTACAGGCCCGTGACGCCCGTGGCGGTGCGCAGGTCCGCGAACAGGTTCCGGGTGGGGTGGTCCGCGGGCAGGACCGCGATGAACAGCGGCTTGCCGGCGTCCTTGATCCGCCGGGCCAACGCGTCGGCGTCGCCCGCGGAGAGCTGGGCGGAGGCGGCCGGATCGACGTACACCGGGCCCTGGCGCAGGGCCGCGGCGATCACCGAGACGTCGGTGGCGGCCTCGGCCCGGGGCGCTGTCACGGTCAAAGCGGCCAGCACCAGCGCGAGCAGCAGCGCCGGGAGGCTTCGGGTCCGTGTGACGGCCTTCATGGTTCGAAGCTACCCGAAGCCCCCGAAGCCTCCCAAAGGTGCGCATTCAGTCAGGTGGCGGGCCTCCTCAGGAGGCGGCTCGCCAGGCCGTCGCCAGGCGCTGCACGGCCGCCCCGTACCGGCCGGTCAGCGACAGGTGGTCGGCGTCGGCGAAGGGTTTCGCGACCTCCGCCGTGATGTGCTGCCCCACCTTCCGCTGGACGATCAGCCGCGCCTTGTCGACCAGCGCGCGTCCGGTCCGGCCGGCCCCGGCCCGCTCGGCGGCCGCGGCGGCCGTCGCGAGCGCCCGCAGGGTGCCCGCCCCGCCGTCCGGCGCCTTCGTCAGCGTCGTCAGGCCCCAGCCGTAGGGGTACTGCGGGTCGTACGAGGTGTCGCCGACGTTGATCGGCAGCTGCGCCTCCGACCGGGGCCAGGTGACCGGGAGCCGGCCGGTGAAGGGGCGGCGGCCGTAGAGGACGTCGGCGACCCCGGCGCCCTCGGTGCCCGGCAGCCAGGAGGCGACCAGGGCGTCGATCTCCCCGAGCCGGTCGCCGATCAGCTGCGGGCGCCCGGAGACGATCAGCACCGCGCACTTCATGGCGGCGCACACCTTGTCCACGGCGGCCTTGTCGGCGGCCGTCAGCTCCAGGTCGTTGCCGTTGCCGACATCCCCGACGCCCTCGGCGTAGGGGGTCTCGCCGACGACGACCACGCCGACGTCGTAGCCGGCCGTGGGCGCGGAGGCGTCCTTCGAGTACGTGACGTCGCCGCCGGCCGCGCGCATCCCCTGGAGCACGGTGGTGCCGTCGGTGTGGGTGCCGGACGCGCCCTGCCAGGTGATGGTCCAGCCGCCGGTCTGGTTGCCGAGGTCGTCGGCGTTCGATCCGGCGACGTACACCTTCTGGTGCTTCCGCAGCGGGAGCACGCCGCCGGCGTTCTTCAGCAGCACCTGCGACTCGGCGGCCGCCTGCCGGGCCACCGCCCGGTGCGCGGCGGAGCCGATCCGGGAGGCGCCCCGCGTGTCGGCGTACGGGTGCTCGAACAGGCCGAGCTTGAATTTCTGGGTGAGGATGCGGGAGACGGCGTCGTCGATCCGCCGCTCGCCGATCCGGCCGGCCTTCGCCTCGTCGACCAGCGTGGTGCGGAAGTCCTTGTAGCCGTAGGGGACCATCATCATGTCGACGCCCGCGTCGACCGCGGTGCGCACCTGGGAGGCGTAGTCGCCGGGCAGCTGGTCGATGGCGTTCCAGTCGCTGATGACGAAGCCGTCGAAGCCCATGCGGCCCTTGAGCACGCCGTTGATCATGTCGGCGCGGGCGTGCATCTTCACCGGGCCCCGCCCGTCGCCGACGAGGTCCAGCGAGGAGTACGAGGGCATGACCGAGCCGACGCCCCGGTCGACGGCGGCCTCGTACGGTGCCAGGTGGACGGCCTCCAGCTCCTGCCGGGTGACCCTGGTGACGCCCTGGTCGATGGTGTAGGTGCCGGTGGTGGAGGAGCCGTACGCGGTGCCGCCGTCGCCGACGAAGTGCTTGGCGGTGGCGAGGACCTTGTCGTTCTCCTTCAACTGCCGTCCGCTCGGCGCTCCTTGGAGGCCCTGGATGATCGTCTCCAGGGACTTCACGAGGGCCGGGTCCTCGCCGAAGGACTCGTAGGAACGGCCCCAGCGCTCGTCGCGGGTCACGCAGAGGCAGGGGGCGAAGTCCCAGGGGACGCCGGTCGCGCGGACCTCGGACGCCGTCACGGCGCCGGTCTTCTCGACGAGCCGGGGGTCGCGGGTCGCGCCGAGGCCGATGTTGTGCGGCATGACCGTGGCGCCGGCCAGGTTGTTGTGCCCGTGCACCGCGTCGACGCCGTAGATCAGCGGGATCTGGAAGCGGGTGGCCCGCGCGCGCAGCTGGAAGCCGTCGATCATCTTCGCCCAGGCCTCGGGGGTGTTGGGCGTGGGGGTCGAGCCGCCGCCCGACAGCAGCGAGCCGAGGTCGTACCCGGCGATGTCGCCCTGGTCGGTCAGCGCGCCGCGCTCGGCCTGGGTCATCTGGCCGGCCTTCTCCTCGAGGGACATGCGGCCCACCAGGTCGGCGACCCGTTCGCGGACCGGCAGTCTGCTGTCGAGGTACGGCAGTCCGTGGGCGTCGACGACGACCTGCGGGGTCTCGGCGGGCGGCTTCGCGCCGGTCACCGTGAGCCGGAGCGGGATCGTCTCGGCGGCCTCGGCGGTGCCGTCCTTCAGGGTGGGGACCCGGACGGTCCGCACGGCGCCGGAGGCGGTGCCGGCCGGGAAGGCGACGGTGCCCTCGACCGGGGTGTAGTCCCTGCCGGGTTCGGCGGTGCCGCCGGCGGTGGTGTAGGCGACCGTCACCGGTTCCTCCAGCGGCACGGCGCCGGTGGTGGAGACGGTGACCCGCACGGCCGCGGCGCTGCCCTCCCGCACCGGGTACACGGCGGAGTCGGTGGTGACGGCGGCGCGCAGCGACTGGTCGGCCCTGCCGTACAGCTCGACGCCGTCCATGGCGAAGGTGCCCTTGACACCGGTGGGGAGCGTGACGGCGTACCCCCACATCTGCGTCAGGCCCAGGACGTGGTCGATGCCGCCGACGGGCTGGTAGTCGGTGCGGTAGGCGAAGTCGGTGAACGGGAGCTCGATCCGCTTCCAGCCGGTGAAGTCGTCGGTGAAGGAGGTCGTCCACAGCTCGGAGGCCTCGCCGTGGGCGCCGCCGTCCTTGATCTCGAAGGCGATCTTCTTCCCGCTGCCCCGGCCTTCCCACCAGAAGCGGACGCCCTGGTGGGCGGACCAGTCGTGGGCGGGCGCGTCGGCGGCGAAGTCGTGCGTGAAGCCGCCGTAGCCGCTGATGTCGTAGCTGCCGGAGAGGACCTTGGCGCCCTCGGGGGCGTCGGCGCGTTCCTCCAGGGCGAGCGTGGGCGGGTCGTCGCTGTCGCCGCCCCAGGTGAAGATGCCCTCCGCGGGCTGGGCGGCGAAGGGCACCTCGCCCTCGAAGCGGTCGACGGCCACCGGGGCGGGGCCGGGGTCGTCGGCCGCGCGGGCCGCGGACAGCGGCAGCATGGCGGCGAGCAACGCGGTGGAGACGAGCAGGGCGGTTCTCGGCATGGACCTTCCCTCGGCTCTCGGAAGTTCACTCATGGCTTAGCTCACGCCGTGAGTTAACTGGCGCCCCGCCGACCCGTCAAGACGTCGCGCCGGCCTTGTCGCCCTCGCCGTCCCCGGTACGGCAGGGTTCGCCCGGGCTCCGGCGAGTGGGGCGTTGCCCCGGCGAGTCCGCGGAACTCGCCGGAGCCCGGGCGGCGGCGGGACTACTGGGCCGGCGCCACGCCCGCCCGCAGCAGACCGTAGGTGTACGCGTCCTCCAGTGCCTGCCAGGAGGCGGCGATGACGTTGTCGGCCACGCCCACCGTGGACCACTCCCCCGCGCCGTCGGAGGTGGAGATCAGCACACGGGTCGTGGACTGGGTGCCGTGCACGCCCTCCAGGATGCGGACCTTGTAGTCGACCAGGTCGAGCTTGGCGAGCTGGGGGTAGATCTTCTCCAGGGCGACGCGCAGGGCGCGGTCGAGGGCGTTGACCGGGCCGTTGCCCTCCGCGGTGGCGACGATGCGCTCGCTCTTGGCCCACAGCTTGACGGTGGCCTCGTTGGCGTGGGTGCCGTCGGGGCGGTCCTCGACGATCGCCCGCCAGGACTCGACCTCGAAGTACTTCAGCGGCTTGCCCTCGACCTCGCCGCGCAGCAGCAGTTCGAAGGAGGCGTCGGCAGCCTCGTACGTGTAGCCCTTGAGTTCGCGTTCCTTGACCCGCTCGACGACCCGGCCGACCAGTTCGCGGTCGCCGCCGAGGTCGATGCCGAGTTCCTTGCCCTTGAGCTCGACGGAGGCGCGGCCGGCCATGTCGGAGACCAGCATCCGCATGGTGTTGCCGACCTGCTCGGGGTCGATGTGCTGGTACAGGTCCGGGTCGACCTTGATCGCGGAGGCGTGCAGGCCGGCCTTGTGCGCGAAGGCGGAGACGCCGACGTAGGGCTGGTGGGTGGAGGGGGTGAGGTTCACCACCTCGGCGATGGCGTGCGAGATGCGGGTCATCTCGCGCAGCCGGCCCTCCGGCAGGACCTTCTTGCCGTACTTCAGCTCCAGGGCGGCGACGACCGGGAAGAGGTTGGCGTTGCCGACGCGTTCGCCGTAGCCGTTCGCCGTGCACTGGACGTGGGTGGCGCCCGCGTCGACGGCGGCGAGGGTGTTGGCGACCGCGCAGCCCGTGTCGTCCTGGGCGTGGATGCCGAGCCGGGCGCCGGTGTCGGCCAGCACCGTGGAGACCACCGCCTGGATCTGCGCCGGGAGCATGCCGCCGTTGGTGTCGCACAGCACCACCACGTCCGCGCCCGCCTCCGCCGCGGCCCGTACGACCGACTTGGCGTACTCGGGGTTCGCGCGGTAGCCGTCGAAGAAGTGCTCGCAGTCCACGAAGACCCTGCGGCCCTGCTCGCGCAGGTGGGAGACCGTGTCGCGGACCATCTCCAGGTTCTCCTCGAGCGTGGTGCGCAGCGCCAGCTCGACGTGCCGGTCGTGGGACTTCGCGACGAGTGTGATCACCTCGGCGCCCGAGTCCAGGAGCGCCTTGACCTGCGGATCCTCGGCCGCCTTGGCGCCGGCGCGGCGGGTGGCGCCGAACGCGACGAGCCGGGCGTGCTTGAAGTCGATCTCCTGCCGGGCGCGGGCGAAGAACTCGGTGTCCCGCGGGTTGGCGCCGGGCCAGCCGCCCTCGATGAAGCCCACGCCGAAGTCGTCCAGGTGCCGTGCGATGGCCAGCTTGTCCGCGACGGTGAGGTTGATGCCCTCGCGCTGCGCGCCGTCACGCAGGGTGGTGTCGAAGACGTGGAACGAATCGTCGAGCTCGCTGGTTGCGGTCATGGTCTCAAGGCTCCTGATGTCGGATCTCGGTCTTTACCGGAATGACCGGCTCCACCGTCCTCCAATGATCCCTCGCGCTGCGCCCCCGGCTGAAGGTGGGCCAGAAAAGCGAAAAACCCCTCGCGGGTGCGAGAGGTCTGCGCGCGGGTCGAGGACGACGGTGTCCGCCCGTACCTGGTCGTACGTGGCGGTCACTGCGGACCGGCGCGCCTGCTGCCAATAATCATGGCGAACGAGAGCACGGGGGCAGTGTGGCACAAACCGAACGGGCGCCTACGGCCCGTCTCAGGATGCGAGCACCGCCCTGGTCACCGCAGGCGGCGCTCAGCGCTCCGGGAGCAGCGTCTGCGCGAGGAATTCAGCCACATGGGTGAGGACGTTCCGCCGGTCCGTGCCGCGCAGGCCGATCGCGACGTGGAGGGAGAGCCCGTCCAGCAGGGCGCGCAGGCGGGTGCCGAAGCGGTCGGGGTCGACGGCGCGGAACTCGCCGCGGGAGATCCCCTCCGCGAGCAGCGCCACGAGGTCGCGGTGCCAGGCGAGTTCGATGGCGGCCTGGCGGTCGCGGGCGTCGTCGTCGGCGTTCTGCGAGCGGTTCCACACCTCCAGCCACAGCGTCCAGTGCGGGTCGCGGTGGCCGTCGGGCACGTAGAGGTCGACATAGGCGTCGAGCCGCTCGCGGGCCGTGCCGGGGCGGGCCAGCCGGCGTCCGCGCTCGGCGCCGAGCCGGCCCTCGCTCCACTCCAGGGTCTGCAGGAGCAGTTCGTCCTTGGAGTGGAAGTAGTAGAGCAGGTGGCCGCTGCTCATCCCTACCGCGGTCCCCAGCGCCGCCATGGTCAGCTTCTCCAGACCGCGTTCCGCGATCATGCCCATGGCTGCGGCGAGGACCTCCTCGCGCGGCGGCGCGTTCCTACGCGCACCGGCCATCCGTCTGCTCCTAGATCCTCGGCTGCTGCTGGGTGATGCAGTGGATGCCACCGCCTCCGGAGAAGATCGTACGGGCGTCCACCAGGGTCACCGTCCGTTCCGGGAACAGTCGGCGGAAGATGCCCGCCGCGATCTCGTCGCGCGGGTCGTCGAAGCCGCACAGGACGACGCCGCCGTTGCACAGGTAGTGGTTGATGTAGGACCAGTCGGCCCAGCGGCCGTCGGCCTCCAGGACGGTCGGGGCGGGGACCTCGACCACCTCCAGGCGGCGGCCGCGGGCGTCGGTGGCGGACTTCAGGATGCCGATGACCTCCTTGGTCACCTCGTGATCGGGGTGCGCCGGGTCCGGCTGGTGGTGCGCGACCACGACGCCGGGCCGGGCGAACGCGGCGACGATGTCGACGTGGCCGAGGGTGCCGTAGCCGTCGGGGGTCCCCCCACGCCTTTCGGGCAGTGGGGGAGGGTAGTCGCCGGTCAGGCCGCGCGGCAGCCAGATCGCCCTGCGGGTGCCGAGCTGGGCGTGGATCTCCGCCTCGACCCGCTCGCGCGTCCAGTGCGGGTTGCGCTCGGGGCCGAGCTGCACGGTCTCGGTCAGCAGCACCGTGCCCTCGCCGTCGACGTGGATCGCGCCGCCCTCGTTGACCAGCTCCGAGGTGTACGTCCGGGCCCCCGCGAGGTCGGCGACGTACGCGGCGATCTTCGCGTCGTGTTCCCAGCGGGCCCAGCCCTGGGCGCCCCAGCCGTTGAACGTCCAGTCGACGGCGGCCAGTTCGCGCCCGTCGGTGAGGAAGGTGGGGCCGATGTCACGCATCCACGCGTCGTCGAGTTCCCGCTCGACGGTGTCGACGCCGGGGCCGAGCAGCGCCCGCGCCTGCTCCGACTGTCCGGGGCCGCACACCACCGTCACCGGCTCGAAGCGGCGTACCGCACGGGCGACGGACGCCCAGGCGATGCGGGAGGCGGCGAGGGCCTCGGGGTCGTGGAAGGTCGGGTTGGGGCCCGGCCACGCCATCCAGGTGCGCTCGTGCGGGGCCCACTCGGGGGGCATGCGGAAGCCGTCGGCGGCTGCGGACATGGGTGTTCCTCACAGGAAGTACAGGCGGTTGAGACCGACCGAGTCGGCGGGGTCGGAGCGGACCGGCTCGCCGTCGAGGGTGACCAGCCCGGTGCGCGGATCGACGTCGACCGTTCCGGTACGGCAGTTCAGGCGCAGGTCGGCCGGGCCGATGCCGCGCGTGCCGCGGACGGCGACCCGGCGTCTGCGCGTCGGCATGGTGTCGCCGCCCCGGTCGAGGGCGGCCTGCGCGACGAACGCGACGGAGATCTCGGCGGGCGTGGCCCCGTACGCCCCGAACTGCGGTCCGAGGACGAGGGGTTCGCAGGTGTCGGTGGCCGCGTTGGGGTCGCCGGTCACGCCGTAGGCGGGGAAGCCGGCCTTGAGCACCAGTTGCGGCTTGGCGCCGAAGAACTCCGGCCGCCACAGCACGATGTCCGCCAGCTTGCCGACCTCGATGGAGCCGACCTCGTGCGAAAGCCCGTGCGCGATGGCCGGGTTGACGGTCAGCTTGGCGATGTAGCGCAGCACGCGCTCGTTGTCGTGGCCGTCGTCCGGGGCGCCGGCCTGGGCCTTCATCTTCCCGGCCATGGCGAAGGTGCGGCGGACCGTCTCCCCCGCCCGGCCCATGCCCTGCGCGTCGGAGGAGGTGATGCCGATGGCGCCCAGGTCGTGCAGCACGTCCTCGGCGCCCATGGTGCCGGCCCGGATGCGGTCCCGGGCCAGGGCGGCGTCGCCGGGCAGGTCGGGCTTGAGGTCGTGGACGGAGACGATCATGCCGTAGTGCTCGGCGACGGCGTCCCGGCCGAAGGGCAGGGTCGGGTTGGTGGAGGAGCCGATGACGTTGGCGACACCGGCCATCTTCAGCACGTTCGGCACGTGTCCGCCGCCGCAGCCCTCGATGTGGAAGGCGTGCACGGTGCGGCCCTCCAGCACCCGCAGGGTGTCCTCCACCGACAGGCACTCGTTCAGCCCGTCGCTGTGCAGGGCCACCTGGACGTCGTACTGCTCGGCGACGCGCAGCGCGGTGTCCAGCGCCCGGGTGTGGGCGCCCATGTCCTCGTGGACCTTGAACCCGCACGCGCCGCCCTCGGCCAGCGCCTCCACCAGGGGCGCCGGGCCGGACGACGAACCCCGGGCGAGGAAGCCGATGTTGACCGGCCAGGCGTCGAAGGCGCCGAAGGCGTGCCGCAGCGCCCACGGCGAGTTGACGCCGACGCCCCACACCGGGCCGAACTCCTGCCCGATGATCGTGGTCACGCCGGACGCCAGCGAGGCCTCCATGATCCGCGGCGAGAGCAGGTGGACGTGGGTGTCGACGGCGCCCGCGGTGGCGATGAGCCCCTCGCCGGACACGATCGAGGTGCCGGTGCCGACGACGACGTCGACGCCGTCGAGGGTGTCGGGGTTGCCGGCCCGCCCGATGGAGTGGATCCGGCCCTCGCGGATCCCGATGGACACCTTGCGGATGCCCTGCACGGCGTCGATCACGACGACGTTGCTGATGACGACGTCGCAGGTGTCGCGGACGGCGGCGGCCTTGAGGTGCAGCCCGTCGCGGGCCGTCTTGCCGAACCCGGCGAGGAACTCGTCGCCGGGGCGCTGGGCGTCGGACTCGACGCGGATCACCAGCCCCGAGTCGCCGAGCCGGATGCGGTCGCCGGCCCGCGGGCCGTGGGTGGCGGCGTACTCGTACGGGTTCACGCGTCCGCTCCCAGATATCCGCAGGCGGCGGCCCTGCGCAGGGCCTCTTCCTTGGCTCCGGGCGCGTCCAGGGCGCCGTCGACGAGTCCCGCGAACCCGATCGCGATCCGCTCGCCGCCGATCGGCACCAGCCCCACCTCGACGCTCTCCCCCGGCCCGAAGCGGACCGACGACCCGGCGGGCACCGCGAGCCGCATCCCGTAGGCGGTCGCGCGGGCGAAGTCGAGGCGCGGGTTGACCTCGAAGAAGTGGAAGTGGGAGGTGACGGAGACCGGCACGGTCGCGGTGTTGGTGACCGTGAGCCGGACGACCGCCTCGGGCTCGGCGTGCCCGGGTCCGGGTCCGGGGCCGGGCAGCAGTGCGCCCGGGGCCCGCTCCCCCAGCCCGCCGCCGATCGGGTCGCCGACCACCGCGAGCCGGGAGCCGTCGTCGAAGACGGCCTCGACGTGCACCTCGGTGACGACGTCCGCGACACCGGGCAGCACGTCGTCCGGCCCGAGGACGGACCGGGCCCGCTCGATCGCCTCGGCGAGCCGGGCGCCGTCCCGGGCGGCCTCGCACACGGTGTCGGCGATCAGCGCGGTCGCCTCCGGGACGTTGAGCCTGAGGCCGCGGGCCCGGCGGGCGCGGGCCAGTTCGGCGGCGCCGAAGAGCAGCAGCCGGTCGCGTTCGGTGGGGGTCAACCGCACGCCGGGACACCTCCTCGTCCTCTCGATTAGAGCTTCACTCTAACCATGAGAGCGCGAGAAGGAAAGAATCGACGACGGTCGAGAGTCTTGAAGTTTGAGCGATGCTCAAACCAGCGACGAAGAAGGGCGCCTCCCGGCAGGAGGCGCCCTTCGTGCCGACGCTCAGGTCAGCCCAGCTTGTGCATCCAGCCGTGCTCGTCCTCGGCGATGCCCCGCTGGATGTCCAGCAGTGCCCGGCGCAGCTTCAGCGTGACCTCGCCGGGCTCGCCGCCCGCCTGCTGCCACTCGGCGCCCTCGCGCTTGACCGTGCCGACCGGGGTGATGACGGCGGCCGTGCCGCAGGAGAAGACCTCGGTCAGCGTGCCGTTCGCGGCGTCGTGCTGCCACTGGTCGATGGAGACGCGGCCTTCCTCGGCGGTGTAGCCGAGGTCGCGGGCGACGGTGAGCAGGGAGTCGCGGGTGACGCCCTCCAGGATGGAGCCGGTGAGGGTCGGCGTGACGATCCGGTCGCCGTAGACGAAGTACAGGTTCATGCCGCCGAGTTCCTCGACCCACTTGTGCTCGACCGCGTCGAGGTAGCAGACCTGGTCGCAGCCCTTGGCGGCGGCCTCGGCCTGGGCGAGGAGGGAGGCGGCGTAGTTGCCGCCGGTCTTGGCGTCGCCGGTGCCGCCGGGGACGGCGCGGACGCGGTCCTCGGAGAGCCAGATGGTGACGGGCTTGACGCCACCGGGGAAGTAGGCGCCGGCCGGGGAGGCGATGACCAGGAAGAGGTACTCGTTGGCGGGCTTGACGCCCAGGCCGACCTCGGTGGCGATCATGAACGGGCGCAGGTAGAGCGACTCCTCGCCACCGTGCGCGGGCACCCACGCCTTGTCCTGCTGGACCAGGACGTCGCAGGCCTCGATGAACGTCTCGACCGGCAGCTCGGGCATGCCGAGGCGGTGCGCGGAGCGCTGGAAGCGGCGGGCGTTCATCTCGGGGCGGAAGGTGGCGACGGAGCCGTCGGGCTGGCGGTAGGCCTTGAGGCCCTCGAAGATCTCCTGCGCGTAGTGCAGGGTCATGTTCGCCGGGTCGAGGGAGAGCGGCCCGTACGGCACGAGCTGGCCGTCGTGCCAGCCGCGGCCCTCCGTCCACTTGATCGTCACCATGTGGTCGGTGAAGTGGCGGCCGAACCCGGGGTTCGCCAGGATCGCCTCGCGCTCGGCGTCGGAGAGGGGGCTGGCGGAGGGCTTGAGCTCGATCGTGGGCGTCGTCATGAGAAGTTGTCCTTCACCGGTTGTGTAGTGACAGGCCGCCTCACGCCCGTGACTGCCAGTGGCCAGTGCTAGGACGTCCGAGCATTCCCTCATTCCGCGGCCCCGTCCGATTATCGCAAAACGGGGATCCGTGGAAGGAACGGCGTGAATGCGGCCCAGGGGATGATGGTGGCACCCGGCGGGGACGCAGGAAAGCCGCCGGGTGCGAGTGACCCGGCGGCTTCGAGTGTTCCGAGGAGCGCGGCGGGGGTCAGCCGGCTACTCGTACGGCCAGCGCGTCGCCGATCTCGGCGGTGGAGCGGGCGGGCTTGCCGGTGCGCTCGGCGAGGTCGGCGGAGACCGCCTCCTCGATGCGGGCGGCCTCGGCCTCGTGGCCGAGGTGGCGCAGCAGCAGGGCGACGGACAGGACCGTGGCGGTGGGGTCGGCCTTGCCCTGGCCGGCGATGTCGGGCGCGGAACCGTGGACCGGCTCGAACATCGAGGGGAACTCGCCGCTGGGGTTGATGTTGCCGCTCGCGGCGACGCCGATGCCGCCGGAGACGGCCGCGGCGAGGTCGGTGATGATGTCGCCGAAGAGGTTGTCGGTGACGATCACGTCGAACCGCTCGGGCTGCGTGACCAGGTAGATGGTCGCCGCGTCCACGTGCATGTACTCGGTGGTGACGTCGGGGAACTCCTTAGCCACCGCGTTGAAGACGTTCGTCCACAGGTGACCCGCGAAGGTCAGCACGTTGTTCTTGTGGATCAGCGCGAGCTTCTTGCGCGGGCGGGCCTGGGCGCGGGCGAAGGCGTCGCGGACCACGCGCTCGACACCGAAGGCCGTGTTGACGGAGACCTCGGTGGCGACCTCGTGCGGCGTGCCCTTGCGGATGGTGCCGCCGTTGCCGGTGTACGGGCCCTCGGTGCCCTCGCGGACCACGACGAAGTCGATCTGCGGCTGGCCGGCCAGCGGGGTGGCGACACCCGGCAGGAGCTTCGACGGACGCAGGTTGACGTGGTGGTCGAAGGCGAAGCGGAGCTTGAGCAGGAAGCCGCGCTCCAGGACGCCGGAGGGGACGCTCGGGTCGCCGATCGCGCCGAGGAGAATGGCGTCGTGCCGCTTCAGGGCGTCGAGGTCGGCGTCGGTGAGGGTCTCACCGGTGGCGTGGTAGCGCTTGGCGCCGAAGTCGTACTCCTGGGTCTCCAGCTTCACATCCTGCGGAAGGACGGCGGAGAGGACCTTCAGGCCTTCGGCCACGACCTCCTGGCCGATGCCGTCACCGGGGATCACTGCGAGATTGATGCTGCGAGACATGCGGGCACCCTACTCCTCGTCCCATGGGATGACACCGGGTGTCCGTCATGCGGACAGCGGCGCGGGCGGCGGCACCGACGCGTCGCCGCCCGTTCATCCCGATGTGTGGCGAGCGTTGGGGTTTGCTGGGAAGTTCACCGCCATGGACCTTCCCGATGTCGGCATCCCGCCACGGCTCGCGAGCCGGATGAGCATGGCCGAGCAGTACGAGTACCTGCGCACCGGGCTGAGCCGGCGCCGCACGCTGGTGACGGCCGGCGCGGTGGCGGGCGGGCTGCTGACCGGCTGCGGCGGCCCGGCGTCGCGGGGTGCGGCGCCGGGCGGCACGGCCGCGGTCCCGTCGCCGGCGGCTTCCCTGGTCCACGGCTCCGCCGTCTCCCCGTTCGGCCGCCACCTCGCCTTCGGCGCGGACCCGAAGACGCAGATGCGCGTCTCCTGGCAGGTGCCGCTGGCGGTGCGCAGGCCGTACGTGCGCGTCGGGACGAGGCCCGACGATCTGGGCCGGAAGACCGCGGCCGAGGTCCGCGCGCTGCACACCCCGGGGGTGACCGGCGTGCGCCCGGCCCTGGAGCAGTCCTACCTGCACGCCGCCCTGGACGGCCTGCGCCCCGGCACGACGTACTACTACGGCGTCGGTCACGACGGCTTCGACCCCGCCTCCCCGGGCCACCGCTCGACGATCGGCGCCTTCCGCACGGCGCCCGCGCGTCCCGAGACGTTCGTGTTCACGGCGTTCGGCGACCAGGGCGTCAGCCGGGCGGCGGCCGCCAACGACCACGTGGTGCTGCGCCAGAAGCCCGCCTTCCACCTCCACGCGGGCGACATCTGCTACGCGGACGTCAACGGACGCGGCCGGCAGAGCGACGGGTACGACCCCGCCTTCTGGGACCTGTTCCTCAAGCAGAACGAGCCGGTGGCACGGTCGGTGCCGTGGATGGTGACGACCGGCAACCACGACATGGAGGCCTGGTACTCGCCGGACGGCTACGGCGGCCAGCTCGCCCGCTTCTCCCTGCCCGACAGCGGCTTCGACCCGCGCACGGCGCCGGGCGTGTACGCCTTCACCTACGGCAACGTCGGCTTCGTCGCGCTGGACGCCAACGACGTGTCGTACGAGATCCCCGCCAACCTCGGCTACACCGGCGGCCGGCAGACGAGGTGGCTGGACGCGAAGCTGGGTGAGCTGCGGGCGGCGAAGGACGTCGACTTCATCGTCGTCTTCTTCCACCACTGCGCCTACTCGACCTCCACGCACGCCTCCGACGGCGGGGTGCGCGCCGAGTGGCTGCCGCTGTTCGCCGAGCACCAGGTGGACCTGGTGATCAACGGCCACAACCACGTCTACGAACGGACCGACGCGATCAGGAACGGCGACGTCGGCAGGGCGGTGCCCGTCGGCGCGTCGACCGACCCGACGCGGGACGGGACCGTGTACGTCACGGCGGGCGGCGGCGGCAGGGACCTGTACGGCTTCCCGCCGGGCGTCAAGGAGAGCTACGAGGGGCACCTCACCCGCCACGACCCGGTCGACACCTTCCGGTGGACGAAGTCGCGGGCCGCGGAGGCGGAGACCGTGGAGTGGTCGCGGGTGCGCTACCGGGGCTTCTCGCTGCTCTCGGTGGAGGCGGTGAGCGGCGCGGCGCCCCGGCTCAGGGTGTCGGCGCTCACGGACAGCGGCAAGCGCATCGACCACTTCGAGGTGCGGCGCGGGGCGTGAGTCCGCGCCGCGGGCGGCGGCTCGGTCCGCGCCGCGTGGCGGCTCGATCCGCGCCGCGTGGCGGCTCGGTCCGCGCCGCGGGTGGCGGCTCAGTGGCCGGTCGCGCCGCCGTTGTCCCTGCGGTCGAGGGCGCGCTGGAGGGCGGCTGCGGCGTTCTTGCGCTCGGACTCACTCGTACGGGAGATGCGACGGACTCGGCGGCGGGCGGTCGTCTCGGCCATGGGAAATCGACTCCTTCGGCATACGGGAGTGCGGGAGATGGAGATGGGGATGCGAGACGCCGGGTAGGGCGGGGAGCGGTGCCGCAGGGGTTGCCTGCACGGGGCCCGGCTCACGACCGCCATTCGCTTGGTCGAGCGATACGTTCGGCTCCTACAAAGCTAAGGGAGCGGCCCCGGTCTGTCTCCACAATTACTCGGACTTCCTACTATCTGAGACAGTGGATCGGGTCACACCGCTGCGACCTGCGCTTTCGTCCTCACGGCCCGGTGGCCGGCGCGCGCCCCGCCGTGCCGGGATGTCCGAGGCCGGCCGGCGGAGTCAGGATGGAGAGATGAGCACGCCACATCACCGGCCCGAGGAGCGGCCGGCGCCCGCGGCGGACGAGGTGCTGCTGCGGGTGCTGGCCGCGGGCGTCGTCCCGGCGGCCCCGGCGGCGCGTTCCGGAGCGGCCCTGGAGTACGCGGAACCGCCCTGCACGGCGGGCCTCGACGTCTCCGGCGTGGTGACGGCGGCCGGAGCGGACGTCACCCGGTTCGGCCCCGGCGACGAGGTGTTCGGCAGGATCGACGACGGCGGCTGCGCCACCCACGTCACCGTGCCGGCCGGTCACCTCGCCCCGAAGCCCGCGACGCTGGACCACGTGCACGCGGCCGGGGCCCCGACGGCGGCGCTCACCGCCTGGCAGGCCCTGATCGACATCGGCCGGGCCGGCCCGGGCACCCGGGTGCTGATCCACGCGGCCGACGGCGGAGCGGGGGACGTGGCGGTCCAGCTGGCCAGGGCGGAGGGCGCGTACGTCGTCGCCACCGCCCGCACCGACCGGCACGGCCTGGTGCGCGACCTGGGCGCCGACGAACTCCTCGACCCGGCCGACGCCGACCTGGCCGCCGTCGTGCACGACATCGACGTGGCCCTGGACCTGGTGGGCGGCGACGACGGCCCACGCGCCCTGGGGACCCTGCGCCCGAACGGTCTGCTGGTGTGCGCGGTCCCCGGCGACCCGGGACTCGCCCCGGAGGACGTGGAGGCCCGCGGCATGCGCTTCGCCGTGGTCCGGGCGGAGCCCTCCGGGGAACGCCTCGCCAAGGCCGCCGGTCTCCTGGCGGACGGCCGCGTGCGCGTCCACGTGGCGGCCGTGCTGCCGTTCGCCGAGGCGGCGAAGGCCCAGGAGCTGTGCGCGGCGGGCGACGCCGGGGGCGCGGTGGTGCTGGTGCCCGGCCGCCCGTGAGCCGGACGGCGGCCTCTCGGCCGACAACGGCCGGGTGCGGGTCGATAATGGAGTCGTCCACGCGACTGAGGTCCGCTCCGCGCACGCCACGGCGGAGCCGGGCCACGGGAAGGTGACGTCATGAGCGACAAGGCACTTCTCGAGGGCGGTCCGAAGGATCTGCCCCAGCGGATCGTCCCGGTCCCGCCGCCCGGGAACGACGTGAAGATCGAGTGGCTCAACGGATACGAGCACTTCCGCGCGACTCCACGGCAGGCGGAAACGGACGAGGGCCGGCTGCCGGTGTACGAGTGGTGGGAGCGGACGGAACTGCCCAGCTGAGGCGCACGGAAGGGGCCGGGGCCGGACCGCTGCGGTCCGGCCCCGGCCCCGGTGTGTGACGATCCGTCAGCCCATGTGCGGGTAGGTGTAGTCGGTCGGCGGGACCAGCGTCTCCTTGATGGCGCGGGTCAGCGTCCAGCGCAGCAGGTTCTGCGGGGCGCCGGCCTTGTCGTTCGTGCCGGAGGCACGGCCGCCGCCGAAGGGCTGCTGGCCGACGACGGCACCGGTGGACTTGTCGTTGATGTAGAAGTTGCCGGCCGCGTAGCGCAGCTTCTCCATCGTGTACGCCGCCGCCGCGCGGTCGTTCGCGATCACCGAGCCGGTCAGCGCGTAGTCGGACACCGACTCCATCTGGGTCAGCATCTCGTCGTACTTGTCGTCCTCGTAGACGTACACGGCGAGGAACGGGCCGAAGTACTCGGTGCGGAAGACCTCGTTGTCCGGGTCGGTGCACTCGACGACGGTCGGGCGGACGAACCAGCCGACCGAGTCGTCGTAGCCGCCGCCCGCGACGATCGTGCAGCTGGGGTCCTGCTTCGCGCGGTCGATGGCCGCCTTGTTCTTGGCGAAGGCCCGCTCGTCGATCACCGCGCCCATGAAGTGGGACAGGTCGGTGACGTCGCCCATCGTCAGGCCGTCGACCTCGGCCGCGAACTCCTCCTTGAAGCCGGAGTTCCAGATCGACGCCGGGAGGTAGGCGCGCGAGGTGGCGCTGCACTTCTGGCCCTGGTACTCGAAGGCGCCGCGGGTCAGCGCCGTCTTCAGCACCGCGCGGTCGGCGCTCGGGTGGGCGACGAGGAAGTCCTTGCCGCCGGTCTCGCCGACCAGGCGCGGGTAGGAGCGGTACTTCTCGATGTTGTTGCCGACCGTCTTCCACAGGTACTGGAAGGTCTTGGTCGAGCCGGTGAAGTGGATGCCCGCGAGGTCACGGTGGTTCAGGGCGACCTCGGAGACCTCGACGCCGTCGCCGGTGAGGAGGTTGATGACGCCCTTGGGCAGGCCCGCCTCCTCCAGCAGCCGCATCAGCAGGACGGCCGCGTGGGTCTGGGTGGGGGACGGCTTCCAGATCACCACGTTGCCCATGAGGGCGGGGGCGGTGGGCAGGTTGGCCGCGATCGCGCTGAAGTTGAACGGCGTGATCGCGTAGACGAAGCCCTCCAGCGGGCGGTGGTCCAGGCGATTCCAGACGCCCGGGGAGTTGGCCGGGGGCTGCTCGGCGAGGATCTGGCGGGCGTAGTGGACGTTGAACCGCCAGAAGTCGACCAGCTCGCACGGGGAGTCGATCTCCGCCTGCTGCGCGGTCTTCGACTGGCCCAGCATGGTGGAGGCGGCGATGGTCTCGCGCCAGGGCCCGGCGAGCAGTTCCGCGGCGCGCAGGATGATCGCCGCGCGGTCGTCGAACGACATCGCGCGCCAGGCGGGCGCGGCGGCGAGGGCCGCGTCGATCGCGTCGCGCGCGTCCTGCCGGGTGGCGTGGCGGAGGGTGCCGAGGACGGCCTTGTGGTTGTGCGGCTGGACGACCTGGAAGGGCTCGCCGCCGCCCATCCGCTTCTCGCCGCCGATGGTCATCGGCAGGTCGACCGGGTTCTCGGCCAGCTCCTTGAGCTTGGCCTCCAGGCGCTGACGCTCGGGCGAGCCGGGGGCGTAGCCGTGCACCGGCTCGTTGACGGGGGTGGGGACCTGGGTCACAGCGTCCATGGGATGCGTAACTCCTTGTACGTGAGCGGGTGTTCGGGTTCAGCCCGTGGTGAGCGTGGAGCGCAGGAAGAAGCGCAGGTTGGCCGGCTTCTCCGCGAGGCGGCGCATGAAGTAGCCGTACCAGTCGGTGCCGTAGGCGGTGTAGACGCGCATGCGGTGGCCCTCGGCGGCCAGCCGCAGGTGCTCCTCGCCGCGGATGCCGTACAGCATCTGGAACTCGTACTCGTCGAGCTTGCGCCCGGCGCGCCGGGCGAGTTCCTGGGCGATGGAGATCAGGCGCGGGTCGTGGGAGCCGATCATCGGGTATCCTTCGCCCTGCATCAGGGTCCGCAGGATCCGGACGTACGCCTTGTCGATCTCGTGCTTGCGCTGGTGCGCGACCGAGGCGGGCTCCTTGTACGCCCCCTTCACCAGCCGCACCCGGCTGCCGTTCGCGGCGAGCCGGCGGGCGTCGTCCTCGGTGCGGAAGAGGTAGGCCTGGATCACGCAGCCGGTCTGCGGGAAGTCCTCGCGCAGCGCGTCGTGGACGGCGAACATCGAGTCGAGGGTGGTGTGGTCCTCCGCGTCGAGCGTCACGGTCGTGCCGATCGCGGCGGCGGCCTCGACGACGGGCCGGACGTTGCTCAGCGCCAGCTCGTGGCCGTCCGCCAGCGCCTGTCCGAACATGGACAGCTTGACCGACATCTCGACCCGGGGACCGAGTTCCAGGTCCTTCAGACGGTCGACGAGCTCCAGGTACGCGTCCCGGGCGGCGGCGGCCTGCCCGGGGGTGGTGATGTCCTCGCCGACGACGTCCATGGTCAGCTCCAGGCCCTTGCCGGTGAGGTCCTGGATGACCGGCACGATGTCGTCGACGGTCTCGCCGGGGATGAAGCGGTCGACGACCTGCCTGGTTCCCGGGGCCGCCGAGACCAGCCGTCGCATCCGGTCGCTGCGCGACGCGGCGAGAATCACGGGACCCAGCACGGGGCACCTCCACAAACAAGGCCAGAAGGGGGGCCGGACCCGGCGAGCGGGCACGGCACGGAGTACCACCGTGAAACCTAAGGATCCCTCCGATCGTCGGCCATCGACAGCTGTCACGCATCCGTGCCGCAGATCTCAGACAGATGTATGAAGGGTTGGCCCGGCATGCGGGACAATGCCCGGGTGACCTCGGACCACAAGGGCGACTACCAGGAGCTGGTCGACGAGATCTCCGAGCTGCTGGGCGCGCCCGCGACGCTGGAGAACCGGGACTTCGAGCTGATCGCCTTCGGCGCCTACGACAGCGAGGGCGACCTCGACGCGTCGGCCCTGGACCCGGTGCGCACCCGCTCGATCCTGTCCCGGCGCTCCACCCCGGCGGTGCGCACCTGGTTCGAGGGCTTCGGCATCACCCGCGCGACCGGCCCGGTGCGCATCCCGCCCAGTCCGGAGGCCGGGGTCTACCGCGGGCGCATCTGCCTGCCCGCACGCCACCGGGGGGTCGTGCTCGGCTACGTCTGGCTGCTGGACGACGATCCGGGGCCGACCGGGCGGCAGCTCGACGCGGCCATGGCGGTGACGGCCCGGATCGGCGCGCTGCTCGCGGACGAGGCGCAGCACGGCGCCGACCTCACCCGGGAACTGCGGGCGGTGCTGACCGCCGAACGGGGCTGGCAGCGGGAGATGGCGGTGGCGGAGCTGCGCACCGCCCTCGGCGCCCGCGCGGACGGCCCGCACACGGTGGTGTGCGTGGCCCCCTGGCCCTCGGCCGACCCGGAGGACGCGCCCTCGGTGCGGACGGTGCCGGGCGCGACGGCGTTGTGCACGGTCTCCTGGGGGACGGCGGCCCAGTGCCTCGCCCTGCTGGTCCGGCTGCGCTCGGTCGACGCCCTGACCGCGGCGACGTCGGCGGCGGCCCGCCTGCTGGAACGGGCGGGGCGGCCGGCCGGGGCGGACTCCGGCCCGGCGGCCGGGGTCGCCGCCGCGCGCACCGGGCTCGCGGACCTGGGCGCGGCCTGGCGGGAGGCCTCGGCGGCGGCCCGGGCGGCGCTCGCCGAGCCGCGGCTGGGCCCGGTCGCCGAGTGGGCGCGCATCGGGCCGTTCCGCCTGCTGACGTCGCTGCCCCCGGACGTGGCCCGCGACCCCGCCGTGCACGCCCTGCTCTCCCCCGCGCACCGGGAGCTGGCCCGCACCGCCGAGGTCTACCTGGACCGCGCGGGCCAGGCCGGCCGCACCGCCGCCGAGCTGGGCATCCACCGCCAGACCCTCTACTACCGCCTGTCCCGCGTGGAGCAGCTCACCGGCCTCGACCTGGACGACGGCGAGGACCGCCTGCTGCTGCACATGGCCCTGAAGGCGGCCCGGCTGTGACCGCCGGGCCCGGCCCCGACTCCCCTCGGCCGGATCGCCGCGGCCGCCCCGCTCAGGGCGTCTTCCCCGCGCCCTCCATCACCCGGCGCAGGCCCTCCGTCAGGCGGTCGGCGTCGGTGGCGGAGCCGGGGTCGAAGAGCCACTGGACCATGAGGCCCTGCAGCAGGGTCTGGTAGAAGCGGCCCTCGGTGTCGACGGTCTCCGGATCGACCTCGTCCTCGGGGACGCCGGTGAACAGCGGCACGATGCCGGAGCGGCCCTGCTCCTGTGCCTCGACCAGCAGCTTGCGCACCTCCGGGAGCCGGTCGCCCTGGAGGATCAGTTCGAAGGTGAGCAGCCAGATCGGGCGGGACTCCGGAAGCGTGCGGATGACGTTGCCCCACACCTCCCGGAACCGCTCCAGCGACCCCGCCGGTGCCGTCGTCGTACCGCCGGTGCCCCAGCCCGGGTCGAAGCGGTCGCCCATGCCTTCGATCAGGGAGACGTAGGCCGCCACCAGCAGCGCGTCCTTCGACCCGTAGTGGTAGCCGATCGACGCCAGGTTGGTCCCCGACTCCTTGACGATGTCCCGCGCCGTGGTGCGCAGGAACCCCTTGTCGAGCAGGCAGCGCTTGGCGCCCTCGAGCAGATCCTCACGGTGTCCCATGCCCCCACCCTAGCGCCGTTCCATACATCCGTCCTAGACGACTGATTTATACGAGCGTACTATACAAGCGTTTTATACGCTCGTACAGTCATCGGCATGACGAACTCGACGAGCACCGCCACCACTTCGGCCGGCCGGCGCGCCGGCCGCCGCGAATGGACCGCGCTGGGCGTGCTGATGCTCCCGCTGCTGCTGGTCTCGATGGACGTCTCCGTCCTGTACTTCGCCATCCCGGCGATCAGCGCCGATCTGCGGCCGAGCGGCACCCAGCAGCTGTGGATCTTCGACATCTACGCCTTCGTCCTGGCCGGCCTGCTGATGACGATGGGCTCGCTCGGCGACCGCATCGGCCGCCGCAGGATCCTGCTGGTGGGCGCGGCCGCCTTCGGCGCCGCCTCCCTGGTCGCGGCGTACGCCGACAGCGCCGGGACGCTGATCGCGGCGCGCGCGGTCCTCGGCGTCGGCGGCGCGACCCTGATGCCGTCGACGATGGCGCTGATCCGCACGATGTTCACCGACCCCGCCCAGCGCGCGAAGGCGATCGGGCTGTGGTCCGGCGTGATGACGGCCGGGGTCGCGCTCGGCTCGGTGCTCAGCGGCGTGCTGGTCCAGTTCTTCTGGTGGGGTTCGGTCTTCCTGGTGAACCTGCCCGCGATGGCGCTGCTGCTGGTCCTCGGTCCCCTGCTGCTGCCGGAGTCGCGCGACCCCGCCCCCGGCCGCTTCGACTGGCCGAGCGTCCCCCTGTCGATGGCCGCCGTGCTCCCGGTCATCTACGGCCTGAAGGAGATCCCGTCCGAGGGCTGGAACGTCCGGTACGTCGTCTCGATCACCGTCGGCCTGCTCTTCGCGGCCGCCTTCGTCCACCGCCAGCGCACCGCGGCCTCACCGCTGATCGACCCGGCCCTGTTCCGCGGCCGCGGCTTCGCCCCGTCCGTCGTCCTCAACCTGGTCGCCTCGTTCGCGATGATGGGCTCGGCGTTCTTCACCACGCAGTACCTGCAGTCGGTGCTCGGCAAGAGCGCGATGGAGGCGGCCCTGTGGGCGCTGCTGCCCTCGGTGCCGATCGGCATGGCGGCCCCGGCGGCGACCGCGCTCGTCCAGAAGGGCGTCGACCGCGCCCACGTGGTCGCCGCGGGCTTCGCGATCGCCGAGGGCGGTTACGCGATGCTGGTCCTCACCGGCACGGACTCCATGTGGCTGCTGCTGGCCGCGTGCGGCGTGCTGGCCTCCGGGATCGTCATGGTGATCTCGCAGATCACCGACCTGGCGATGGGCAGCGCCCCGGTGGAGCGGGCGGGTTCGGCGTCCTCGCTGATGGAGACCGGCGCGGAGTTCGGCGGCGCGCTCGGCATGGCGGTCCTCGGCTCCATCGGCACGGCGGTCTACCGCCACGACATCCCGGCCGCGGCTCCGGACGCGGCCCGCGAGACGCTGGGCGGCGCGCTGGCGGTCGCCGACGGCGTACCGGGGCTGGCGACGGCGGCCCGCGAGGCGTTCACCGCCGGGATGCACGGGGCGGCGATCGCGGGGGCGGTCCTGCTGGCCGGGGCGGCGGCGCTGGCGACGGCGACCCTGCGGAAGGCCAGGAGCGAGGCCGGGGTCGAGGCCGGAGCGGAGGCCGGACTCGAGGAGGGCTGAGGAATCCGGGAAAACGCCGGACGGGCCGAGGAGGATGCTCCTCGGCCCGTCCGGCGTTCGTGTGCGCCCGCGCGGTCCGGTCGGGTCAGACGAGGTTCACCGACCGGGCGAACGTCGCCCCGATCTCCTCGGCGACCTCGGCCAGCACGCTCGCGGCCACCGTGTCGTCGACGGTCAGCACGGCCAGCGCCTCGCCGCCGGCCGCCGCGCGGGCGACCTGCATGCCGGCGATGTTGATGCCCGCCTCGCCGAAGATCCGGCCCACCGTGCCGACGACGCCCGGACGGTCCTCGTAGCGCAGGACGACCATGTGGTCGGCGAGCGCGAGGTCGACGTCGTAGTCGCCGACGGCGACGATCTTCTGCAGGTGCTTCGGACCGGCCAGCGTGCCGGAGACCGACACCTCCTCGCCGCTGCCGAGCGTGCCGCGCACGGTCACCACGTTGCGGTGGTCGGCCGACTCGGAGCTGGTCGTCAGGCGCACCTCGACGCCGCGCTCCTGCGCGAACAGCGGGGCGTTGACGTAGGAGACGGTCTCGTCGACGACGTCCTCGAAGACGCCCTTGAGGGCGCTGAGCTCCAGCACCTTCACGTCGTGCTGGGTGATCTCGCCGTACACCTCGACGTCGAGGCGGACCGCGACCTCGCCCGCGAGCGCGGTGAAGATCCGGCCGAGGCGCTCGGCGAGCGGCAGGCCCGGCTTGACGTCCTCGGCGATGACGCCGCCCTGGACGTTCACCGCGTCGGGGACCAGCTCACCGGCGAGGGCGAGCCGCACCGACCGGGCGACGGCGATGCCGGCCTTCTCCTGCGCCTCGTCCGTCGACGCGCCGAGGTGCGGGGTGCACACCACCTGGTCGAACTCGAACAGCGGGGAGTCCGTGCACGGCTCCTTGGCGTACACGTCGAGGCCGGCGCCCGCGACGCGGCCCTCCTTCAGCGCCGAGTACAGCGCCTCCTCGTCGACGATCCCGCCGCGCGCGGCGTTGACGATGCGCACGCTCGGCTTGACCTTGCGCAGCGCCTCGTCGCCGATCAGGCCGAGGGTCTCGGGGGTCTTGGGCAGGTGGACGGTGATGAAGTCGGAGACCTCCAGCAGCTCGTCCAGCGTCAGCACCTTGACGCCCATCTGCGCGGCCCGCGCGGGCTGGATGTAGGGGTCGTAGGCGACGACCTTCATGCCGAAGGCGGACATGCGCTGGGCGACCAGCGCGCCGATGCGGCCGAGGCCCACGACGCCGAGGGTCTTCTCGGCCAGCTCCACGCCCGTGTACTTGCTGCGCTTCCACTCGCCGTTCTTCAGCGCGGCGTTGGCCTGCGGGATGTGGCGGGCGGTGGCGACGAGCAGGCCGCAGGCGAGCTCGGCGGCCGTGACGATGTTGGAGGTGGGGGCGTTGACGACCATCACGCCGGCCTTGGTGGCGGCGGAGACGTCGACGTTGTCGAGGCCGACGCCGGCTCGTGCGACGACCTTCAGCTTGTTCGCGGCGGCGATCGCCTCGGCGTCCACCTTGGTGGCGGAGCGGATCAGGATCGCGTCGACGTCGGCGATGGCGGGGAGCAGCTCCGCTCGGTCCGCTCCGTTGCAGTGCCGGATCTCGAAGTCGGGTCCGAGTGCGTCCACGGTCGCGGGCGACAGCTCTTCAGCGATGAGTACGACGGGTTTCGAGCTCACGTGGTCCTCACATGTGCGATGCGGACGGCCGTCCCGACGGCCGCAGGCGGTGGAGGGGTGCTGGGGCCGGTCTGGCCATTCCCGTCATCCGCCCGAGGAGACGCCGCGAGGCAGGCAGGAATGTCAGACAGGCCCTTGGGCCGCGTGGAAGACGCACGACGCTGTGGGCCTGACGCGTTTGTTGTGCAGCAGTCTAGTGGCGTCGCGAGCGTCGTCTCACGCCACCGCGGAAGGATCACCCGTCCGAGGCTGGACGGGTTGGACAACGGGGCCGGAGCGATCCGCTCCGGCCCCGTGGCCAGGAGGCTTACGCCTCCTCGTTCACCCAGCTCATCAGCTTGCGCAGCTGCTTGCCGGTGGTCTCCAGCAGGTGCTCGGAGTCCTGCTTCTTGTACTCGTTGTACTTCTTCAGGCCGCCGTGGTACTCGTCCATCCAGTTCTGGGCGAAGGAGCCGTCCTGGATCTCGGCGAGGACCTTCTTCATCTCGGCCTTGGTGGCGTCGGTGATGATCCGCGGGCCGGTGACGTAGTCGCCCCACTCGGCGGTCTCGGAGATCGACCAGCGCATCTTCTCCAGGCCGCCCTCGTACATGAGGTCCACGATCAGCTTCAGCTCGTGCAGGCACTCGAAGTAGGCGATCTCCGGCTGGTAGCCGGCCTCGGTCAGCGTCTCGAAGCCCGCCTTGACCAGCGCCGCGGTGCCACCGCACAGGACCGCCTGCTCACCGAACAGGTCGGTCTCGGTCTCCTCGGTGAAGGTGGTCTTGATGACGCCGGCGCGGGTGCCGCCGATGCCCTTGGCGTACGACAGCGCCAGCGCGAAGGCGTTGCCCGAGGCGTCCTGCTCGACGGCGACGATGCAGGGAACGCCGCGGCCCTCCTCGTACTGGCGGCGCACCAGGTGGCCCGGGCCCTTCGGGGCGACCATGCAGACGTCGACGCCGGCCGGGGGCTTGATGAAGCCGAAGCGGATGTTGAAGCCGTGGCCGAAGAACAGCGCGTCGCCGTCGTTGAGGTTCGGGGCGATGGACTCCTCGTAGACCTGGGCCTGGATCGGGTCCGGGACCAGGATCATGATCACGTCGGCCTCGGCGGCGGCCTCCGCCGGCGTCACCACGCGCAGGCCCTGCTCCTCGGCCTTGGCCTTGGACCTGGAGCCCTCGTGCAGACCGACGCGGACGTCGACACCCGAGTCGCGCAGCGACAGCGCGTGGGCGTGGCCCTGGCTGCCGTAACCGATGACCGCGACCTTGCGGCCCTGGATGATGGACAGGTCGGCGTCGGCGTCGTAGAACAGCTCGGCCACTTTGGGTTCTCTCCTTGAGTGCTGGTGTTGCGTCCCACCGTATGACGGCGGGGGGAAGGGAAGTCTCGGGGTCTCGGTATGCGGGCGGCCGGTGTCACCCGGTCGCCCGCATCCGTCGTCATGCCGAGCGGTCGAGAGCGCGCAGCGACCGGTCGGTGATCGAACGTGCGCCGCGTCCGATCGCGATCGTGCCGGACTGCACCAGCTCCTTGATGCCGAACGGCTCGAGCATCTTGAGCATGGCGGACAGCTTCTCGGTGGAGCCGGTGGCCTCGACGGTGACGGCCTCCGGGGAGACGTCGACGGTCTTGGCGCGGAACAGCTGGACGATCTCGACGATCTGGGAGCGCGTCTCGTTGTCGGCGCGCACCTTCACCAGGACGAGTTCGCGCTGAACGGCCTGCGCCGGCTCCAGCTCGACGATCTTCAGGACGTTGACGAGCTTGTTGAGCTGCTTGGTGACCTGCTCCAGCGGCAGCTCCTCCACCCCCACGACGATGGTGATGCGGGAGATGTCGGGGTGCTCGGTGACGCCGACCGCGAGGGAGTCGATGTTGAAGCCGCGGCGCGAGAAGAGGGCGGCGATCCGGGCCAGGATGCCCGGCTTGTTCTCCACCAGGACGGAGAGCGTGTGCTTGGACATGTCTTCGTTGGTCTCTCTCGCTCAGTCGTCTTCGTTGTCGCCGAAGTCGGGGCGGACGTCCCGGGCGGCCATGATCTCGTCGTTGGAGGTGCCGGCGGCGACCATCGGCCAGACCATCGCGTCCCCGTGGACGATGAAGTCCACGACGACCGGACGGTCGTTGATCGCGTTCGCCTCCTCGATGACCTTGTCGAGGTCGTCCGGGGACTCGCAGCGCAGCCCCACGCAGCCCATCGCCTCGGACAGCTTCACGAAGTCCGGCACGCGCGTGCCCCTGGCGTCCGGGTTGATGTCGTCGGGGCCGGAGTGCAGCACGGTGTTGGAGTAGCGCTGGTTGTAGAACAGGGTCTGCCACTGGCGGACCATTCCGAGGGCGCCGTTGTTGATGATGGCGACCTTGATCGGGATGTTGTTCAGGGCGCAGGTGGTGAGTTCCTGGTTGGTCATCTGGAAGCAGCCGTCGCCGTCGATCGCCCAGACGGTCCGGTCCGGCGCGCCGGCCTTGGCGCCCATCGCGGCCGGGACCGCGTAGCCCATCGTCCCCGCACCGCCGGAGTTCAGCCAGGTGGCGGGCTTCTCGTACTGGATGAAGTGCGCGGCCCACATCTGGTGCTGGCCGACGCCCGCCGTGAAGATCGTGCCCTCGGGGGCGAGCCGGCCGACGCGCTCGATGACCTGCTGCGGGGAGAGCGAGCCGTCCTCGGGCAGGTCGTAGCCGAGCGGGTAGGTGTCGCGCCAGCGGGCCAGGTCCTTCCACCAGGCGGTGTAGTCGCCCTTGTGGCCCTCGCTGTGCTCCTTCTGCACGGCCTGGATCAGGTCGGCGATGACCTCGCGGGCGTCCCCGACGATCGGCACGTCGGCGGCGCGGTTCTTGCCGATCTCGGCGGGGTCGATGTCGGCGTGGACGATCTTGGCGTGCGGGGCGAAGCTGTCCAGCTTGCCGGTGACGCGGTCGTCGAAGCGGGCTCCGAGGGCGACGATCAGGTCGGCCTTCTGCAGCGCGGTGACGGCGGTGACCGCACCGTGCATGCCCGGCATTCCCACGTGCAGCGGGTGGCTGTCGGGGAATGCGCCGAGCGCCATCAGGGTGGTGGTGACGGGCGCTCCGGTGAGTTCTGCCAGGACCTTCAGTTCGGCGGTGGCGTGTGCCTTGAGCACACCGCCGCCGACGTAGAGGACGGGCCGCCGGGCAGAGGTGATCAGCTTGGCCGCCTCGCGGATCTGCTTGGCGTGCGGCTTGGTCACCGGGCGGTAGCCGGGCAGGTCCATGACGGGTGGCCAGGAGAAGGTGGTCCTCGCCTGCAGGGCGTCCTTGGCGATGTCGACCAGGACCGGGCCGGGACGGCCGGTGGAGGCGATGTGGAACGCCTGCGCGATCACCCGCGGGATGTCCTCGGCCTTGGTGACCAGGAAGTTGTGCTTGGTGACCGGCATGGTGATGCCGACGATGTCCGCCTCCTGGAAGGCGTCCGTGCCGATCGACGAGGAGGCGACCTGGCCGGTGATCGCGACCAGCGGCACCGAGTCCATGTGCGCGTCGGCGATCGGCGTCACCAGGTTGGTGGCGCCCGGCCCCGATGTGGCCATGCAGACGCCGACCTTGCCGGTGGCCTGCGCGTAGCCGGTGGCCGCGTGGCCGGCGCCCTGCTCGTGACGGACCAGGACGTGGCGCACCCGGGTCGAGTCCATCAGCGGGTCGTAGGCGGGAAGGATGGCACCACCGGGAATGCCGAATACCGTGTCGGCGCCGACCTCCTCGAGAGAGCGGATGAGGGACTGCGCACCCGTGACGTGCTCGGGGGCGGAGTGCTGTCCTCCGGATCGGGGCCGCGGCTGCGGATGGTGGGCCCCGGTGGCCTGCTCGGTCATCGGCATTCTCTTCTCGATGCTGAGGGTTTTTGCGAGGTTTGGGCGGTGTTGGGCTGCTGCACGACAGGCGCCTGTGCAACAAAAAACCCCTCGTGCCATAAGGCAAGCGAGGGGAGCGCGCCGGGTGTGTTCGCTGGGAGTTCCGGGTCCGTCCGGACGTCACCAGCGTCAGCCGACGCGCTTTCCAAGTACGAGAATTCGGGTGCGCATGGAACCGACCCTCTCCCCACCGCGTACCGCATGTCAAGCCGGTGGGACAGGAGTCTCATCATGTGAGCGGAGGGCGCTGGAGCCCCTCAGGACGGCCGTCACCCCGCTGGAGTACACCCGCCCCGTCGTCTCTCTCACGCCACCCGCGAACACCGGCTCGGCGGGTCCGTGCGGCACCGCGCAGTGGCCGGAACCGAGCGCCCTGCGCAGCCGGTACTCCTCCAGCGGACCGGAGAACGCCAGGCCCTGTCCGTGCGTGCAGCCCATCGCGCGCAGGGCGACGGCCTGCTCGGGCTGGTCCACCCCGACGGCCACGGACTGCAGTCCGAGATCGACGGCGATCCGCAGCAGCCCACTGGTGATCTTGTGCAGCCGCGCGGACTCGACGACGCCCTCGACCAGGCAGCGGTCGAGTTTCAGTACGTCGACGGGGAGCCTGCGCAGGGCCGTGATCGCTCCGTGGCCGCCGCCGAAGCCGTCCAGCGCGATCCGGACGCCGAGCCGCCGCAGGGACGACAGGCGCCGCTCCAGCTCGTCCGGCGAGACCCGGCAGTCGGCGTCGGACAGCTCGATCACCAGCGCCCCGGACGGCAGTCCGTGCCGGGTCAGCAGCGCCTCCATCGAGCCGAGCGGCAGCGCGCGGTCCAGCAGCCGCCGGGCGCTGATCCGGACCGCCACCGGCACCGGCAGGCCGGCCGCGGCGCGCTCGGCGGCCTGGGCGACGGCCTCCTCTAGGATCCAGCGGTCCAGTTCCTGCGTCCTGTCGCTCTCCTCGGCCACGCGCAGGAACTCGGCCGGGGTGAACAGCACCCCCTGGGACGAGCGCCAGCGCGCCTGCGCCTCGACCGCCGTGATCCGGCCGTCCGACAGGCGCACCACCGGCTGGTGCAGCAGCGTGAACTCGCCGTCGTGCAGGGCCGCGCGCAGCCGTGTGGCCAGCTCCGCCTTCCGCACCACGTCCTGCTGCATCTGCGGCGCGTACAGCTCGACGCGGCCCTTGCCGCCCGCCTTGGCGCGGTACATGGCGAGGTCGGCGTTGCGCAGCAGTTCGCCCGCGCCGAGTCCCGGTTCGGCGAAGGCGACCCCGATGGAGGCGTTGACCCGGACATCGTTGCTGTCGATGAGGTACGGCTGGGAGAGCGTGACCCGGAGGCGCTCGGCGAGCTCCAGTATGTGGCGTTCTCGGGCGGAGCGGTCGCGGCCGCCGTCGCCGACGATCAGGGCCGCGAACTCGTCGCCGCCGAGCCGGGAGGCCGTGTCTCCGTACCGGACGGAGAGCTGGAGTCTGCGGGCGGCCTGGACGAGCAGTTCGTCCCCGGCCTGGTGCCCGATCGTGTCGTTGACGGCCTTGAAGCCGTCGAGGTCGATGAAGAGCACGGCCGTGCCGCGCAGCGCGTCCCCGCGGTCGGAGGACCGGCGGCCGGACAGGGCCTGCTGGACGCGCTTGGTGAACAGGGCGCGGTTGGGCAGGTCGGTGAGCGGGTCGTGTTCGGCGTTGTGCTGCAACTGCGCCTGCAGGCGCACTCTCTCGGTCACGTCCCGGCTGTTGAAGATGAGGCCGCCGTGGTGGCGGTTGACGGTGGACTCGACGTTGAGCCAGCCCCCGTCGCCGGAGCGGAACCGGCACTCGATGCGGGTGGTGGGCTCCTGGAGCGGGCTGGCGGCGAGGAAGCGGCGCGCCTCGTGCACCACGCGGCCCAGGTCCTCCGGGTGGATCAGGTTGGCCAGTTCGGTACCCACCAGGTCCTCCGCGGGGCGTCCGTAGACCCCGGCGGCGGCCGGGGAGACGTAGCGGAGGATGCCGTTGGGCGCGGCGATCATGATGACGTCGCTGGAGCCCTGCACCAGGGAGCGGAAGTGGTTCTCCTTCTGCGCCAGTTCCTGGGTGAGGGTGATGTTGTCCAGCAGCATGATGCCCTGGCGCACCACGAGGGCGAGCACGACCGTGCCGCCGGTCAGGAGCACCACGCGGTCGACGCTGCGGCCGCTGAGCACGTTGTAGAGGATGCCCAGCGTGCAGACGGCGGCGGCGAGGTAGGGCGTGAGGGCGGCCAGCGAGCCGGCGATCGGCCGGGCGGCGGGGTACCGGCCGTGCTCGCCCGGGTGCGGGGGCGCGGGGTGCGGGTGCGGGGCGCCCCGTCCGCCACGTCCGCCCGGCGGGTGTTCGCGCGCCACAGGCGCGTGCCCGTCGCCCCGTCCCCCGCTCAGGAAGGGCGCCCCACCGTGCGAATGCCCACCATGCTCGCCGTGCTCGCCGTGCCGGTCGTGCCCGCCGTGCCAGTCGTGCCGGCCGGTCTCCGGACCGGCGGTCTCCGGACCGGCGGTCTCCACGCCACCGGACTCCCGGTCGCCGGACTCCCGGTCGCCGGACTCCTGTTGCGCGCGCCCGGACGCGGCCCAGGGGGCGTAGGCGAGGAGCAGGGAGCCGGCGAACCAGCCCGCGTCGAGCAACTGGCCGGAGTGGTAGCTGTCGTGCAGCAGCGGCGAGGTGAACAGCGCGTCGCACATCACGGTCAGGGCGAGCGCGCCGATGGCGGTGTTGACCGCCGTGCGGTTGACCGCGGAACGCCTGAAGTGCAGCGCGAGGACCATGCTGACCAGGGCGATGTCCAGCAGCGGGTAGGCCAGCGACAGGGCGGCGCAGGCGACGCTGGGTCCGTCGAACCGGGCGGCCTGGGCGAGTGCGAGGCTCCAGGAGAGTGTGAGCAGCGAACCGCCGATCAGCCACGCGTCCAGCGCCAGGCACACCCAGCCCGCCTTCGTCACGGGCCGCTTGGCGAGCACCAGCAGCCCCACGATGGCGGGCGGCGCGAAGCACAGGAAGAACAGGTCGGCGTAACTGGGGCTGGGCACGGGCCGTTTCAGGACGACCTCGTACCACCCCCAGACCCCGTTGCCCAGGGCCGCCATGGCGGAGGACAGGGCGAACAGCGTCCAGGCGGGCCGGAAGCGGACGCGGCGGTCGCGGGCGTACAGCCCGCAGGACACGGCGGCGGTGGCCGCGGCGGCGCTGAGCCCGAAGTCCCCCATGATCAGAGCGACTTCGTCGGATCCCCAGCCGACGGCGGACCCGACGGCGTACGCCGCGCAGACCAGGGCCACCACGAGCTGGCGGACCAGGCCCGGTCCGCCGGCGGCCGGCCGGCGGGGCGGCGGCGCGCCCGGGGAGCACCGCGGCCGCGGCACCGCGTCGACGGTGGTCGTGGGAGGCGGCGGCGAGGTCACCGGACCCTCCAGGTCCGCTCGGCTCCCGCGTCCCGGAGCTCCCGGTGTGCCGGATGCGCCTGCCTTCGGCGGCTGTTGTGCCTGTGGTGGTGATGGCTGTGCGGGCAGCCGTGACCGGTGTGGTGACCGCGTCGGCGCGCGGCCGCGCGCCAGGGTCGCCGCCGGCGGCTCCGCCGCGTCGGATCGCTCGTCCATAGGCCGTGCATCGCCCGTCGCCCCCCTCACAGTCTCAAGTCCGTCCCCGGCGCCGAACGATGCGCGGCGCAGCCCCTGTCGGGACGATACACCAGGACCGTCACTCAGGGACATAGCTCCTCTACGCTCCGTGACGAGTTGCTGGCGATGCGGGCACGCACCGCTTCCGGGAGATTGCGGAGGGTACCGGAAGCGGATTACGCGCCTGTCGCGCCGGTGGCGCGCGGCGCCCGGGCCGCCCGCGTCACGCCTCGTTCGCGCCTGTCGTAAGGATCACGTTGCGCAGCGGCTCCCGGTTCACGAACCGGTTCAACTGATCCACCAGCAGGCGCTTGGCGCGGGGCAGGAAGGCGGAGGTGGGTCCGCCGACGTGCGGGCTGATCAGCACGCCCGGAGCGCGCCACAGGGGGTGGTCGCGGGGCAGCGGCTCGGGGTCGGTGACGTCGAGGGCCGCGGTGATGCGGCCGCTCTCCAGCTCCGTGAGCAGCGCCTTGGTGTCGACGACGGGGCCGCGGGCGACGTTGACGAGGAGCGCGCCGTCCTTCATCCGGGCCAGGAAACCGGCGTCGACCAGGTGGCGGGTGGTCTCGGTGAGCGGCGTGGACAGGACGACGACGTCCGCCTCGGGCAGCAGGGCGGGCAGGTCGGTGAGCGGATGCACCGGGCCGCGCTCCGTGGTGCGTGCGGAGCGCGCGACGCGCACCACCCGCGCGACCTCGAAGGGAACGAGCCGGTCCTCGATCGCGGACCCGATCGAGCCGTACCCGACGATGAGGACGCTCCGGTCGGCCAGCGCGGGCCGGAACCCGCCGAGCCACTCCCCGCGGTCCTGCGCCCGCACGAAGTCGGGGATGCCGCGCAGCGACGCGAGGATGAGCGCGAGGGTGAGCTCGCCGGTGCTCGCCTCGTGCACGCCCTGCGCGTTGCACAGTCGCACGCCTGGACGCAGGTGCCCGAGCCCGGGCACCACGTGGTCGATGCCGGCCGACAGCGTCTGTACGACCCGTACACCGCTCATCGCGGGCAGCGGACGCACACCGACCGGGCTGGGCTTCATGTAGGGGACGACGTAGAAGACGCAGTCGGCGGGGTCCGCGGGGAACTCCTCGCCGCCGTCCCAGAAGCGGTATTCGGGCCCCTCGGGGAGCCCTTCGATGTCGTCCGGCGGGATGGGAAGCCACACGTCAGCAGTCATGCCGGGAGGCTATGTCAGGTTCCTGGCGGCGCAGAGGTTAGGTTGGGGGCCGGGAAAGGGAGGGTCACGAGCAGGTGGAGCGCAGGACGATCGGCGCGGGGCCACTCGCGGTGGGGGCCGTCGGCCTCGGGTGCATGCCGATGAGCTGGGCGTACAACGGGTCGCGGCAGCGGGGCGACGAGTCGCTCAGGGCGGTGCACCGGGCGCTGGACCTGGGCTCGACGCTCCTGGACACCGCCGACATGTACGGCCCCTTCACCAACGAGCTGCTGCTGGGGCGGGTGTTGAAGGAGCGCCGCCGGGACGCCTTCGTCTCGACGAAGGTGGGTCTGCTGGTGGGCGAGCAGCACATCGTGGCCAACGGCCGCCCCGGCTATGTGAAGCGGGCCTGCGACGCCTCCCTCAGACGCCTCCAGACGGACGTCATCGACCTCTACCAGCTGCACCGCGCGGATCCCGAGGTCCCGGTCGAGGAGACCTGGGGCGCGATGGCGGATCTCGTCCGGGCCGGGAAGGTGCGGGCGCTGGGGCTGTGCGCGGTGGGCGCGCGCGGCGGCCGGCGGTCCGGCGGCGGGCTGCACGACGCCACGCTCCGGCAGTTGCACCGGGTGCAGCAGGTCTTCCCGGTGAGCGCGGTCGAGGCCGAGCTGTCGGTGTGGTCGCCGGAGGCGCTGGAGTCGCTGCTGCCGTGGTGCGAGGCGCGCGGTGTCGGCTTCCTGGCGGCGATGCCGCTCGGCAACGGCTTCCTGACCGGAACGCTCACCCCGGGCGAGGGCTTCGAACCGGACGACATCCGCGCCCGCCACCCCCGCTTCACCGCGGAGATGATGGCGGCGAACCAGCCGATCGTGGTCGGCCTGCGCCGGATCGCGGCACGGCACGGCGACGACGTGACGCCCGCGCAGGTGGCGCTGGCGTGGGTGCTGGCGCAGGGCCGGCACGTGGTCCCGGTGCCGGGGACGAAGCAGGAGCGGTGGGCGGCCGAGAACGCGGCGGCGGCCGCCCTCCGGCTCACGGCCGAGGACCTCGCGGACATGACCCGGCTGCCGCCGGCGCAGGGGTCCTGGGACTGAACGGGGGCACGGGCCCGGCGGGTGGCCGGGGCACGGGCCCGGCGGGCGGCAGCGGTACGGGCCCGGCCGGCGGCCGGGGCGGCGGCGGTACGGGTTCACCCGACCGGGAACCTGTGCGGCGCGCACGGTGTATGACAAGGAGAACGGACTGCCGCTGCACGCCGCCTCGAAGGGACCAAGAACGTGCGACGACGAGCTGTGCCGGCCATGTGGGCCGCGACCGCGCTCCTGCTCACGGCCGGCTGCTCCTCCGGGTCGGGCGGGCTGCCGCCGGGCGCCGGCGGCACGGCCTCGGCCACGGCGACCGCGCCGTCCTCGCCCTCGCGGCAGACGGCCGGCCAGGTCCCGCCCGCCAAGGGCTCGGTCAAGGTGCTGCGCACGGTCGCCGAGGGCCTGGACACGCCGTGGGGCCTGGCGCCCCTCCCCGAGGGCGGCGGCCTCCTCGTCTCCTCGCGCGACCAGGGCACGATCACCCGGGTCGACACCCGGACGGGCGGGAAGACCGAGCTGGGCAGGGTGTCCGGGGTCTCCCCGGCCGGAGAGGGCGGCCTCCTGGGCATCGCGCTGTCCCCCGACTACGCCTCCGACCACATGATCTACGCCTACTTCACCTCGGCCTCGGACAACCGCATCGTGCGCATGCTGTACGACGAGAAGAAGCCGTCCGGCGAGCAACTGGGCGCCCCCGACACGGTCTTCAGGGGCATCCCCAAGGGCATGATCCACAACGGCGGCCGGATCGCCTTCGGCCCGGACGGGATGCTGTACGCGGGCACGGGCGAGACCGGCGACCGGGGACTGGCCCAGGACACCAAGTCGCTGGGCGGCAAGATCCTGCGCCTGACGCCGGAGGGCGAGCCGGCGCCGGGCGACCCGTTCCCGGGCTCGCCGGTGTACTCCTACGGCCACCGCAACGTGCAGGGTCTCGCGTGGGACGCGAAACAGCGCCTGTTCGCCTCGGAGTTCGGCCAGGACACCTGGGACGAGCTGAACGCGATCAAGCCGGGCGGCGACTACGGCTGGCCGAAGGCCGAGGGCCGGTCGTCCGACCCGAAGTACCGCAACCCGATCGCGCAGTGGCACACCGACGACGCCTCCCCCAGCGGCATCGCCTGGGTCGACGGCGTGATCTGGATGGCGTCCCTGCGGGGCGAACGCCTGTGGCGCGTCCCGCTGAACGGCACCGCGGCGTCGGCGAAGCCGCAGTCGTTCCTCAAGGGCGAGTACGGCCGGCTGCGGACGGTGGCCCCGGCGGGCGACGGCAGGCTGTGGCTGGTGACGAGCGAGACGGACGGGCGCGGCACCCCCAGGAGCGGCGACGACCGGATCCTGGAACTGAAGGTGACGTAGGCCCTCAGGGCCCTTCCGACGGACCTTCCGACGGACCTTCCGGGGGATCCTGGTCCTCGCCCCGGTCCTCCCGGGCGGTCCGCCGCTCCGCGGGCCGCCGGACGACGACCTTCCCGGACGAGAGGTCTATCGGGCCGCGGCCGGGATCCTGGTCACCCACGTCCTCCCGGGTCAGCTCCAGCCGTTTCCGCTCGTCCCGCGTGTGTTTGCGGCCGGGCGCGAACAGTTCCTCGAACATGTTGAACACGGGGCCTCCCCCTGCCGGTCCTGACAGCGTACGCCCGGCCGGTCACCGCGGGGCGCCGAGCGGGTCGGCGGGGAACAGTCCCAGCCGGTGGGCCACGGCCGCCGCCTCCCCCCTTCCCGAGACGTCGAGCTTGGCCAGGATGTTCGACACATGGACGCTGGCGGTCTTCGGGGAGATGAAGAGTTCCTCCGCTATCTGGCGGTTGGTGCGGCCGGCGGAGACCAGGCGCAGCACGTCCCGCTCCCGGCTGGTGAGGCCGAGCGCCTCGACCGGGTCGGCGGGCGCGGGACGCGGGTCCGGAACGTGGGTCAGGGGGAGCCGGGCGCGCTGGGCGAGCAGGGTGACGGCGTCGGCGAGCGGGCGGGCGCCGACGTGGCCGGCGACCGCGTGGGCGAGCCGGAGCAGTTCCGCGGCGCGCTCGCGTTCGTCGTCGCCGCCCGTTACGAGCAGGGCCGCGGCCAGGCGGTGGCGGACGAGGGCCAGCTCGTAGGGGCGCTCCAGGCGTTCGAAGGCGGTGACGACGTCCGACCAGGCGTCGGCGGTGTCACGGCCCGCGGCCCGGTGGAGTTCGGCGCGGACCCACTGCTCGTGGGCGAGCCAGACCGGGGCGTCGGCGGGGGTCTGCCTGGCGGCGTCGGCGATGCGCCCGAGGGCCTCGTCACGGCCCTGCCGCGCGGCGGGCAGGGAGCGGGCGTCGGCCTCGGCGGTGGCCGCGCCGCGCAGCAGGGACCAGACGTAGCGCTGGGTGCCGGGCGGGATGCCGGCGGCGAGGGTGCGGTGCAGTGCGGCGCGGACGTCGAGCAGGCGGCCCTCGGCCGCGGCGACGCCGACGGTGAGCGCGGCGAGCGGCAGGGACTGCTGCGGCATGGGGTCGTGGGTGCCGAAGTATCCGTCGGCGGCGGCGAGCCGGCGGGCCGCCTCGGCCGTGTCGCCGCGGGCCAGGGCGACCTGGGCCAGGCTGAGGGCGCCCGCGCCCTGGGGCTTGGTGTTCTGTCCGCGCCGCAGCGCGTTCTGCGCGGCCTCGACGGTCTCGTCCCAGCGGCCCAGCGAGTACAGCGAGTCGGAGAGGTTGGCCCACACCCACGCCTCGGAGTTCAGCAGCCCGAACCGGCGGGTGTGGGCGACGCCCTCCTCCAGCAGGGCCACGGCCTCCGCGGAGCGTCCCACCGACTCCAGTTCCGAGGGCAGGTTGACGTAGGCGCGGCCCGCGACCCGGGAGACGCCGTCCTCGACGGCCCGTTCCTTCACCTCGTACATCACCGCGAGGCCCGCCTCGGTGTCGCCCGCGTCGACCATCAGGCCGCCCAGCGTCAGGCGTGCGTTGATCTCGGTCTCCCGCGCGCCCACCATGCGCGCGTACTGCACCGCGCGTTCGGCCGCGGCGAAGGCCTGCGGGCCGGGTGCGCGCAGCATCGACCAGCCCGCCACCTGGGCCAGCACCTCGGCGTGCACCTCGGAGGGCGGCAGGCCGCGCACCAGTTCCTGGGCGGTGGCCAGTTCCTTCCAGCCGTCGCCGCGGCCCTGGCTCTGCACCAGGACCGCGCGCTGCGTCCAGAACCAGGCGGCGCGCAGCGGGTCGTGCTCCTCCTCCAGCAGGTGCAGCGCCCGCTTGGTGATCTTCAGGGCGCGTTCGCGTTCCCCGCACAGCCGTCCGGCGGCGGCGGCCTCGGCCATGAGGTCGAGGTAGCGCAGCGGGGTGGTGTCCGGGTCGCAGCCGCAGGGTGCGTAGACCTCGGTGTAGTCGCTCAGCAGCAGCGCCTCCCGGACGTCCTCGGGGGCGGTGTCCCACAGCTCCATGGCCCGCTCCAGCAGGCCCAGTTGCTCGCTGTAGGCGTGACGGCAGCGGGCGGCGACGGAGGCGTCCAGGACGGCGGGGAGGGCCTTGGCGGGGTCGTGGGCGTGGTACCAGTAGCTGGCCAGGCGGGTGGCGCGTTCGTCGGCGGGCACCAGCGTCGGGTCGGCCTGGAGGGCCTCGGCGTAGCGGCGGTTGAGGCGGGAGCGCTCGCCGGGCAGCAGGTCGTCGCCGACGGCCTCGCGGACCAGGGAGTGGCGGAAGCGGTAGCCGTCGCCGGCCGGTGCGGCGATGAGGATGTTGGCGTTCACGGCGGCCCGCAGCGCCTCGATGAGGTCGTCCTCGGCGAGCCGGGCGACCGCGGCCAGCAGCCGGTACTCGACGGTGGAGCCGCCCTCGGCGACGATCCGGACGACGCGCTGGGCGGTCTCCGGCAGGCTCTCGACGCGGACCAGGAGCAGGTCGCGGAGGGTGTCGGTGAGGCCGGTGCAGCAGCCTTCGTGGGCGGCGACGGCGAGTTCCTCGACGAAGAAGGCGTTGCCGTCGGAGCGTTCGAAGATGGCGTCGACCCGTGCGGGGTCGGGTTCCTGGGCCAGGATGCCGGCGATCTGGCGGCCGACCTCGGCGCGGTTGAAGCGGCGGAGTTCGATGCGGCGGACGGTGCGCAGCCGGTCGAGTTCGGCGAGCAGGGGGCGCAGCGGGTGGCGGCGGTGGATGTCGTCGGCGCGGTAGGTGGCGAGGACGACGAGGCGGCCGCTGCGCAGGGTGCGGAAGAGGTAGGCCAGCAGGTGGCGGGTGGAGGCGTCGGCCCAGTGCAGGTCCTCCAGGGCGACGACGACGGTGTGGCCGGCCGCGACGCGCTCCAGCAGCCGGGCGGTGAGCTCGAAGAGGCGCGCCATGCCCTCCTCGTCGTGGCGCCCGGGGCTCGCCTCGCAGACCTCGGGCAGGAGCCTGGCGAGTTCCTCCTCCTGGCCGGCGGCCGCGGCGGCGACCTGGTCGGGCAGTTCCCGGCGCAGGGCGCGCAGGGCGCTGGAGAAGGGGGCGAAGGGCAGGCCGTCGGCGCCGATCTCGACGCAGCCGCCGAGCGCGACGACGGCGCCCTGCCGGCCGGCGGCGGTGGCGAACTCCTCGACGAGCCGGGTCTTGCCGACCCCGGCCTCGCCGCCGATCAGCAGCGCCTGCGGTTCGCCCGCGGACGCCCGGGCGAGCGCGTCGTTCAGCGCGTCCAGCTCTTCGGTGCGGCCGACGAACACCGGACTGACGGACCTGTTCTCCACGAGCCCGAGCATCGCACGGGGGTCCGACGGCGCGTCACCGGTTTTCCGGACGGCGGCGCCCGCTGCGGAGGCCCCGGCCGCGCGGCCACCCGAGCCGTCGACCGCGGCGCCGGTCCTCCGCCCGGCCACGCGGTCGACGGCCCCGGCACTCGCCCCGGCCGCGCGCTCCCCCGGAGCCCCCGTGCCGCGGTCGCCGGCGCCGTCCCCTACGGCGCCGGGTTCCCGCGCGGCCGCGGCACCGCTCGCCCGGTCGGCCGGTTTCGTCCACTTCGTCCATCCGGCCTCGGCCGTCGTCCGAGGCGCCCCGGATGCGGTCGGGCGGCCGCCCCCGGTACGGCCGCCCGGCCGGGCCCGGGTGCTCATGTGGTGGCGCGGGCGGAGCGGAGCCGGCGGGGGCCGGGACTATGCGCCTCGCCCCCGGCGGCTTCGCGGCGGGCGGCGCGGCGGCGGCGGACGGCCTCGCGGGCCAGCCGCTCGTTCTGGGCCTGCCGGATCAGCTCGGCGGTGCGGATCTGCTGCAGTTCGTACTCGTACATGGCGTGTCCCTCGGAGATGTCGGTTCTCGGCTTCGCTCGGTGCGATGCCTCAACCTTCGTCTCCCAGGGGGGTGCGCCACATCGGGAGAGTTCCGCATCTTCGGGTCCGGCCGGGGCCCCGGACGCGCGTAAGGGGTCTCAGGGCGTCCGTAAGGCGCTCACGGATGCCCTAAGACCCCTTGAGACCCCTCAGGATCCGCGGGTTGATGCGCCTAGCTCGCGGACGGCAGTCCGAGCAGGACGTCGGTGTACTTCAGGACGGCCAGCAGCAGACCGATCACGCCGAGCGAGACGCCCGCCCAGGCGACCGACTTGATCCACGGCGCCTGCGGCTTCCCGGGGGCCCCGAAGGCCGGCCGGGCGAGGACGACGACGCCGACGAGCAGCGCGGCCAGGGCGAAGAGGCCGCCCCACAGCGCGGTGGTCTGCCAGGCGTCGCCGTAGACCTCCTTGATCTGCTTGGCGACGCTCGCGTTCGACGCGGTGCCCAGCTGGCCGATGAGCGTCTCGCGCGCGGAGGCGACGGTTCCCACCCAGCTGCCGGTCAGCGAGACGACGCCCAGCGCGGCGGAGACGACGGCGCCCGCGCCCTGGCCGACGCCCGTGGGGCCCGCCTCCTGGCCGGTGGCGCCGGCGGCGTCGCCCGCGCCGGTCGTGCCGGCCGCGTCCTCGCCGCCGGTCGTGTCATCGGCGTCGGGGGCCTGGGTGAGGTCCTCCGTCTCGCCGCCGGGCTTCACTTCGCTGGCCTCGGGGCCGGTCTCGTCCACTGTCTTCGTTCCCATGCCTCGCACCGTACGGACGCTCTCTGAGAGGTACCTTAATGATCGTTGCCGGCGGCACGCGCGCGTGCCGCGCGCCATTCGGGGGCCAGGATCGACCACACCTCGAGATCGTGCCGCACTCCACGATAGGGGTGCGCCTCCCGGCGCACCCCGTCGCGGGTCATCCCCAGGCGCCGGGCGACGTTCAGGCTGGCCTGGTTGCCGGAGGCGGCGACCCACTCGACGCGGTGGATGCCGCGCCGTTCGACGGCGTGGTCGATGAGCACGCGCATCGCGCGCGTGACGAGCCCGCGGCCGGTGCCCGCGGGCTCCAGCCAGCAGCCGACCTCGCAGTTGCCGTTCGCGGCGTCGAAGTTGAGGAAGAGCACCCCGCCGACGAGCTTGTCCTCCAGCCACAGGCCGTGCAGGGAGGCGCTGTCGGCGGCGCGCAGGTCGGCGTACCGCTGGAGCATGGCCCGCGCGGAGGCCAGGTCCGTCTCCTTCGAGCCGAAGGAGATGAACTGCCCGATGAAGTCCCGGCCCCGGTCCAGGTGCGCCAGGAACTCCTCGGCGTGCCACGGCTCCAGGGGCCGCAGTTCGGCTCCGTCGTCACCCAGGGACATCGTGTACATCCCGATCCCGCTCCTTCGCCAGTACCTCGGCCGCCTCGGCGTCCGTGCCCGTGCCCGTGCCCGCCGCGGCCAGCCTCTCATGGGCGGCGCGGCACCCGGGCGGCTCGATGCTGATGCGGGGCAGCCGGGCGTCCAGCCGGCGCGGCAGCCACCAGTTGGCGCTGCCGAGCAGGTGCATCAGGGCGGGGACGAGGAGGGTGCGCAGCACGAAGGCGTCGAGGGCGACGGCGGAGGCGAGCGCGATGCCGAACATGGCGATCACCCGGTCGCCGCTGAGCACGAAGGCGAGGAAGACGGAGATCATGATGACCGCGGCGGATTTGATCACGCGGCCGGTCTCGGCGAGCCCGACCCGGACGGCGCGCCGGTTGTCCCCGGTCTCCAGCCACTCCTCGTACATCCGGCTGACCAGGAAGACCTGGTAGTCCATGGACAGTCCGAACAGGACGGACACCATGATCACGGGGAGGAACGGCTCGATGGGCCCGGCGCGGCCCAGGCCCAGCAGGTCGCTCCCCCAGCCCCACTGGAAGATCGCCACGACGACGCCGAAGGCGGCGGCGACCGCGGCGACGTTCATCGCGGCGGCCTTGACCGGTATGGCGACGGACCGGAAGGCGAGCAGCAGGAGCAGGCAGCCCAGGCCGATGACCACGCCGACGAAGAGCGGCAGCTTGCCGACGATGACGCCGGCGAAGTCGTCGTAGCTCGCCGTGACGCCGCCGATCTGGAGGTCGAGCGAGGTGCCGGTCTCGGCGCGCGGCAGGACCTCGGTGCGCAGCCGGTGGACGAGGTCGCTGGTCCGCTGCGACTGCGGCGCCGACTCCGGGACGACGGTGACGTAGGCGGCGGTGCCGGCGGCGTCGTACGTCACCGGGGTCACCGACGCGATGCCCTCGGTGGCGCGCAGGGTGGCGTCGAGGCTGTCGAGGGCGAGCTTGTCCTCGGCGCCGCCGACGCGGGTGACGAGCGTGAGCGGGCCGTTGACGCCGGGGCCGAAGCCGGCGGCGAGGAGGTCGTAGGCGTGGCGGGTGGTGGACGACTTCGGGTCGTTGCCCTGGTCGGAGGTGCCCAGGCGGAGGGAGAGCGTCGGCAGCGCGAGGACGGTGATCACGGCCAGCGCGAGGGCGCCGAGCAGCTTGGGGCGGCGCTCGACCAGCGCCGACCAGCGGGCGGCGAACCCGGTGGGCAGCTCGGGTTCGGGTCCGTACCGGGTGAGCCGGCGCCGTTCGCGCCGGCCGAGGGCGCGCATACCGATGAGGGACAGCAGGGCGGGCAGCAGGGTGACGGAGGCGGCGACGGTGAGGACGACGGTCAGCGAGGCGGCGATCGCGACGCCGTTGAGGAAGTTCAGCCGGAGGATCAGCATGCCCAGCAGGGCTATGCAAACCGTGGCGCCCGCGAAGACCACGGCCCGTCCGGTGGTGGCCACGGCGTCCGTGACCGCCTCGGTGACGGTCAGTCCGCGTTTGAGTCCGCGCCGGTGCCGGGTGACGATGAACAGCGCGTAGTCGATGCCGACGCCGAGGCCGATCAGCACGCCGAGCATGGGCGCGAAGTCGGCCACCGTCATGACATGCCCGAGCAGCACGATTCCCGCGTACGCGGTGCCGACGCCGACCAGCGCGGTGGCGACGGGCAGCACGGAGGCGGCGAGCGAGCCGAAGGCGAGGAACAGCACGACCGCGGCGACGAGCACGCCGACGGCCTCGGCGAGGTGGCCGCCGGAGGGCTCGGTGAGCGCGACGGCGCTGCCGCCGAGCTCGACCTGGAGCCCGTCGGTCCGGGCTGCCTCGGCCGCGGCGACGACGGCCCGCGCCTGGCCGGCGTCGATGTCCTCGGCCCGGTCCGCGAAGGTGATCGTGGCGTACGCCGTGTGCCCGTCGGCGCTGATGCGGCCCGCCCCCTGCGCGCCGTAGGGGCTGGTCACGGACGCGACGCCGGGCAGGCCACCGATCCGGTCGAGGGTCCTGGTCATCGTCTGGACGACGTCGGCGGCGCGGACGGTGCCGGACGTGGTGTGCCAGACGACGGTGTCGCTGTCGCCGCCCAGGCCGTCGAAGTTCTCCCGGAGCAGCCGGTTGGCGCGGCCCGACTCGGTGCCGGAGACCTCGTAGTCGTTGGAGTACGCGGAGCCGGCGACCGCGGCGGCCGCGACCGTGCCGCCGAGGGCGAGGAGCCAGATCAGCACCGCGACCAGGCGGTGCCGGACACACCAGCGTGCAAGGGCTGCCACGACGTGCTCCCAGGGTGACTGTCTGTGAGATCTTTGACCGGGAACAGACGTTCATGACATGAACAGCCCGCAAAGAACGCATGTGCAATGTGTGAACCACTCTTGCAGGCGAAATTGATCGTTTGAGCCGCTCGTGGGACGAATCACAGCAGTGCGAGGAAGATCACAGGACAGTAACGACACCTCTGTCGCCTCAGTCGAACTGGTCCCCCAGCGCCATCGCCGTCGTCCCGGCGATCAGCAGCCACAACGCCCGCCGGGTAGGCCCCCGGGAGCCGAGGACCGCGGCGGCGGCACAGACGGCGGCACCGAGGGCGTAGGCGGCCGGGACCAGGGCCGGTACGGCGCCGGTGAGCCGGAGCAGCGACGCGGCCAGCCCGGCGAGGGCCAGCAGCGCCCCGGTCCCGGCCGCCGTCCAGCGGGCCCGCCGCGCCACCTCCGCGGGGTCCACGACGTCCTGGGTCTCGGAATCACCGCGTCCGCTCATGGCGGGCGAGCGTACCTCTTACGGGTGAGAAAGCAGGATGCGGGGCAAGGTTTTGAGGAATCGGTCCGGCTCCGACGTACCCCTGTGCGCTGCGATGGACCCCCCGGACGCAAGGAGCCCGTTCACCGATGTCGGACACCGCACTCGAGACCTCGACCGACGACCTCGCCGGCCGGCTGGCCCACCCCCGATTCCCGCGCAGCAGTCACTACGACGTCCGCTGGACCATCGACAACCAGATGGGCCCGCACGCCCTGTGGCTGCTGGAGTGGCTGGCTCCCGCGCTCGGCCTGGACGCCCTGCGCCCGGGCGCGCGGGTGCTGGACCTGGGCTGCGGCCGCGCCATGACCTCCGTCTTCCTCGCCCGGGAGTACGGCGTCCAGGTCACCGCGGCCGATCTGTGGGTGGGCCCCGACGACAACGCGCGCCGGATCGCCGAGGCGGGCTTCGCCGACCGGGTGCTGCCGGTGCGCGCCGAGGCGCACGAACTGCCGTTCAGCGAGGGCACCTTCGACGCGATCGTGAGCATCGACGCCTACCAGTACTTCGGCACCGACGACCTCTACCTGCCCACCCTGACCCGGCTGCTGAAGCCGGGCGGGCGGATCGGCGTCGTCGTGCCGGGGCTGCGGGAGGAGATCGAGGGGGCCGAGCCGCCCGGGCATCTGGCGCCGCACTGGGATCCGGGGTTCTGGGCGTTCCATTCGCCCGCCTGGTGGCGCCGGAACTGGACGCGCACGGGCGCGGTGACCGTCGAGACGGCCGACTGGCTGGAGGACGGCTGGCGCGACTGGCTGCTGTGGAGCGAGGTGTGCGCCGAGGAGAGCACCGACGAGGTCATGGCCCGGATGGCCCGCGACTCGGTGGACCTCCTGAAAGCCGACGCGGGACGCCTGCTCGGCTTCGCCCGCGTCGTGGGACGCCGCGACTGAGCGGACGGCCCCGCGAGACATTCCCGGCGAACCGGACGCCGGCGGCCCGGGCCGCCGGCGCACCGGCGCGGATGAGTGAACGGCCCCTGCGGCAGCCCGGCTGAGCGGACGGTTGCGGAACTCCCCGCTTGAGCGGACGGCCCAGGGGATGCCCGGGCGGACGAACGGCCCGGGCCGCCGTCGTGACGCCACGGCTGAGCGGACGGCCCATGGGACACCGTGCCGGGCGGACGGCCCACCGGACACCACGCCGAGCGGACGGGCCGCGGGACACCGCAGGAGGTCGGGCCGGGACGGCACGGGCCGGACCGGGCCGGACCGGGGAAGGCCGCTGGGCGCCGTGGGAGACAGCACGGCCCCGGAGGACACCAGTGGTCCTCCGGGGCCGTGTGCGGTTGTCCCGGTGCGGGCCCGCTCAGCCCTCGGCGACGCCCAGCTTCTCCAGGATCAGCTCCTTGACGCGGGCGGCGTCGGCCTGACCGCGCGTGGCCTTCATCACGGCGCCGACCAGGGCGCCGGCCGCGGCCACCTTGCCGCCGCGGATCTTGTCCGCGACGCCCGGGTTGCCGGCGATGGCCTCGTCGACGGCGGCGGTGAGCGCGCCCTCGTCGGAGACGACCTTCAGGCCGCGCTTGTCGACGACCTCGTCCGGGGTGCCCTCACCCGCGAGGACGCCCTCGATGACCTGGCGGGCCAGCTTGTCGTTCAGGTCGCCGGAGGCCACCAGCTCGCTGACCCGGGCCACCTGCTCGGGCGTGATGGCCAGTTCGTCCAGCGTCTTGCCGGACTCGTTGGCGCTGCGCGCCAGTTCGCCCATCCACCACTTGCGCGCGGAGGCCGCGTCGGCGCCCGCGTCGATCGTGGCGACGATCGGCTCCAGGGCGCCGGCGTTGAGGATGGCCTGCATGTCGGTGGCGCTGACGCCCCACTCCTCGCGCAGCCGGTTGCGGCGCACCAGCGGCAGCTCCGGCAGCGCGGCGCGGATCTCCTCGACCCACTCGCGCGACGGCGCCACCGGCACCAGGTCCGGCTCGGGGAAGTACCGGTAGTCCTCGGCCTCCTCCTTCACCCGGCCCGACGTCGTCGACCCGGTGTCCTCGTGGAAGTGCCGGGTCTCCTGGACGATCGTGCCGCCGGAGGACAGCACGGCCGCGTGCCGCTGGATCTCGTAACGCGCCGCCCGCTCCACGGAGCGCAGCGAGTTGACGTTCTTCGTCTCCGAGCGGGTGCCGAACTTCTCGGAGCCCTTCGGCATCAGCGACAGGTTCACGTCGCAGCGCATCTGGCCCATCTCCATACGGGCCTCGGAGACGCCCAGCGCCTTGATCAGCTCGCGCAGCTCACGGACGTAGGCCTTGGCCACCTCGGGAGCCCGGTCGCCGGCGCCGACGATCGGCTTGGTGACGATCTCGATGAGCGGGATGCCGGCGCGGTTGTAGTCGAGGAGCGAGTGCGAGGCGCCGTGGATACGGCCGGTGGCGCCGCCGACGTGCGTCGACTTGCCGGTGTCCTCCTCCATGTGGGCGCGTTCGATCTCCACGCGGAAGGTCTCGCCGTCCTCCAGCTGCACGTCGAGGTAGCCGTCGAAGGCGATCGGCTCGTCGTACTGGGAGGTCTGGAAGTTCTTCGGCATGTCCGGATAGAAGTAGTTCTTCCGGGCGAAGCGGCACCACTCGGCGATCTGGCAGTTCAGCGCGAGGCCGATCTTGATCGCGGACTCGACGCCGGTCGCGTTGACGACCGGGAGCGAGCCGGGCAGGCCGAGGCAGGTCGGGCAGGTCTGCGAGTTGGGCTCGGCGCCCAGTTCGGTGGAACACCCGCAGAACATCTTGGTCTTGGTGCCGAGTTCGACATGGACCTCGAGGCCCATGACGGGGTCGTACGACGCCAGCGCGTCCTCGTACGACACCAGGTCGGTCGTGGTGGTCACGGTGAAACTTCCCTCTCAGCCCAGCAGGACGTCGTCGTCGCCCAGCCGCTTCAGTTCGCGGTACAGGATGGCGAGGCCGGTGACGATCGCGACCGCGGAGACGGTGGCGTCGATCAGCCGGAGCGTGTCCTGCTCGGCGCGGGCCTTCTTGATCTGCTTGGCGACACCGAACGCGCCGAACGCGGTGGTGGCCATCGACAGGTAGGTACCGGACTTGGACTTCTTGAAGTCCTTGGCCTTGGACAGCTTGCTCACAGCGACGGAGCCTCCTCCAGCAGCGGGTGACCCCACTTTTCCACGAAGGCGGCCTCGACGGCGGCGCCGACCTTGTACAGCCGGTCGTCCTTGAGCGCGGGGGCGATGATCTGCAGGCCCACCGGGAGGTTGTCCTCCGGGGCGAGGCCGCAGGGCAGGGACATGGCCGCGTTGCCCGCCAGGTTGGTCGGGATGGTGCACAGGTCGGCCAGGTACATCGCCATCGGGTCGTCGGCGCGCTCGCCGATGGGGAAGGCGGTGGTGGGCGTGGTCGGCGAGACGATCACGTCGACCTGCTCGAAGGCCTTCTCGAAGTCGCGCGTGATGAGCGTGCGCACCTTCTGGGCGCTGCCGTAGTAGGCGTCGTAGTACCCGCTGGAGAGGGCGTACGTGCCGAGCATGATGCGGCGCTTGACCTCGGGGCCGAAGCCCGCCTCACGGGTGAGGGAGGTGACCTCCTCGGCGGAGTGCCCGCCGTCGTCGCCGACCCGCAGGCCGTAGCGCAGGCCGTCGAAGCGGGCGAGGTTGGAGGAGCACTCGGACGGCGCGATCAGGTAGTACGCCGACAGCGCGAGGTCGAAGGACGGGCAGTCCAGCTCGACGATCTCGGCGCCCAGTTCCTTCAGCAGCGCGACGGACTCGTCGAAGCGCTGGATGACGCCGGCCTGGTAGCCCTCGCCGCGGAACTGCTTGACGACGCCGACGCGCATGCCCGCCACGCTGCCGTTGCGGGCGGCCTCGACGACCGGCGGGACCGAGGCGTCGATGGAGGTCGAGTCGAGCGGGTCGTGTCCGGCGATGACCTCGTGCAGCAGGGCCGCGTCGAGGACGGTGCGGGCGCAGGGGCCGCCCTGGTCGAGGGAGGACGAGAAGGCGACCATGCCGAAGCGGGACACCGCGCCGTACGTCGGCTTCACGCCGACCGTGCCGGTGACGGCGGCGGGCTGGCGGATGGAGCCGCCGGTGTCGGTGCCGATGGCGAGCGGCGCCTGGAAGGAGGCGAGCGCGGCGGAGGAGCCGCCGCCGGAGCCGCCGGGGATCCTGGTGAGGTCCCAGGGGTTGCCGGTGGGCCCGAAGGCGCTGTTCTCGGTCGAGGACCCCATGGCGAACTCGTCCATGTTGGTCTTGCCGAGGATGACGACGTCGGCGGCCTTCAGCCTCTTGGTGAGGGTCGCGTCGTACGGCGGGATCCAGCCCTCGAGGATCTTCGAGCCGACGGTCGTGGGCACGCCCTCGGTGGTGAAGATGTCCTTGAGCGCGAGGGGGACGCCGGCCAGCGGGCCGAGCTTCTCCCCGTTGGCCCGCTTCTCGTCGACGGCGCGGGCCTGGGCCAGCGCGCCCTCGCGGTCGACGTACAGGAAGGCGTGCACCTTCTCGTCGACGGCCTCGATGCGGGCCAGGTGTGCCTCGGTGACCTCGACGGCCGTGAGTTCGCCGGAGGCGATCTTCGCGGCGGTCTCGGCGGCCGTGAGCTTGATGATGTCCGTCATGGGATCAGTCCTCCCCCAGGATCTGCGGCACCTTGAAACGCTGCTGCTCCTGGGCCGGGGCGCCGGAGAGCGCCTGCTCGGGGGTGAGCGAGGGACGGACCTCGTCCGGGCGCATGACGTTCGTCAGCGGGAGCGGGTGCGAGGTCGGCGGTACGTCTTGGTCGGCGACCTCGCTGACGCGGGCGACCGCGCCGATGATGTCGTCGAGCTGTCCCGCGAAGTGTTCGAGTTCTTCGGGCTTCAGCTCCAGACGCGCCAGCCGGGCGAGGTGGGCGACCTCCTCGCGCGTGATGCCAGGCATGCAGCGTTCCTCTGGGGTGAGTGTGTGTGGTTTGGCCCAATCCTATGGGTCGGGGGCGGGTGACCGTGAACCGGTTTGCCTCCACCGCCCCGGCTCGGCCCCGGCGACCGTGCCGGGCCCCGCGCTTCAGGCCTCGCTCTCCAGGCCTCGCTCTTCAGGCGGGCGGGTGCCCCGCTCCTCAGCGGCCGGGCGGGCGGGTGTTCACTCGGCGGCCGGCAGGGCGGCCTTCGGGCGCTGCCAGCCCAGGGATCCGCGCGCCCGCAGCCAGGCCGTGGTCTCCTCGGGCGGCATGGCGGCGGCCACCAGCCAGCCCTGTACGGCGTCACAGCCGAGGTCGCGCAGGCGCTCCCAGGTCTCGTCGTCCTCGACGCCCTCGGCGACGACGAGCAGCCCGAGGGAGTGCGCGAGGTCGACCGTGCAGCGGACGATCTCCGCGTCCTCCGTGTCCACCGCGAGGCGCGCCACGAAGGAACGGTCGATCTTCAGCTCGCTGACCGGCAGCCGCCGCAGGTGCACCAGCGAGGAGTAGCCGGTGCCGAAGTCGTCCAGGGACATCTTCACGCCGTGCCCGGTCAGCGCGGCGAGCGTGTCGGCGGCGCGCTGCGGGTCCTCCAGCAGCACATGCTCGGTGATCTCCAGCTGCAGGGCGCCCGCCGGGACGCCGTGCCGGGCCAGGCGCGCCGCCACCGACCCCGCGAACCCGGGGATGTGGACGTCGCGCGGGGACACGTTCACCGCGACCGGCACGAACAGCCCCTGCGACCGCCACCGGGCGACCTGCCCGAGCGCCGTCTCCAGCACGTACTCCGTGAGGTGCGGCATCAGCCCGGAGGACTCGGCGATCGCTATGAACTCGTCCGGCGGCACCTTGCCCCGCTCGGGGTGGACCCACCGCACCAGCGCCTCGAGCCCGGCGACCTGGCCGTCGAAGCGGACCTTGGGCTGGTAGTGCAGCTGCACCTCGTGCGCGTCCAGGGCGCGGCGCAGGTCTCCCAGCAGTCCGAGCCGGTCCGGCGTGTTCGAGTCCCGCTTGGACTCGTACGCCTCGACGCCCGAGCGGTCCCGCTTCGCCTGGTACATCGCCACGTCGGCCCGCCGCAGCATCCCCTCGGCGTCCAGGGCGTGGTCGGGGAAGACGGCGACGCCCGCGCTGGCCTCCAGGACGAGGGTGAGCCCGTCGAGGTCGAGCGGGGAGCTGAGCGCGGCGACCAGGCCGCGGGCCACCCGGGTCGCGGACGTCGTGGAGTCGGCGACGGGCAGTAACACGGCGAACTCGTCGCCGCCGAGCCGCGCGGCCTCGGCCCCGCGCGGCAGCGCCACCCGCAGCCGGTCGGCGATCTGCAGCAGCAGCCGGTCGCCGGCGAGGTGGCCGAGTGTGTCGTTGACCGACCGGAAGCGGTCGAGGTCGATGAGCATCAGGGCGGAGCGGGCGCCGATGCGTTCGGCGTCGTCCAGCGCGGTCCAGATGCGCTCCAGCAGCCACTGCCGGTTGGGCAGCCCGGTCAGCGGGTCGCGCAGCTGTTCCTCCGCCCGGGCGCGGGCGATCCACAGGGTGGAGTCGAGGGCGATCAGCGGGATGGCGAACAGCGGCAGCAGCACGGGCTGTGCGGTGGCCACCACGCAGACCAGCGGGGCGATGCCGAGCAGCGCGACCGCGACCAGGCCCTGCCTGACCAGGGCGGTGCGGGCGACGGTTGGCACGCCGCCGCGGGGGACGTGCAGGTACCACAGCAGGGTGCGGGTGACGGCGAGGTAGGCGACGGCGACCAGCACCACCGCGGGGGCGGTGTACAGGGTCCAGGTGTCCGGGTCCGAGGGCGTCTCCACCGACGGCACCCGTCCGAAGGCGCCCAGTACGAGGGCTCCGGCGCCGATGCCGAGGATGTCCACGGAGCCGTGCAGCACGCCCTGCCGCCAGCGGCCCCGCCGGGCGATGCCGACCAGGACGACGACGCTGAGGCTGACCATGCCGGCGGGCACCCAGCCGTACAGCATCAGAACGGCGAGGGTGAGCGCGGCGCCGGAGCCGGTGCCGCCCCACCAGCGGGACCGCCCGAGCATGACCAGGTGGCCGACGATGACGCCGGTCAGCACCGCCAGGGACCAGCCGACGGGGCCGTCCGGGAAGAGCGCGTGGGTGCCGGTGAACGCCCGGTAGAAGCCGGCGCCGAGGACGCACCCGGCGACCGCGACGATCGCGGCGGGCAGCGCCGGCCAGGGCAGGTGCCGTTCGGTGTCGGCGTCCGGCAGTCCGGACGCGGGCACCGCGGTGAACTGCCGGACGCCCCGGCCGTCCGCCACGGTGTACTGTCCGGTGGCGCTCCCCCGCCCGCCCTGACGCTCCGAAGGCCGCACGCCCCGCCGGCCCGCCCACCGGTCGCCGGTCACCCGGCCCCGGCGCAGCCATGATTCCGGGGCAGCGCTCTCGGTCGGTTCCATTCCCGTCCCTCTCACAGCCGGCGGTGCCCACGCCCCGCGGCCCGATGCCCGACAACCGCCAACGGCACCGCGTCGGAAAACCCTTGCCGCGTCCTCACGAACCCGTCGAGGACAGCGGGGATGCCCCGACCGCGGCTGGGCGCGGCAGGCGCACCTCTCAACAGTAGGCCGCAGAAGGCTTTCACGGGCAGCGGTCGCCTACGGTCGCCCGAATGCGCCCTCGCCACCCGTATGCATCTGATATGCGCCGATCGAGTGGCCTTCAACCGCTATTCCTCAGCCGAAAGCGCGACTTCGGCCGCCGCTTCCGGCCCTTGTTCGAGCAGGACGCCGAACCCTTCCTCGTTCAGGACGGGAACCTTCAGCTGCATCGCCTTGTCGTACTTCGATCCGGGGTTGTCACCCACAACGACGAAAGACGTCTTTTTCGAGACAGAACCGGTGACCTTCGCCCCGCGGCTCTGCAGCGCCTCTTTGGCGCCGTCGCGGGTGAAGTGCTCCAGGGTGCCGGTCACGACGACGGTCAGGCCCTCCAGCGGGCGGGGGCCCTGGTCCTCGCCGGCCTCCTCCTCCAGCCGCACCCCGGCGGCCTTCCACTTGCGGATGATCTCCCGGTGCCAGTCCTCGGCGAACCACTCCTTGACGGCCTTGGCGACGATCTCGCCCACGCCGTCCACGGCGACGAGCTCCTCCTCGCCGGCCTGTTCGATGCGGTCGATCGAGCGGAACTCGCGGGCCAGCGCCTCGGCCGCGACCGGGCCGACGTGACGGATCGACAGACCGGTGAGGACGCGGGCGAGCGGGCGCTGCTTGGCGGCCTCGATGTTCTCCAGCATGGCGAGCGCGTTCTTGCGGGGGGCGCCCTCCTTGTTGGCGAAGACGGTGGCGACCTTCTCCTCGCCGGTCTCCGGGTCGCGCTTGGGCAGGCCGCTGTCCTGGTCGAGGACGTAGGCCCGGATGGGCAGCAGTTGTTCGACGGTGAGGCCGAACAGGTCGCCCTCGTCCTTCAGTGGCGGGTCCTTCGGCTCCAGCGGCTGGGTGAGGGCGGCCGCGGCGACGTACCCGAAGTGCTCGATGTCCAGGGCCTTGCGGCCCGCCAGGTAGAACAGGCGCTCGCGCAGCTGGGCCGGGCAGCCGCGGGCGTTGGGGCAGCGCAGGTCGACGTCGCCCTCCTTCATCGGCCTCAGCGGCGTGCCGCACTCCGGGCACTCGGCCGGCATCACGAACTCCCGTTCGCTGCCGTCCCGCTTGCTGACGACCGGTCCGAGGATCTCCGGGATGACGTCACCGGCCTTGCGCAGCACCACGGTGTCGCCGATGAGGACGCCCTTGGCCTTGACGACGTCCTGGTTGTGCAGGGTCGCGAACTCGACCTCGGAACCGGCCACCGTCACCGGTTCGACCTGGGCGTACGGCGTGACCCGGCCCGTGCGGCCCACGCCCACCCGGATGTTGACGAGCCTGGTGTTGACCTCTTCCGGCGCGTACTTGTAGGCGATGGCCCAGCGCGGCGCGCGCGAGGTGGAGCCGAGCCGTCCCTGCAGCGGGATCTCGTCGAGCTTGACGACCACTCCGTCGATCTCGTGCGCCACGGAGTGCCGGTGCTCGCCGTAGTGGGCGATGAACTCCCTTACGCCGTCGAGGTCGTCGACCACCCTGTTGTGCGGGGAGGTGGGCAGGCCCCACGTCTTGAGCAGGTCGTACACCCCGGACAGGCGGGAGGGGCCGTCGAAGCCCTCCAGGACGCCGATGCCGTGGACGACCATGTGCAGCGGGAGCGTCGCGGTGACCTTCGGGTCCTTCTGGCGCAGCGAACCGGAGGCGGAGTTGCGGGGGTTGGCGTAGGGCTTCTCGCCGGCCGCCACCCGGCGGGTGTTGAGGTCCTGGAACGCCTCCATGGGGAAGTAGACCTCGCCGCGGATCTCGACGAACCGCGGGACCCGCTCGCCCTTCAGCCGGTGCGGGATCTCCGCGATCGTCATCACGTTGGGCGTGATGTCCTCGCCGATCCGCCCGGTGCCGCGGGTGGCGGCGCGCACCAGGCGGCCGTCCTCGTAGGTCAGGTTCACCGCGAGGCCGTCGACCTTGAGCTCGCACAGGAAGTGGTGGTCGGGGGTGCCGACGTCGCGCTGGACGCGCTCGGCCCAGGCGGCGAGCCCGGCGTCGTCGAAGACGTTGTCGAGGGAGAGCATGCGCGAGCGGTGTTCGACCTTGGCGAGGTCGGTCTCGAACTCGACCGCGACCTTCTGCGTCGGCGAGTCCGGCGTGCGCAGCTCCGGGTACTGCTCCTCCATGGCCTCCAGGGAGCGCATGAGTTCGTCGAACTCCGCGTCGCTGATGACCGGGTCGTCCTTCCCGTAGTACCGGAGGCGGTGCTCCTCGATCTGCTCAGCGAGCTGGGCGTGCTTCTCCCGCGCCTCGGCGGGCACCGTCGTCTCCGCTTGCTTGTCGCCGGCCACCGTGTTGTCCTCCCGTTACTCTGGGTTGTCCGCGAGGGATCTCGCCGCCCGGACGCAGTGGGCGAGCGCCGCCCGCGCGTACCCGGGGGAGGCGCCCGCGAGTCCGCACGCCGGGGTGAGCGTGACCGTCTCCGCGAGGAGTCCCGGTCGCAGCCCCAGCCTGCGCCACAGCGTCCTGACCCCCATGACGCTACCGGCCGGGTCCGACAATGCGGTGTCCGTGCCGGGCACGATCCCGGCGAACAGCCGGGTGCCCCCTTCCACCGCCTCTCCGATCGCGTCGTCGTCACGCTCGGTGAGGAGTGAGAAGTCGAAGGAGACGGCCGCCGCGCCCGCCCGGCGCAGCAGCGCGAACGGGACGTCCGGTGCGCACGAGTGGACCACGACGGGGCCGTCGCCGTGCACCCCGACGAGGTCGCGGAGCGTGGCCTCGACGATCTGCCGGTCGACGGCCCGGTGGGTGCGGTATCCGCTGGCGGTCCTGACCTGTCCGCGCAGCACGGCGGTCAGGGACGGCTCGTCGAGCTGGAGCACGAGGTGCGCGCCGGGCACCCGGCGCCGTACCTCCTGGAGGTGCAGCCGCAGGCCCTCGGCCAGGGATGCGGCCAGGTCGCGGCAGGCGCCGGGGTCGGAGAGCGCGGCCTCGCCGTTCCTCAGCTCCAGCGCGGCGGCCAGCGTCCAGGGGCCGACGGCCTGCACCTTCAGCGGACCCTGGTAGCCCTGGGTGAACTCCTCCAGCGCGTCGAGGTCCTCGCCGAGCCAGGACCGGGCCCGTTTGGTGTCCCGGCCGGGCCGGTCGCCGACGCGCCACCCGCTGGGCTCCACGCGCGCGTACAACTCGACGAGCATTCCGGCGGTCCGGCCGATCATGTCGGCGCCGGGCCCCCGGGCGGGCAGCTCGGGCAGGAACGGGAAGTCCTCGAACGTCCCGGTCGCGGTCTTGGCGGCCTCCCGGGCGTCCCCGCCCGGCATGGAGCCGACGCCGGTGGCCGCGCCGAAGGTGACCTGGCTGTTTTCACTCACCCGGGAAGCCTACGGAACATCTCCGCCGGTTCACCGCCCCGGGCGCACCGTGAGGTCGTTGACCTCGGCGTCCCGGGGCAGGTCGAGGGCCATCAGGATCGTCGTGGCGACCGACTCCGGGTCGATCCACTTCGAGGGGTCGTACTCCTTGCCCTCCTGCTGGTGGACCTTGGCCTGCATGGGGCTGGCGGTGCGGCCGGGGTAGACGGAGGTGACGCGGACGCCGTTCGCGTGCTCCTCGTGGCGCAGCGCGTCGGCGAGCGCCTTCAGGCCGTGCTTGGAGGCGGCGTACGCGGACCAGTCGGCGTGGGCGGTCAGGCCGGCGCCGGAGTTGACGAAGACGACGTGGCCGCGGGCGGCGCGGAGCTGGGGCAGCAGCAGGCGGGTCAGCTCGGCGGGGGCGATCAGGTTGACGTCGAGCTGGTGGCGCCACGCCTTGGGGGTCAGCTCGCCGACCGGGCCGAGGTCGACGACGCCCGCGATGTGCAGCAGGCCGTCCACGCGGTCCGGGAGCGACTGGTGGGAGAAGGCCCAGGACAGCCGGTCCGGGTCGGCCAGGTCGCCGACGAGCGTCCGCGCGCCGGGGAAGAGCGCCGCCAGTTCCTTCGCGCGGCCCGCGTCGCGCGCGTGCAGCACGAGGTCGTCCCCGCGCGCGTGCAGGCGGCGGGCGACGGCCGCGCCGATGCCGGAGCCCGCCCCGGTGATCACATGTGTAGCCATGGCCACATCATCGCAGCCCGCCGCTCTCCTCCAGGTAGGCCAGCGCCCCGGCCGGCTCCTCGGCGAAGAACACCAGGTCGGCCAGTGGGCGCGGCAGGAATCCCTCGTCCTCCATGCGCCGGAACTGTTCCTTCAGACCGTCGTAGAAGCCGGCCGTGTTGAGCAGGACGACCGGCTTCTGGGTGTGGCCGTGCTTCTTGAGCTCCAGGATCTCGGTGGCCTCGTCGAGGGTTCCGGTGCCCCCGACCATGATCACCACGGCGTCCGACTTCTCCAGCAGCAGTCTCTTGCGCTCGGAGAGGTCCGCGGCGATGACCATCTCGTCGGCGCCGGTGCGTGCCTTCGCCGCCAGGAAGCCCACGGAGACCCCGCACAGCCTGCCTCCCGCCTCCTGTACGCCGTCGGCGACCACCTTCATCAGACCGACGTCCGAACCGCCCCACACCAGGGTGTGCCCGCCCTTGCCCAGCAGGACGGCGAACTCGCGGGCGGGGCGGGTGTAACGGTCGTGGAGGTCGGCGGCGGAGAGAAAGACGCAGATTCGCATGAGGGTCACCGTACGCGGGAAGAACCGGGCGTCCGCGAGCGCTTTTCCGGTATGACCGAAGGACACAAGATCACCATCGAGCAAGCCGACCAGCGCGTGCGCGCGGTGCACGGCGACCAGGTCCTCGCGGAGACCTCCCGGGCCCTGGTCCTGAGTGAGACGGGCTGTCCGCCGCGGTACTACATCCCCGCCGAGGACGTCCGCCTCGACCTGCTGACCCCGTCCGGCACCCACACCCACTGCCCGTTCAAGGGCACGGCCTCCTACTGGTCGCTGCCCGGCGCGGCGGACCTCGTGTGGGCGTATCCGGACCCCAAGCCGGAGGTGAGCGAGATCAAGGACCACCTCTGCTTCTACGAAGTGGAAGTGTCGTAGGCGGTTGACCGCGAGGAATCGCCCGCGGTGCGGCAGTCTCGTCAGACATGGACAAGAAGACCATTTCAGGCGACGGTACCCCCATCGCGTACCGGCGGACCGGACGGGGACCCGCGGTGATCCTGGTGAGCGGCGCGATGTCGACGGGCGCCACCGTGGCGCCCCTCGCCCCGTTCCTGGAGGACCGCTTCAGCGTGGTCGTCTACGACCGCCGGGGCCGTGGCGAGAGCGGTGACACGCGGCCCTACGCGGTGGCCCGTGAGGTGGAGGACCTCGCCGCGCTGATCGAGGCGGTCGGCGGGCAGGCCGCGCTGTACGGCATGTCGTCGGGCGGCGCCCTGGTCCTGCGGGCGGCGGCGAGCGGGCTGCCGGTGCGCGCGGCGGCGGTGTACGAGGTGCCGTTCGCCGTGTACGAGGGCGGGGCCGAGGAGCGCGCCGAGTACACCGAACGCCTCACCGAGGCGCTGGCCCAGGGCCGCCGCGGGGACGCGGTCGAGCTGTTCCTCAGGGCCACCGGCCTGGCCGAGGCCATGATCCAGGGCGCCCGCCGGTCCCCCATGTGGCCGGGCATGGAGACGCTCGCCCCCAGCCTGGCCTACGACAACGCGGTGATGGGCGACGGGCTGGTCCCCGAGGAACTGCTGGCCTCGGTCCCGGTCCCGGTGCTCTCCATCGCGGGCGACGCGAGCCCGGACTGGATGCGCCGGGCCGCCCGGGCGGTCACCGACAACGTGCCGCAGGGCGTGTACCGCGAACTGGCGGGCCAGACCCACATGGTGGACCCGCACGAACTCGGCCCGGTCCTGGCGGAGTTCTTCTCCACGGCCGCGCCCGCCGACGGGGATTAGCGCGAGGCTCCGGCCCTTATCCGCACTGGCCGGTGCGCGCGCGTCCGGCCCCGTGGGACACCCGACTCCGGCAGGGTGTCCCACGCCGGTGCCGTCGGGCCGGCCGCGGCGGACGACCGATCGAGGTGGCCGCGGTCAGGCCTATGGCGCGGGGCCGTCCGCACGGTCCCGAGCACCGGCGCTCAGGCCGCGAGCACCGGCAGTTCGGGCGGCTTCGGTGCGCTGCCGTCGCCGCTCCCGCCGCCGGGCGGCGGGTCACCCCCGCCGAGCACCAACTCGAACCAGACGGTCTTGCCGCCCACGCCGAACAGCGACTCGCCCAGGCTGCATCCGCCCCAGGCGTCGGCCAGCAGATCGAGGATCAGCAGCCCCCGCCCGCCCTCCGCGTGCGGTCCGCCCTGCGCCAACGGCAGGGGAAACACCGGGCAGGTGTCCATGACGCTGACCCGCACGGGGTTCGTCCAGCGCAGTCGCACGGTGGCGGGGCCGAGGGAGTACCGGACGGCGTTGGTGGTCAACTCGGAGGTCAGCAGTTCCGCCCGGTAGGTGAACTCCTCCAGCCCGTGCGCGCCGAGCACGGCCTTGAGCGTCGTACGGGCGACGGCCGGCCCGCGCGGGTCACGCGGGACGTACAGCTCGCACTCCCAGGGTTCGGCGAACGGGATGAGGGGTGGAGCGGGGAGGACATGGTCGTCCGGGCCCGGCAGTTCAGGGATCGGCTCGTGTTCCGCTTCCGCGTTCTTCACGCGTCACCTCCTTGTGCGTGCACGTGTGCGTGTTCGCGGTGCGACGGTCACGGTTTCGGTTCGTCGGGTTTGTCGGTGCTGTCCCATACGGCGCCACGCGCATCCCGGTCCACGCCGCGGACCCGGGCCCCGACACCCGGCGGTGGCCTGCCGCCGGTCCCTTCTTCCCGTCGGGCCCGGGACGGGAGTGGGGTGGGCGGTGCGCTTCCGCTGGGGGATGCAGTGGTGGCGTGGACCACACGCTAGCGCCTCGACTAAAACACGTGCTACCGACTTCACCTGAACGGGTTTTACCTTGAGTTTCGATGGACGCCGAGACCAGGAGATCGGCAAACTGTGCGCGCGAGCGAGGAGTTGTTCATGGCACCACGGCACCAGCCGAGCATCCGTCAGCGCCGGTTCGGAGCCGAACTACGGCGGCTGCGCGAAGCCGCCGGCATGGCCGCACCCGCGGCCGCGACGCGGCTCGGCGTCGACCGCACGATGATCTCGAACATCGAGTCGGGCCGGTTCGGCATCAGCGAGGAACGGCTACGGCGACTCGCGAGCATCTACGAGTGCAACGACCCCGACCTGGTCGACGCCCTGGCCGCGATGACCGGCGGACGCCCCAAAGGATGGTGGGACGAGTACCGGGGAAAGATCCCACCGGACTTCCTCGATGTAGCGGAGTTGGAGTACCACGCCACCAGCCTCAGAACCCTTCAGACCGCCCACATTCCAGGAATCTTCCAGACGGAGGATCACGCCCGCGCTCTCTTCGACCTGTTCTTCCCGGCACTCCCCCGCCTGGAAGTGGAACTGCGGGTAGCGCAGCGGCTCGGCCGGCACAGCGTGATCGCGAACAGCCCCGGCGTGCCGTACGTGGGTCACGTCCATGAGGCGGCCCTACGGATGCGGATCGGAGGACGCCACGTCGCCAAGGCACAGTTGAACCGACTGCTCGAGGAGAGCGAACGCGACAACGTCCGACTACTGGTCATCCCCTTCACGGCCGAGGGCTTCCCCATGGCCGGAGACACCGTGATGTACGCCTCGGCACCCAACGCCCACCTGGACACCGTGCAGGTGGACTCTCCCATCGGCGCCGTCTTCTTCGACTCACCCACCCATCTGGCCAACTTCCGGACCCGCCTGGACTTGGTCGAACGGGTGGCGTTGAATCCGAGGAAATCGAGGGACGTCATCCTTGAAATCATCGGAGACCTGTAAGAGGTGCCCTCTTTGTCTGAGTTGAAGTGGTTCAAGTCCTCGTTCTCGGAGGCGTCCGGCAACGCCTGCGTCGAGATCGCGTTCCGTGATGACGCACGGGTGGCGATACGGCACAGCGTCCATCCTGCCCGTGGCTTCTCCGTCGGCCGGACGGCATTCTCCTCGTTCGTCGACGCGATACGGTCCGGGGCCACAGCATCGGCATCCGTCAGCCAGTAGCTGCCGCAAGACCCTCTACTGGAATCACACGACCGATGGCGCGAATGGTCGCTGGCAGTCGTGCTGTGGGGGACGGTTGAATGCCTTGGTGAGCGACTACTGGACACCCGCGCATCAAGCGGTCGAGCAGGAGGACGCCGAGGCGCTGGCCCGGTTGCTGACCGCCGGCTCCGATCCCGATGAGGTCTTCGGCAACATGACGTTGCTGACGCACGCGATCGATGTCGAGGGTGATGGTTCCTTGCAGAGCGGGCAGCCGCTGACTGTGCACACCACGGCCGTGTTGCTGGCCTTCGGGGCCGATCCCGAGCTCGCAGATCCAGACGGCCGCACCCCCGTCGACATGGCCAGTCACTACGGCCACGACCTGGCCATGAAACTGCTGCAGACCCACATGAAGCGCAGGACGTCCAGGCCGTAGCTCTTGCCGGAGGCGTTGGCTCCGACGTGCGAATAATTCGCACGTCATAGCCTGAAACGACCCGCCGAATGCGCCAGGGCTCGTCACCCCACGTTGACCGAATTACTCCCAGCCGTGTAACCCAGCTCCGTCCGCGCCACGAGGTAAGCCTCGTACTGCGTCCGCGGCACCGGCGTCCCGGGACGGCGCGGCTAGCCGACGGAAGCCGTCGTGCGGGTGGTGGAGGCGATGGTGGCGGAGCCGACCACGCGGGTGCCGTCGTAGAGGACGATGGCCTGGCCCGGGGCCACGCCGCGGACCGGTTCGGTGAAGGTGACCTCCAGGCGGCCGTCGACCGGCTCCGCCCGCACCTCGGTCTCGCCGCCGTGGGCGCGCAGCTGGGCGGTGTAGGTGCCGGGGCCGGTGGGGGCCGCTCCGCACCAGCGGGGGCGGATCGCGGTGAGCGCGGAGACGTCCAGGGCCTCGGCCGGGCCGACGGTGACGGTGTTGTTCACGGGCGAGATGTCCAGCACGTAGCGCGGCTTGCCGTCGGGCGCCGGGGTGCCGATGCGCAGGCCCTTGCGCTGGCCGATGGTGAAGCCGTACGCCCCGTCGTGCGTGCCGAGCTTCGCGCCGGACTCGTCGACGATGTCGCCCTCGGCCCGGCCCAGCCGCCGGGCCAGGAAGCCCTGGGTGTCGCCGTCGGCGATGAAGCAGATGTCGTGCGAGTCGGGCTTCTTGGCGACGGCGAGGCCGCGGCGCTCGGCCTCGGCGCGGATCTCGTCCTTGGTGGTGACCGTGTCGCCGAGCGGGAACAGGGCGTGGGCGAGCTGCCGGTCGTCGAGCACGCCGAGGACGTACGACTGGTCCTTGGCCAGGTCGGAGGCGCGGTGCAGCTCGCGCGTGCCGTCCTCGTTGAGGATCACCTTGGCGTAGTGGCCGGTGCACACCGCGTCGAAGCCCAGCGCCAGCGCCTTGTCGAGCAGGGCGGCGAACTTGATCTTCTCGTTGCAGCGCAGGCACGGGTTGGGGGTGCGGCCGGCCTCGTACTCGGCGACGAAGTCCTCGACCACGTCCTCGCGGAAGCGGTCGGCGAGGTCCCAGACGTAGAACGGGATGCCGATGACGTCGGCGGCGCGGCGGGCGTCGCGCGAGTCCTCGATGGTGCAGCAGCCCCGCGCGCCGGTGCGGAACGACTGCGGGTTCGCGGAGAGCGCGAGGTGGACGCCGGTCACGTCGTGGCCGGCCTCCGCGGCGCGGGCGGCGGCGACGGCGGAGTCCACTCCGCCGGACATGGCGGCGAGGACGCGGAGGGGGCGCTGCGGGGTGTCAGTCATAGCCCCTCAAGGGTACGGGCCCGCGGGAACCGGAGCTCGCGAGTATCCGTTGTGGATCACATGGGGGTCGAGGCGGGGACGAGGAAGAGCGACGGGGACCGGCGGATCGGCCGGCGGGCCCTGCTCGTGGGCGGGGCGGCGGCCGCCGTGGGCACGGTCGCGCTGGCGCGCGAGGAGCTGGCGCACCTGTGGTGGCGGCTGCCGGGGGTGCGCAGGCCGCGGGTGGAGGGCGCGGTGGACTTCCGGGGCGCGCGCTGGGTGGCGGCCTCCCCGGCGAACTTCCGGTGGGCGGACCGGCCGGACGACTACCGGATCGACCGCGTGGTCATCCATGTCACCCAGGGCAGCTACGGCAGCGCGGTGAAGGTCTTCCAGGATCCCGGCCACCAGGCCGCGGCCCACTACATCGTGCGCCGGGACGGCCGGATCACGCAGATGATCCGCGAGCTGGACGTGGCGTTCCACGCGGGCAACCGGGCGTACAACGAACGCAGCGTCGGCATCGAGCACGAGGGCTTCGTGGACCGACCGGAGAACTTCACCGACGCGATGTACGCCGCCTCGGCCCGCCTGACGGCGGGGATATGCGGGCGGTACGGCATACCGGTGGACCGGCAGCACGTCATCGGGCATGTGGAGGTGCCCGGCACGGACCACACCGACCCGGGCCCGCACTGGGACTGGGACCGGTACATGCGGCTCGTACGGCGCGCGCGGGCCTGATCCGGGACCCGATCAGCAGCGCCGCGAGCCGCTGCGATCACTGACAGGCGTGACGCGGCGCTGTGCAGGCCGGGCGGAGTCCGCTGCGGGATGACCACGCCTGTGAAGGGGCGTGGGGAACTGCGCGACCGGCTACGACGGCCCCGCGGACGGCCGCGGCACAGCCACCCGGCACCCGCCGCGGAGCGTTCAGGTCAGGCCCGCCGCGCGGGCGCGTTCCACCGCCGGGCCGATCGCCTTCGCGACCGCCTCGACGTCGGCCTTGGTGGAGGTGTGGCCGAGGGAGAAGCGCAGGGTGCCGCGGGCCAGGGCCGGTTCGGCTCCGGTGGCCAGCAGGACGTGACTGGGCTGGGCGACGCCCGCGGTGCAGGCGGAGCCCGTGGAGCACTCGATGCCCTGGGCGTCCAGGAGCAGCAGCAGGGAGTCGCCCTCGCAGCCCGGGAAGGTGAAGTGGGCGTTGGCCGGGAGCCGGTCGACCGGGTCGCCGCCGAGGATGGCGTCCGGGACGGCGTCGCGGACGGCTTCGATCAGGCTGTCGCGCAGGGCGCCGATCTCGCGTTCGAACCACTCGCGCTGCTCGGCGGCCAGCCGTCCGGCGACCGCGAAGGAGGCGATCGCGGGGACGTCCAGGGTGCCGGAGCGCACGTGCCGTTCCTGTCCGCCGCCGTGCAGGACGGGCACGGGGCTGTGCTCGCGGCCGAGGAGCAGCGCGCCGATGCCGTACGGGCCGCCGATCTTGTGGCCCGAGACCGTCATCGCGGCGAGCCCCGAGGCGGCGAAGTCGACCGGTACCTGGCCGACGGCCTGGACCGCGTCGGCGTGCAGCGGGATGCCGAACTCGCGGGCCACCTCGGCGAGTTCACGGACCGGCAGGACGGTGCCGATCTCGTTGTTCGCCCACATCACGGTGGCCAGGGCCACGTCGGCCGGATCGCGGGCGATCGCCTCGCGCAGGGCCTCGGGGTGGACCCGGCCGTAGGAGTCGACCGGCAGGTACTCGACCGTGGCGCCCTCGTGCTCGCCGAGCCAGTGGACGGCGTCCAGGACGGCGTGGTGCTCGACGGGGCTGCTCAGGATGCGGGTGCGGGCCGGGTCGGCGGCGCGGCGCGACCAGTACAGGCCCTTGACGGCGAGATTGTCGGCCTCGGTGCCGCCGGAGGTGAAGACGACCTCGCTGGGGCGGGCGCCGAGCGCTTCCGCGAGGGTCTCGCGGGCCTCCTCGACCGTGCGGCGGGCCCTGCGGCCGGAGGCGTGCAGGGAGGAGGCGTTGCCCGTGACGCTCAGGTGCGCGGCGAGTGCCTCGACTGCCTCGGGCAGCATCGGGGTGGTCGCGGCGTGGTCGAGGTAAGCCATGATGCCCCGATTCTACGGGGCCCTCCTCACGGGCCGTCGGCCGCGGCAGGCGTGGCAGGCGCGGCAGGGCCGTGTTTTCGGCCGTGCCCCGTCGTCCTGGGGGCGTCGGCCGTGTGGCGGTGCCGGGCTCCCCCGGGCTCCCCCGGTCACAGGCTCCAGGAGACGGTGTTGGAGATCTCCATGGCGATCAGCAGGACGACCAGGTCGGCCACGCCGAGGGTCAGTCCCAGGTAGGCGCGGCCGCGGCGGGTGGTGCCGCGCCAGAGGGCGACGGCCGCGAGCACGATGGCGACGGGGCCGAGGAAGACGTTCAGCACGAGCAGGCCGAGCAGGCCGAGGATGAAGGACGCGACGGCCATGCCGTCGGCGTCGCGGGCGGGCGAGCGGGGCTCGGTGCGGCGTGCGGTGGCCGGGGCGGTGAGGTGCATGGTGCTCAGCTCCTGTGGGTCGGTGCGGACGGTCGTCGGTGCGGACGTCAGTGGGCCGAGGTCCGGCGGCGGTTGTGGCGCTCGCGGACGGCGAAGACGCCGAGCCAGACGGCGATGCCGGCGGCCGCGACGGCACTGACGGTCAGCGGCGCGTGGGCGACGGTGCCCAGCACGACGCCGAGCAGCATGAACGCGGCGACGAGGAACAGCATGAGATTCGATCCCCCTCCGGGGCGTCCGGGGACGCCACTCGATGACATCTCGGTGAACGATTGTAGTAACAGTTGTTCACTGACTACCGAGTCTAGCGTGTTCCATGCCTTTCAAATTCCGGAGAACAGTTGTTAACTGCATGGCATGAGTCACACCCTCGGCATCCGGCAGGCCCAGAAGCAGAAGACCCGGCAGGCACTCCTGGACGCGGCGCTCGCCCTGCTGGAGGAGCAGAGCCTGAGCAGCCTGGGCCTGCGTGAGGTCACCCGCGCCGTCGGCGTCGCCCCGACGGCCTTCTACCGCCACTTCCGCTCGACGGCGGATCTGGGCGTGGCCCTGGTCGAGGAGGCGCTGGGCAGCCTGCACCCGATGATCCGGGCGACGGTGTCCGCGGCCGACGACATCGATCAACGCATCGCGCGGGCCGTGGAGTTGATCGCCCGCCATGTCGACGCGTACCCCGCTCACGTCCGTTTCATCGCCCGCGAGCGGCACGGCGGGGTGCAGCCGGTGCGGGAGGCGATCCGCGAGCAACTGGAGCGGTTCGCCGAGGAGGTGAAGACCGAACTGGCCAAGGACCCCCAGTGCGCGGGCTGGAGCGACGACGACCTGCTCATGCTGGCCCATCTGTACGTCGACCAGATGCTGATCACGGCCTCGCTGTTCCTCCAGGCGCTGGAGGCCCCGCCGGAGGAGCGCGACCGCGTGACCCGGCGCGCCACCCGGCAGCTGCGGCTGATCACCGTCGGCCGGGACCACTGGCTGGACTGAGCCCGGACAGCGAGCGGGGCGGCACCCGACGTACGGGTGCCGCCCCTGCCGTACGACGCCGGGTCAGCTCCCGGTCGCGCTCCGGCTCGGGGCGCCGCTGGGCATCGCGCCGCCACCGCCGGGACCGCCGCAGCCGCCCTGGCCCCCGCCGGGGCCGCCCTGGCCCGCACCGGGGCCGCCGCTGGGCGCACCGCTCGGCATCCCCGACGGCGCGCCGGAGGGCCGGTCGGTCGCCTTGCCCGTCGGGGCGCCCGACGGAACACCGCTCGGCATCCCCGAGGGCCGGCCGCCCGGCGCGCCCGACGGCGGCTGACATGACTGCTGGGCGGAGGCGCCGCTGCCGGAGGAGGACGACGAGCCGTCCGAGCCGCAGGCCACCAGGGCCAGCGGCGAGAACGCCAGCAGGGCGACCGCGGGGACGAGACGCACACGCTTCATGAGGGACAGCTCCGGGGGAGAATGAGGAAGTCCTGAGGCGGGTACTCAACCAACCGCGGTTAGGCGCTTGTTGGGGCCGGCCTGTCCCCGGGCTGTCAATCGGGTGAAGCGGACCTCAAGGCGCGCCGCCCACCGGCCGCTTCACGGTCCGCCCACGGCCGCCGGCCGGTACAGCCTCATGACGGAGGCGGCCGCGGCCGCCAGCTCCTCGCGCACCTCCGGCGGCGAGAGGACCTCCACCTGGTCGGCGTACGGCAGCAGTTGGCGCGCCTCGCGGACGACGCCGTACGACAGGCGCACGGTGACCCACTCGCCGGTGCCGGCGTCGTCGGGGAGTGCGGCCAGGTGCCCGGCGTTCAGGCGCAGGAACATGTCCAGCCGCTCGCGCCTGACCCGGACGGTGACGTCGAGCCCGCCCGTCCGCTCCTCGACCTGGCGGCGCAACACCTCCCAGGCGTCGGCGAGTTCGACGCCGGGCCGTCGCCTGACGGGATCGTCCAGGACGGTCGCCGACCGCACCCGATCGGCGCGGAACAGCCGCGGTCTCGCCCGCCGGTCGGCGACCAGGTACCAGACGCCGGCCTTGGAGACGAGGCCGTAGGGGTCGACGGTGTACGTCCGCGTCTCCCGCTCGCCGCTGTGCCGGTAGCGCAGCCGGAGCCTGCGGTCGGCGAAGACCGCGTCCTGCGGCACCTGGAGGTCCACGGCCCGTCGCGGGCCGCCCTTCCAGCGGGTGGCGTCGACCAGGATGCGGCGGCTGGTCTCCTCCGCGGCCGGGCGGTGCGGCGCGGGCAGGGCGGCCATCACCTTGCGCAGCGCCGAACCGAGGGCCTCGTCCAGGCCGAGCGCCGCGTGCGCGCCCTGCGCGGCCAGGATGAACAGCGCGCGGGACTCGTCGGCGGTCAGTCCCGTGACGTCCGTGCGGAACCCGGCCAGCAGCTCGATGCCGCCGTGCCGCCCGCGTTCGGCGTAGACGGGCACGCCGGCGGCCGACAGGGCCTCGACGTCGCGGTAGACGGTCCGCACCGACACCTCGAGCCGGTCGGCGAGCTCGCGGGCGGGGACGCGGCCGCGGGTCTGCAGGAGCAGCAGGATCGACAGCAGACGGCCGGACTTCACAGGGTCAGGATCCCTCCGCCGGAGACCCGCGGCAAATGTTGACGGAAGATGTCAGGTTATCGGGCGAACCTGGGGGCAAGGACAGCAGAACAGAAAGGCCCGGCCATGAACGCCATCGACCCCCGCCCCGTCTACGCCCGCGCCACCGAGCAGGCCGCCGAGCTGATCAGGACCGTCCGGCCGGAGCAGCTGGCCGCTCCGACGCCGTGCGCCGAGTACGACGTGCGCGCCCTGCTCGGTCACGTCGTCGGCGGCACCCTGCGCATGGCGGTGGCCGGCGAGGGCGGCGACGGGCTCGCCGTGCACCCGTCCGCCGACGTCGCCGACGACGGGTGGGCGGACGCCTTCGAGGAGGTCCGCGCCCGCGCGCTGCGGGCCTGGGCGGACGACGCCCGGATGCAGGCGCCGGTGCGGGTGCCGTGGGGCGAGGTACCCGGCGCAGCGGCCCTGTCGGGTTACACGATGGAGCTGGTGACGCACACCTGGGACCTGTCCGAGGCACTCGGCCGCCCGCTCCCGCTCGACCCGGAGCTGGGCGCGTTCGCGCTCTCCGTCGCCCGCCGCGTCCTGGCCGACCCCCGGCGCGACGCGGACGGACCGTTCGGCTCGGCGCGGCCGACCCCCGAGGGGGCCGACGTCTACGGCGAACTGGCGGCCTGGCTGGGCCGGACGCCGTTCAGCCGAGTCTGACCCGGGCGAGCTGGCGGGACTGGGCGACCAGCCGGTCCGCGCTGTCCCAGACCTCGGCGTCCTCCTCCAGGAAGCCGCCGGCCAGGTTGCGGGTGCTGATCGCCACGCGCACCGGCCCGGGGGCGGGGCGGCAGCGGACGTGGACCGTCAGCTCGACCGTCGGCACCCAGCCGGACAGGCCGAGTTCGAACGCGGTGGGCGGCAGCGCGTCCACCGCGAGGAGCAGCGAGAGGGGGTCGGCGTCGCGGCCGTCGGCGAGGCCGAACCAGGCCCGCATCTCGCCCTTGCCGGAGGGGGCGCCGAGCGCCCAGCCCAGGGTGGACGGGTCCAGCTTGAGCATCAGGCGGTCGGCGATGGCCGAGCTGCCGGAGACGGGCGCCGGGCCGTCCTCCGGGCCGAAGCACTGGTCCATCGGCGGCATCGCGGGCGGCCGGGCGGTCGTGCGGACGTCGTCGGGGAGGTTGCCCAGGTCGCCGTAGGAGGCCAGGACGCGGATCCGCTCGACCTCGGCGCCCCGCTCGTCGTACTGCAGCAGCGACGCCTGGCCGGTCGACAGCGTCCGGCCGGTGCGCACGATCTCCGTGCGCACCACCGCCGGGCCCGGCTGGGAGGCGGTCAGGTAGTGGGCGGAGATGGTGAACGGGTCGGAGTGCGGCAGGGCGTCCGCGAGCGCGCGGCCCAGGACAGCCAGCAGATAGCCGCCGTTGACGGCGTTGATGATCGTCCAGCCGGCGGAGAGGTCGATGTCGTAGACGCCGGGGGCGCGACGGGTCAGCGCGGTGTCCCGGTCGAACTCGCTGTCCCCGATGGTGGCCCGCGCGGCAGGTGCGGCGGCTGCTTCTGGCATGGGTGAACATTACAACAAGCAGATACTAAGCGGTAGCTTTTGTTCGAGCGGGGTCACTGCGCGGCCGGCTCCTCCTCCCGTACCGTCGAACGCCGGTTCCAGGCGCGCGGGGCCCGCCAGTGGAACCGCATCGCGAGCAGCCGCAGCACGAAGGCGGTCACCACCGCGAGCCCGGTGGTGACCGGGGTGACGGCGTCGTAGCGGATGCACAGGGCGACCATGGCCGCGCCGACGATCGCCGGGACCGCGTACAGGTCACGGTCCCAGCGCAGCAGCGAGGGCACCTCGTTGGCGAGCACGTCCCGCAGCACGCCGCCGCCGACGGCGGTGGCCAGGCCCAGGGCGGCCGAGGAGGTGAGGCCCAGCCCGTAGTCGTACGCCTTCGTCGTCCCGGCGACGCAGAACAGGCCGAGGCCGGCCGCGTCGAAGACGTTGACCGCGGACTGGATGCGCTCCACCTGCGGGTGCAGGAAGAAGACCAGGAGGGCCGCGAACAGCGGGGTGATGAAGTACCCGAGGTCGGTGAAGGCGGCCGGCGGCACGGCCCCGATGACCAGGTCCCGGAACAGCCCGCCGCCCAGCGCGGTGACCTCGGCGAGGACGGCGATGCCGAAGACGTCGAAGTTCTTGCGCACGGCCAGCAGCGCGCCGGATATGGCGAACACGAAGATGCCGACGACGTCGAGCGTGTGCTGGACGGAAGGGCTGAACAGTTGCTGAAGCACCCTTCCATTCTCACCCAGAAACAAACCCCCGCCTTGCAATGCAAGGCGGGGGCTCGCTGAGGGTTTGGCTGCTTCGAGCGCTGCCTCGGAGGTTACTTCTTGAGCGGGTCCTGTCCGTCGGTGCCCTCCGCGGCGTCGCCGGCCTCGGCCTCCGCGCCGGTCTCCGCACTGGCCTCCGCGCCCGCCTCGGCCTCGGCCTCCGCGACCTCCGCGGCCACCGCGGCCGACGTCGCCGCCGACTCCGCCAGCACCTCGTCGGACACCAGCTCCGCCGCCTCCTTCGCGGCGGTCAGCAGCACGGTGTCCTGCGGGGCCTGGTCCTCGAAGTTCTCCGGGTGGTGGCAGGCCACCTGCTGGCCGGGCTTCAGCTCCAGCAGCGGCGGCTCGGTCGTCCGGCAGATCTCCGTCGCCTTCCAGCACCGGGTGTGGAAGCGGCAGCCGCTCGGCGGGGAGATCGGCGACGGCACGTCGCCCCGGAGCAGGATGCGCTCGCTCTTGGCGTTCTTGCGCCTGGGGTCCGGGATCGGCACCGCCGACATCAGCGCCTTGGTGTACGGGTGCATCGGCGCCCGGTACAACGCGTCCCGGTCGGCCAGCTCGACGATCTTGCCGAGGTACATCACCGCGATCCGGTCCGAGACGTGCCGGACGACCGACAGGTCGTGCGCGATGATCACGTACGTCAGGCCCAGTTCCTCCTGGAGGTCGTCGAGCAGGTTGACGACCTGGGCCTGGATCGACACGTCGAGCGCGGAGACCGGCTCGTCGGCCACGACCAGCTTCGGCTTCAGCGCGAGCGCGCGGGCGATGCCGATGCGCTGGCGCTGGCCGCCGGAGAACTCGTGCGGGTAGCGGTTGTAGTGCTCGGGGTTGAGACCGACCACCGACAGCAGCCGCTGGACCTCCTTCTTGATGCCGCCCTCGGGCGTGACGCCCTGGAGCTTGAAGGGGGCGCCGATGATGGTGCCGATGGTGTGGCGCGGGTTCAGCGACGAGTACGGGTCCTGGAAGATCATCTGCACGTCACGGCGCATCGGGCGCATGCCGCTCACCCCGAGGTGCGTGATGTCCCGGCCCTCGAACTCGATCCGGCCGCCGGTCGGCTCCAGCAGCCGGGTGATCAGTCGGCCCATGGTCGACTTGCCGCAGCCGGACTCGCCCACGACACCGAGCGTCTCGCCGGACTTGACCTCGAAGTCGAGGCCGTCGACCGCGTGCACGGCGCCGACCTGCCGCTGGAGCAGGCCCTTCTTGATCGGGAAGTGCTTCTGCAGCCCGGTCACCTTCAGCAGGGTCTCGCCGGGGGCGGCGTTCTCCGCGGTGGCCACGGCGCCTTCGCTCTGCGCAGGGATGCTCACTGCTTTGTCCTCGCTCACAGCTTCGGCGCAATCTCTTCGATCCAGATGCGCTCCCGCTGCTCCTTGGTCATGTGGCAGGCGGCCCAGTGCTGGCTGCCGACCTCGGTCAGCTCGGGGCGGACCGTGCGGGTGGTGTTGTCCTTCGGTACGTCCGCGTACGGGCAGCGCGGATGGAAGGCGCAGCCGGACGGCAGGTTGATCAGGGAGGGCGGCGCCCCCTTGACCGGGACCAGCCGGTCCTGCTGCTCACGGTCCAGACGCGGCATCGAGCCGAGCAGGCCCCAGGTGTAGGGGTGGCGGGGCTCGTAGAAGACCTTGTCCGCCGGGCCCCGCTCGACGCAGCGGCCGCCGTACATCACCAGGATGTCGTCGGCCAGTTCGGCGACGACGCCCAGGTCGTGGGTGATGACGATGACCGCGGAGCCGAACTCCTTCTGCAGGTCGCGGATCAGGTCGAGGATCTGCGCCTGGACGGTCACGTCCAGGGCGGTCGTCGGCTCGTCCGCGATCAGCAGCTCGGGGTTGTTGACCAGCGACATCGCGATCATCGCGCGCTGGCGCATGCCGCCGGAGAACTCGTGCGGGTAGCTGTCCACCCGCTTGTCCGGCTGCGGGATGCCGACCCGGTCGAGCATCTCGATCGCACGGCGCCGGGCGGTCTTCTTGTCGACGTCGTGGTGGATGCGGTACGCCTCCACGATCTGCTGCCCGATCGTGTAGTACGGGTGCAGCGCCGACAGCGGGTCCTGGAAGATCATCGCCATCTCGCGGCCGCGCAGCTTGCGCACGTACTCGGGATCGGCGGACAGCAGCTCGGTGCCGTCCAGCCAGATCTCGCCGGAGATCTGCGCCTTGCGCTTGCCGTACTGGCCGGCGGTGTGCAGGCCCATGATGCCGAGCGAGGTCACCGACTTGCCGGAGCCGGACTCGCCCACGATGCCGAGGGTCTTGCCCTTCTCCAGGTGGAAGGTGAGCCCGTCGACGGACTTGACCAGACCGTCGTCCGTCGGGAAGTGCACCTTGAGGTCGCGCACCTCCAGGAAGGACGTCGGGGCCGGCGAGGCGGAGGTGGGCTCGCCCACGGCTGCTCCGGTCTTGCTGAGTTCGGTCATGCGAGCCTCACTCGGGGGTCGATCACGGCGTACAGGATGTCCACCACGAGGTTGGCGATCAGCACCGCGAGGGAAGTGATCAGGGTGACGCCCAGGATGATGGGCAGGTCCTGGTTCTTGATGGCGGTGAGCACTTCGCGGCCGAGACCGGGCAGGTTGAACGTCGACTCGGTCAGGATGGCGCCGCCGATCAGGGCGCCGAGGTCCATGCCGAGCATCGTCAGGATCGGCGTCATCGTCGAGCGCATGGCGTGCTTGCGGATGACGACCTGCTCCTTGAGCCCCTTCGCGCGGGCGGTGCGGATGTAGTCCTCGCCGAGGATCTCCAGCATGGTGGCGCGGGTGATCCGGGCGTACATGGCCGCGTACAGGAACGCGAGGGTGATCCAGGGGAGGATCATGCCGCCGAACCAGCCGCCGAAGTTCTGGTCGAGCGGCACGTACTGGGCGTCGATCCAGTTCAGCCCGTAGGCGAAGATCGCCAGCGAGATCATGCCGGTGAAGTAGATGGGCAGGGAGACACCCGACAGCGCGATGACCATCGCGCCGCGGTCCCAGACGGTGCCCCGCTTCAGGGCGGAGAGCACACCCGCCGCGACGCCGAAGACCAGCCACAGCACGGCGGCACCGAGCGCGAGACCCAGGGTCACCGGGAAGCGGTCGGTGAGCACCGGCCAGACCGACTGCTCGCTGCGGAAGGAGTAGCCGAAGCACGGCGCGGCGCACTGGGTGACGTCGCCGCCGCCCGAGTAGGTGCGGCCGACGAAGATGCCCTTGAAGAACTCCCAGACCTGGGAGTAGATCGGGTCGCCGAGTCCGAGCTTCTGCCGCACCGCTTCGACGGCGGCCGGGTCGGCCTGCTTGCCCACGAAGCTCGTGGCGATGTCCACGCCCGCCCACTTGGGGACGAGGAAGAAGATGCCGAAGACCACCATGATGATGACCACGAGCATCACTGCGGCGGCGAAGAGCCGCCTGATGAGGTAAGCGAGCACAGCTAACGGCCCGCCGCGGACCGCGGGCCACCTGCGGTCTCCCCCACACTGCCTTATGGGCGTGGGAGGTTTCCCCAGGTGACCCGCGGTCACGCCGCGCCGGCCTTCACCTGCCTTTCGTGCCGTACGGCGGGTGTACCGGGTTTACTTCGCGGACTTCAGACCGAGGTTGACGAAGTCGTACATGCCGCTGTAGTTGTCCGACGTGTAGACGTTCGCCAGGTTGTCCGAGCGCCAGTTGATGAACTTCTCGAAGACGAAGGGCAGGTAGTAACCGCCCTCCATGACCTTGTGGTTGATCTCCGTGGCGATCTTGGTCTTGCCGGCGTCGTCCAGCGTGGTGACGTACTGGTCGAACAGGCCGTCGATCGTCTTGTCGTTGATCAGGGCGAAGTTGTTGTTACCGCTCGGCGCGATGTACTTGCTGTCCCACAGCGGCAGACCGAAGCCCTGGACGGTCGGGAAGTCCGGACCCCAGCCCATGATGATGATGCCGTAGCCCTTCTTCTTCACGTTCGAAGGGCTGCCGATGATGCCGGTGGTCTGCGAGCCGTCGTACTGGTCGATCTGGGCGTTGATGCCGACCTTCTTCAGCGACGCCTGCATCGACTGGGCGGTGGCCACCTCGACCGGCTTGTTGTTGCGGACCGCGATGGTGGTGGAGAAGCCGTTCGGCTTGCCGCAGGCCTTCAGCTCTTCCTTGGCCTTGGCGGCGTTGCCGTTCTTGTTGGCGCCGGCGAGCTCGTACGGGTCGTACTTCTGGCCCTCGGCACCCGGGACGGACGGCGGCAGCATGTTGGTGCCGATGTCACCACCGGCGACCGGGCCACCACGGGCGGTCTGCAGCGACACGTGGTCGGCGCCGTAGATCACGGCCTTGCGGCAGTGGATGTTGTCGAACGGCTTCACGTTCTGCGGGAAGACCGCGTAACGGATGTAGCCGGAGACCGGGTTGTCCAGGTTGGCCTTGTGCTGCTTCAGGGCGGTGGTGCGGCCCTGCGGCGACATGCCGGTCTGGTTGATGTCCAGGTCCAGGTCACCGTTGAGCAGACGCTGGTCGAGCTGGTTGGCGTCCGAGAAGAAGGTGACCGTGATCTTGTCCGGGTACGCCTTGCGGACCGGGTCCGAGGCCTGCTTCCACTCGGGGTTGCGGACCAGCGTCAGGTTCTTGCCCGGGCTGTACGACGCGAACTTGTACGGGCCCGAGGAGAACGGGTGCAGCGCGTACTTGGACTTGGTGTCCTTGTCCTGGCGGACCGGGGACGCCGAGACCAGGGCCAGCACCTCCTCGAAGTCCGAGTTGGCCTTCGGCAGGTGGAAGACGATCGTCTTGTCGTCGGGCGTCTCGATCGCCTTCAGACCCAGCTTGTCCTTGGACGTGTCCTTGTACGGGCCCTTGTACGTGCCCTTCGGGTCCAGGAAGTCCTTCAGGTAGGTCGGACCGCCGGACAGCACGTCCTGCGCCCACACGCGCTCTATGCCGTACTTGATGTCCTTGGACGTGATCGGCTTGCCGTCCTCCCACGTGATGCCGTCACGCAGGTGGTACGTGTAGGTCTTGCCGTCGTCGGTGACCTTGGCGAGGCCGTCCGCGAGGTCCGGGGTCAGCTCGGCGCCGGCCTTGCCGGGCTCGGTCTTGCCCGTGACCAGCTGACGGCTGTAGTAGCGGGCGAAGTTCCACATGAAGCCGTAGTAACCACGCGTGGTGTCCCACGAGTCGGCGTCCTGGGCGCCACCGAACTTCAGCGTGCCACCCTTCTTGGCGAGCGACGCCTGGGCGACCTTGTTGTTGGCGGCGTCGAAGCCGGCCGCACCGGTCTTCGACCCACCACCGTTGCTGTCGTCGTCGCCGCCGCCGCACGCTGCCGTGGTCAGCAGCGCGGCGACCGCGGCAGCAGCGGCCAAAGCCTGCTTACGCCGCCCTGAGGTGCGTTGGGTAGTCACGATCTCGGATCCTCCGGATTTGATGAGAGACCCCGTGCAGGTGCCACGGGACGCTTTGCGGTACGGCAGTTCAGCGGGAGCCCTTGGGGTCCAGCGCGTCGCGCACGCCGTCGCCGAAGAGGTTGAAGGCGAGGACGGTGATGAAGATCGCCACGCCCGGGACCACCATGTACATGGGGTCCGACTCGTAGTAGTCGATCGCGCTGGAGAGCATCTGTCCCCACGAGGACGTGGGCGGCTTGACGCCGACGCCCAGGAAGCTGAGGGCCGCCTCGGTGAGGATGTTCGTGGGGATCATCATCGTCGTGTACACGATGATCGGGGCGACCAGGTTGGGCAGCAGCTCCTTGAACAGGATGTAGAACCGCCCCGCGCCCAGCGACCGGGCGGCCTCGACGTACTCGCGCTCGCGCATCGAGAGCGTCTGACCGCGCACCACACGTCCGATGTAGGGCCAGCCGAAGAAGCCGATGACCAGGATCATCACGAAGACGCGCACGCTGGAGCCGGTCAGGCCCAGCATGTTGGACGGCATGACGGAGACCAGGGCGATGGTGAACAGCAGCTGCGGGAAGGCCAGCAGGCCGTCCATCACGCGGCTGATCAGGGAGTCGACCCAGCCGCCGAAGAAGCCGGCGAGGATGCCCAGCACGGTGCCGAGGACGACGGCGACCACGGCGGACAGGAAGCCGACCAGGAGCGAGACCCGGGCGCCGTAGAGGATGCGGGCGAGGATGTCACGGCCGTTGACCGGCTCGACGCCCAGCAGGTGCTCGCCGCTGATGCCGCCCAGCGAGCCCTTGGGGGTGCCGAACAGCGGGTCGATCAGACTCTCGTGGTAGGCGTCCGGGTCCTGACCGAGCAGGCTGGTGATCACCGGCGCGAGCAGGGCGAGCGCGATGAGGACGAGCACGACGACGCCGCCCGTGAGGGCGAGCTTGTCCCGCTTCAGGCGCTCCCAGGCGATCCGGCCCAGGGAGCGCCCCTGTACGGCCTTCGCTCCGGCGCTGGCAACCGCCGCTTCCTCGGCCGCGCTCGGGGCCGCTTCCGCGGTCGGCTCGTGCAATGGTGCCGTCATCTGGCAGGGACCCCTCTCAACCGGCGGTAGCCGGCCCGCACTTGCCGCTGTAGCGGCGTCTTCAGTCCGTCGTACACAGGGGCGAAGGCCCCTGGAGCGGGAGTCTTCAACGCTTTGGCGATCTGTTGCCAGACTTGACGGTGAATGGATGCGTAAACGTGATGCGGGCTGGAGGGTTCCGTTATCCGGACAGTGGGTAGCGAGGGTCGGACAGGGACGGGTGTGACTATATGGGACACGGGAGGATCTTACGCCGCCATCTACGCGCGAAGAACAGCACCCCCTGCGGGCGCGCTGTGCGGTCGTCTCAGTATGCGCCGTGGGCCGGCGGATAGCCGTATCCGGCCGCCGGGGCCTGCGCGGGGGCCGCGTGCGCCTCGCGGTCGTAGAAGGGGCGGGCGTTCGCCCGCAGCCACATCGCGACCGGGTCGTGGCTGTCGGACATCGCCACGGTCGACACCGGCAGCCCCTCCGGCACCGCCCCGATGGACTGCTGCATCATCGCCCGCACCGAGTCCACCGCGGGCGGCGAGGTGTCGTACACGTCCAGGCCGATGGCGAGGTACGGCGCCCCGAGCGCGGGCTGCACCCAGGCGCGGCGCAGCGAGCGGACCGCCGGGGTACGGTGGGCGTTCTGCGCGAGCAGCGCGTAGAACTGCGGGATCTCGATCCCGGGCTCCGACAGGCGCAGCGGGCCCGCCGGCTGGCGGTCGAGGCCGGTGGCGATGCGGCGCAGGTCGAGCCAGGGGATGCCGACGCCGCCGCCGGGGGCGTGCGGGTTGAGCCAGAGGCCGTAGTGGTCGGGGTACAGGGTGCGGGCCACGTCGAGCCCGTCGACGACCTCGTACGATCGGTTCCAGCCACTGGCCGACAGCTCCTGCGCGGAGGTCACACAGGGGGCGTAGCTGAAGCCGTCGACCTCCATGTTCCCGTACTGGGCGTCGGGGGATCCGGCCTGGCCGTGCCAGAGCAGCATCCAGACCTGGCCGGAGGACGGGGTGGCGAGCGCCCTGAGCAGCGCCTCGTAGGCGTCGTAGCGCCCGGGCGTCACCTGGCGCAGCATGTGCTCGACCTGGCCGGTCGTGGTGCCGCTGGCGCTCACCTGTACCGCCCCTCCTGAAAGTTGCTGCGGATATGAAACCAGCTTAAGCGCCCGGGGGGTCGGGGCCCCGCGACCGGCGGCGAGTACGTGTTCGCCGTGGCCGGTCGCGCGGTCTTCCCCGTCCCCGCGGGCGGGCTGCCCGTGCGGCAGCGGTTACAGGTGATCCCGCGTGTAGAACGGCCGGACCTGGTCGCGCATCCAGACCGCGACCGGGTCGTCGGTCACGTCCAGCAGGACCAGGTTCACCGGCCACCGGGTGGGGACCTTGGCCAGCGCCCGGCCGAGGGCCTCCAGGGGCAGCGCCCTGAAGTCGCCCTCCCACTGGGACAGCTCCACGCCCACGAACATCGCCGGGTCCGCCGTCTCGATCGCGGCCAGGCACCGGCGGGCCGTGGTGACGACGCCGGTGCCGGCGAACTCCGCGGCGGCCGCGGTGAGGAAGTCGACCGGGTCGTCCTGCCAGTCCGGTTCGAAGAGGCGGACGCGGCCGCCGGCGCCGGGGCCGTCCAGCGGGGTGCGGCCGGCGCGGCACAGCTCGGCCACCGCGGCCGGCGGGAGCGGGATGCCGACCACGCCGTCCGGGTTCACGGCGATGCCGACCTGCGGCGGCAGGCCGCGGGCGAACTCGACGGCCGGCGCGATGGTGTACGACATGTGGTTGCCGACGACCTGGCGGAACTGCTCCTCCGAGCTGAAGACCGGCACGTACGCCTGTCCGTCGATCTCCAGGGTGGGCAGGTCGAGGGGCCCGCTGTCCGGGCCGCCGCCGTTGGGCAGCGGCACCCACACGAAGCTGCGCCCCAGCACCTCGACGATCCGCCCGCCTGCGGTGGGCACGCCGAGGGAGGCGGAGAGCACCTCCTCCAGCTCGTTGCCGGGCCATCCGCCGTGCGGATGGGGGTGCGCCTGTGCCGGTATGTCCGCGGGGAAGCCCGCCGCCGGGAAGTCCATCTGCCTACCGCCTGCTTGGAACCTGCTGTGGCTGAAAAGGCTAACGGGTGAAGCCCGCCGAGCGGTCGGCCCATGAGCCCCCGTCGGCTGCGGGCTGTACGACCGGCCTGCCGACGCGGGCCTGCGACGGCCGACGATCCGGTGCCGGCGGGGGGGGTGCGGTGCCGGCGCCGGCACCGCGGTCGACGGCTCGGGCGGCCCCGGCGGGTCGCCGGTGCCGACGGGTGGTGCGATGCCGGTGCCGAACGGGTCGCCGGTGCCGACAGGTGGTGCGATACCGGCGCCGACGGGCTGCCGGTGCCGACAGGCGGTGCAATACCGGCGCCGACAGGCGGTGCGATACCGGCGCCGACGGGTGGTGCGATGCCGGTGCGGGCGGTCGCGGTTGCCGACTGCCCGGCAACCCACCCGTGCTCGCGCCCCGGTCGGGCGGGGGCGGCCCGGCAGTACCGCCGGAGACCGGCCGCGAAACCGACGGGACCGGTTGCATGCCGATGCCGTCGGCCCGGCAACCCACCCGAGCACGCACCCCCGGTCGGCCGGGGACGGTCCGGCGACGTCCGGAGGCCGGTCGCCATGCCGGCGGAGGCCGGTCCCGCAGGTCCGGCCGGCCGGTCGCAGCGCTCCGGGAAAGCCGTCGGCCACACCGCCCGAGGCCGCCCGCAGGACTGCGGGGAACTGGTGCCGGGACGGTGGAGGCCAGTGGCGTGCCGCTGCCGGCGGTCCGGCAGTCGGCCCGTGCTTGCCTTCCGGGCCGGCCGGAGGTGGTCCGGCAGCACGGCCGGAGGCCGGTCGCCATGCCGCCGGGGCCGGCCGCGAGACCGGCCGAATCCGTCCCTGAGCCCCGGGAGCCGGCCGAGTCACCGAACGCTCCGGTTCGGCGACACCGCCGAAGGGGCCGGGCGCGTGATGCCGGGTGGGCGCACGACATGGTGCGCGGTGCCGTGGTGCGCGGTGCGGTGGTGCGCGGTGCGGTGGGCGTGCGCACCGCACCGCGGCGGGTGGCGTCCGGCGGCGGACGCACACGCCGCGGCGGGTGACCGGGCGCGGCGGGTGGCCGGGGCGGTGGTCAGCCGGTGAAGGCGATTCTGCGGAGGACGCCGGAGGCGGGGCGGTCCAGGAGGATCGCCGAGCCGCAGCCGTCGGGCAGATCGCCGCGCTCCACCGAGCGGAGCAGGCGGGACACGGCCGCGCGGTGCCGGGCGAAGGCGTAGCGGGAGACGCCGCGGCCCCGCTCGCGCTGGCCCTCCAGCGCGGCCTGGGGCGCGACGTCGAGCAGGAGCAGGTGGAGGGTGCCGCCGCGGCGGCGGGCCTCCCGGGAGAGCCAGCCGCGCACCCACGCCTGCGTGCCGCAGTCGTGCACGACGACGCCCTCGCCGGAGCGCAGGGCGCGGCGCAGTCCCGCGTAGTGGGCGAAGCGGACCAGGGGGCGGTAGACGGCGTAGGGCAGGAAGCGGGGCATGCGGCGCTCCCAGCGGTCGCGGGCGTCCTGGGAGTCGATGCGGACGCCCACCACCGCCCGCTTCATCAGAGTGGACTTGCCGCTGCCGGGCAGTCCGGTGACCACGACGACGTCGCGGGAACCGAACAGCAGGGCGTGCGGGCTGCGGCCGGACCGCTCGCGCAGGTCGCGGACGACCGGCGCGGGCCGGGCAGCGTACCGCTCGCGGGCCGGAGCCGCGGGCTGGTCGGGCAGCGCGAGAGCCGAGGTCGTCGCATACGCCGTGGGCCTTGTCACCGTGATCGTCCTCCCTGCGGGGGTCAGAGAACTTCTCCCCACCGAATGTAAAAAGAAGGTAATCCACACTGTCTCCCGGTTCGATACGTTTACGGCCACAGGCCTGTCACAAGTAGCCGACCGCCCACCATCCGGCGAGGCGTGCGATGATGTGCCCGCCAACTGCATACCGGCCGTTTGAATCCGCGCGGGAGAGTTCCCGGCAGCACGTACGCGTCGCCATGTTTCGCGTCGCCACGTGCGCCTCACCGGGACGCCGAAGGAGCAAGTCCCTCCCTTGAATCTCTCAGGCACCGTTACCGCGCGGGCGAGGCACATCTGAAAAGCGGGCCGCTGTCCACCAGCGGCTCCACCCAAGGTGCAAGCCGTGATCCCGTCCCTGGTCATGGCGAACCTCTCAGGTTCCGATGACAGATGGGGAGGAACGACCTCGCTTCCCCCATGCTCGGCTTCGCTCGCATGGGGGGACCCCCATCGCCCTGGGAGACGACCGCCCGATGAGCAGTACCGAACTCCGTCACACAGCCCTCGACGCCCTGCACCGCTCGCTCGGCGCGACGATGACCGACTTCGCCGGCTGGGACATGCCGCTGCGCTACGGCTCCGAGCGCGACGAGCACAACGCCGTACGCACCCGGGCGGGCCTGTTCGACCTCTCCCACATGGGCGAGATCGCCGTCACCGGCCCGCAGGCCGCCGCCCTGCTCGACCACGCCCTGGTGGGCGACATCGGCGGCGTGCGGACGGGCCGGGCCCGCTACACCATGATCTGCCGCGAGGACGGCGGCATCCTCGACGACCTGATCGTCTACCGGCTGGCCGAGACCGACTACCTGGTCGTGGCCAACGCCTCCAACGCCCAGGTCGTGCTGGACGCCCTGATCGAGCGCTCCGCCGGCTTCGACGCCGAGGTCCGCGACGACCGGGACGCCTACGCGCTGATCGCCGTCCAGGGCCCCGAGTCCCCCGGCATCCTGAAGTCCCTCACGGACGCCGACCTCGACGGTCTGAAGTACTACGCGGGCCTGCCCGGCACGGTCGCGGGCGTGCCGGCCCTGATCGCGCGCACCGGCTACACCGGTGAGGACGGCTTCGAGCTGTTCGTCGCCCCGTCCGACGCGGAGAAGGTGTGGCAGGCGCTGACCGAGGCGGGCGCGCCCGCCGGACTGGTCCCCTGCGGCCTGTCCTGCCGCGACACGCTGCGCCTGGAGGCCGGCATGCCGCTGTACGGGCACGAGCTGAGCACGTCGGTGACGCCCTTCGACGCCGGGCTCGGCCGGGTCGTGAAGTTCGGCAAGGAGGGCGACTTCGTGGGGCGGGCGGCCCTTCAGGAGGCCGCCGACCGCGCCGCCGCCGAGCCGCCGCGGGTCCTCGTCGGCCTGGTCGCCGAGGGCCGCCGCGTCCCGCGCGCCGGTTACCCGGTCGTCACCGGCGGCGAGGTGATCGGCGAGGTCACCTCCGGCGCCCCCTCCCCCACGCTGGGCAAGCCGATCGCCATGGCGTACGTGGACGCCGCGCACGCGGCGCCGGGCACCCCCGGGGTCGGTGTGGACATCCGGGGCACCCACGAACCGTACGAGGTCGTGGCGCTGCCCTTCTACAAGCGGCAGAAGTGACACCGTCGTAACCGCGCGAGTGCCACCGTCGTAGCCGCACGCGCGTGACACGGCGCACATCGCGCCTGCTCACGCACGTTCTTCGCAGTCCCCCACTCACCAGCAGTTCCCCGCGTACAGGAGAATTCAGGCCATGAGCAACCCGCAGCAGCTGCGTTACAGCAAGGAGCACGAGTGGCTGTCGGCCGCCGAGGACGGCGTCGCGACGGTCGGCATCACCGAGTTCGCGGCCAACGCGCTCGGCGACGTCGTCTACGCCCAGCTCCCCGAGGTCGGCTCCACGGTGACCGCGGGCGAGTCCTGCGGCGAGCTGGAGTCGACCAAGTCCGTGTCCGACCTGTACTCCCCCGTGACCGGTGAGATCACGGAGATCAACGAGGATGTCGTCGACGACCCGTCGCTGGTGAACTCGGCCCCCTTCGAGGGCGGCTGGCTGTTCAAGGTGCGCGTCACCGAGGAGCCGTCCGACCTGCTCTCCGCCGACGAGTACGCCGCCCACACCACCGGCTGAGGAGTCGTCCCCGTCATGTCCGTACTGAACACGCCCCTGCACGAGCTCGACCCGGAGGTCGCCGCCGCGGTCGACGCCGAGCTGCACCGCCAGCAGTCCACGCTCGAGATGATCGCCTCGGAGAACTTCGCTCCGCTCGCGGTCATGGAGGCGCAGGGCTCGGTCCTCACCAACAAGTACGCCGAGGGCTACCCCGGCCGCCGCTACTACGGCGGCTGCGAGCACGTCGACGTCGCCGAGCAGATCGCCATCGACCGGGTCAAGGACCTGTTCGGCGCCGAGTACGCCAACGTCCAGCCGCACTCGGGCGCCTCCGCCAACCAGGCCGCCCTGTTCGCGCTGGCCCAGCCCGGGGACACCATCCTCGGCCTGGACCTCGCGCACGGCGGTCACCTGACCCACGGGATGCGGCTGAACTTCTCCGGCAAGCAGTTCCACGTGGTGGCCTACCACGTGGACCCCGCGACCGGGCTGGTCGACATGGCCGAGGTCGAGCGGCTGGCCAAGGAGCACCGGCCCAAGGTGATCATCGCGGGCTGGTCGGCGTACCCGCGGCAGTTGGACTTCGCCGAGTTCCGCCGGATCGCGGACGAGGCCGGGGCGTACCTGTGGGTCGACATGGCCCACTTCGCCGGTCTGGTCGCCGCCGGTCTGCACCCGAACCCGGTCGAGCACGCGGACGTCGTCACCTCCACCACGCACAAGACGCTGGGCGGGCCGCGCGGCGGCATCATCCTCGCGAAGAAGGACTTCGCGAAGAAGCTCAACTCCTCCGTCTTCCCGGGCTTCCAGGGCGGCCCCCTGGAGCACGTGATCGCGGCCAAGGCGGTGTCCTTCAAGGTCGCGGCGAGCGAGGAGTTCAAGGAGCGCCAGCGCCGTACGGTGGAGGGCGCGCGGATCCTCGCCGAGCGGCTGACGGCGGCGGACGCCCGCGAGGCCGGGGTGAACGTGCTGTCCGGCGGTACGGACGTGCACCTGATCCTGGTCGACCTGCGCGAGTCCGAGCTGGACGGGCAGCAGGCCGAGGACCGGCTGCACGAGGTCGGCATCACGGTCAACCGCAACGCCGTCCCGAACGACCCGCGCCCGCCGATGGTCACCTCGGGCCTGCGCATCGGCACGCCCGCGCTGGCCACCCGCGGTTTCGGGGCCGAGGACTTCGCCGAGGTGGCGGACGTCATCGCGCAGGCGCTGAAGCCGTCCTACGACGCGGAAGCGCTGAAGGCCCGGGTGAAGGCGCTGGCGGACAAGCACCCGCTGTACCCCGGTCTGAACAAGTAGGCCCTTCCGGGCACCTTTCCGGGCACCCGTCCGGAAAGGCGCCCGGACCCGTGGTTCCTTTCCGCTCGGTGCCCCGCACACTCGTAGGCGAGTGGGGCGCCGCGCGAACACCTTCCCGCACCTCCCACAGCCCCGTTCCCGAGGAGTCACCGTGGCCGTCTCGGTCTTCGACCTGTTCTCGATCGGCATCGGCCCGTCCAGCTCCCACACGGTCGGCCCGATGCGCGCGGCCCGCATGTTCGCCCGCCGGCTGCGCAACGAGGGCCTGCTGGAGGCCGTCGCGTCCGTGCGCGGCGAGCTGTACGGCTCCCTGGGCGCGACCGGCCACGGCCACGGCACCCCGAAGGCGGTGCTGCTGGGCCTGGAGGGCGAATCCCCGCGCACGGTGGAGGTGGAGACGGCGGACCAGCGGGTGGCGGACATCAGGGAGTCGGGCCGGCTGCGGCTGCTCGGCGAGCACGAGATCCCGTTCTCCTTCGACGACGACCTGGTGCTGCACCGCCGCAAGGCGCTGCCGTACCACGCCAACGGCATGATCCTGCGGGCCCGCGACGCCTCGGGCGCCGAACTGCTGTCGAAGACGTACTACTCGGTGGGCGGCGGCTTCGTCGTCGACGAGGACGCGGTCGGCGCGGACCGCATCAAGCTGGACGACACGGTCCTGAAGTACCCGTTCCGCACGGGCGACGAACTGCTGCGCCTGACCAAGGAGACGGGCCTGTCGATCTCCGCCCTGATGCTGGAGAACGAGCGGTCCTGGCGCACCGAGGAGGAGATCCGGACCGGGCTGCTGGAGATCTGGCGGGTGATGCGGGAGTGCGTGTCGCGGGGCATGTCCCGCGAGGGCATCCTGCCGGGCGGCCTGAAGGTGCGCCGCCGCGCCGCCGTCTCGGCCCGCCAGCTGCGCGCCGAGGGCGAGCCGCTGGCGCACGCGATGGAGTGGATCACGCTCTACGCGATGGCGGTGAACGAGGAGAACGCGGCCGGCGGGCGGGTGGTCACCGCCCCCACGAACGGCGCGGCGGGCATCATCCCCGCAGTCCTGCACTACTACATGAACTTCGTGCCCGGCGCCGACGAGGACGGCGTGGTCCGCTTCCTGCTCGCGGCCGGCGCGATCGGCATGCTGTTCAAGGAGAACGCCTCCATCTCCGGCGCCGAGGTCGGCTGCCAGGGCGAGGTCGGCTCCGCCTGCTCGATGGCGGCGGGCGCGCTGGCGGAGGTGCTCGGCGGATCGCCCGAACAAGTCGAGAACGCCGCGGAGATCGGCATGGAGCACAACCTCGGCCTCACCTGCGACCCGGTCGGCGGCCTGGTCCAGATCCCCTGCATCGAACGCAACGGCATGGCCGCGGTCAAGGCGGTCACGGCCGCCCGGATGGCGATGCGCGGCGACGGCTCGCACAAGGTGTCCCTGGACAAGGTCATCAAGACGATGAAGGACACCGGCGCCGACATGTCGGTGAAGTACAAGGAGACGGCGCGGGGCGGGCTCGCGGTGAACATCATCGAGTGCTGAGGGCGCCGGAGCCGGCCCCCGCGGCCGACACGCGGGGGCGGGCGGTTGACGGTTCAGGTACGGGGTACAACTCCTGTCCCGCCGACGGAAATTACGGGAGTCCCCCGATGCTGCGCGGTATCGACGTGAGTGCGTATCAGTCCTCGTCCTTCAACACGGACGGTCTCTCCTTCGCCTTCGTCAAGGCGACGGAGGGCCGTTCGTACGTCAACCCCAGGCTCGCCGCCCAGACGAAGCGGGCCCGGGACGCCGGTCTGGTCGTCGGCTTCTACCACTTCCTGTGGCCCGGCAACCTGCAGGCCCAGGCCGAGTACTTCGTCAAGCACGCCCCCGAGAAGGCGGGCGACATCCTCGCCGTCGACTGGGAGACCACCGGCGACGGCACGCACGCGTCCAACGCGCAGAAGGACTCCTTCATACGCAAGGTGAAGGCGCTGCGGCCGCACCACCGGGTCCTGCTCTACTGCAACCGGAACTTCTGGCTGAACATCGACACCACGTCGTACGCGGGCGACGGCCTGTGGATCGCCGACTACGTCACCGCGGGCGAGCCGCGCATCAAGGCCAAGTGGCGCTTCCACCAGTACGCCGGCACACCGCACGACAAGGACGTCGCCGCCTTCGCCACGAAGGACGCGCTGCGGGAGTGGGCGGGCGGCGCGTGACGGGCACCCGTCCCGCGGGAGCGGACCGGCCTGGCGAGTAGGGTCGTGACCTGCGGCGGACGGCCGCCGCGGGGCAGAGGGGAGCCGACGTGGACGGAACGGTGGGGGCGGTCAGCCGGAACGGGGTGTACTCGTTCACCAAGCCGAACCGGGAGAGCATCACGCTGCTCGCCGGGCTCGGGGTCGAGGGGGACGTACACGCCGGGGAGACGGTGAAGCACCGGTCCCGGATGCGGAAGGATCCCTCGCAGCCGAACCTGCGGCAGGTGCACCTGATGCACGAGGAACTGTTCGACGAGGTCCGCGCGGCCGGGTTCGAGGTCGCGGCCGGGCAGCTCGGGGAGAACGTCACCACCCGCGGGATCGATCTGCCGGCGCTGCCCACGGGTACCCGGCTGCGCCTCGGGGAGGACGCCGTCGTCGAGGTGACCGGGCTGCGCAATCCGTGCGCGCAGATCGACGGCTTCCACAAGGGCCTGCTGAAGCAGGTCGTCGAGCGGGGCGCGGACGGGAGCGTCCGGTTCAAGGCCGGGATCATGGGCGTCGTGGCCGCCGGGGGCGTGGTGCGGCCCGGAGACCCGATCACCGTCGAACTGCCGGACGGGCCGCACCGGCCCCTCCACATCGTGTGAGGCGCCCCGGCCCGCCCGGCGGGCCGGGGCCCCAGGGGCCTGTCCGGCGGATCATGCCGGAGACACGGCGTCCCGCACGCCTTCCCCCAGCGGGGGACCCCCATCGCGTCGACGCCCTCCCCCGCCTTGCACCCGGACGCACCAGGCCCCGCTCACCCGGGCTGCAGGGCCCCGCCGGTCTCCTCCGACCCGATCCGCCGGACGGGCGCTACGCGCGGAAGTCGGCCGGGCGTTCCGGGGACGCCTCCGCCAGGCCCTTGGTGACCTCCTCGACGCCGGCCCGCAGGCCGTACACCGGCGTGCCGGGCTGCTGACGCCAGGAGTCGTCCAGGCCGCCCGCGTCGACGGTGTCGAAGCCGAGCTCGTCGATCAGGGCCCTGACCTTCCGCTTGGCCGCCTCGTCGTCGCCCGCGACCGGGAGCGCCATGCGGTCCGGGTCTCCGGCCGGGAGGGGCCGGTCGAGGATGTCCTGGGCGTAGGTGCCGTTGAACGCCTTGATCACCGGGTGTCCGAGGTGGCGTTCCGTCCAGCGGCTCTCGGTGACGCCGTCGTCCACGATCTCCGCGATCCGGCCGTCGCGCTGCGGGTAGTAGTTGCCGGTGTCGATCACGGCGACGCCGTCCGCGGCCTCGTCGAACAGGCCGGACGGCAGGTCCGGGATCGCCTTGAGGGGGATCGTCACGACGACGATCCCGGCCCCGCGCGCCGCCTCCTCGACGCGGACGGGCGTCGCGCCGGTCTCCTCGGCCAGCGCGGTGAGGGTGTGCGGTCCGCGGGAGTTGGCGACGGAGACGTCGTGCCCGAGTGCGGTGAGCCGCCGGGTCAGGTTGCCGCCGATGTTGCCCGCGCCGATGATGCCGATCTTCATGCCGGTCGCCCTTCCGGGGGTGGTGTCGTGCCCGTGAGCACCACCAACCCTCCCGGAGCGACGGCTATTCCGCACACCGGGCCGGACGGGCGGCCGGACGGGCGGGTACGACGAAGGGGCCGGTCGACCGTCGCGGCGGCGAGCCGGCCCCTTTCGCGTCCGCGCTCACGTCACTTGTTCAGGTACGTCCAGAACTCGTCGAACGACAGGACCTTGTCGCCGTTGAGGTCACGGGTCTTGATGATCGCCTCGGCGACCGACTCGGTGACGTTCCAGTCGCCCCCCTGGGCGAGCGCGGTCTTCAGCTCGGCGGCGGTGATGAACCCGTCGCCGTCGCTGTCGATCCGCTGGAACTCCTTGCGCGCCTCTTCGATGTCCGCCACCGATCCACCCCTCTTGTTACGTTTCTCGTGTCTTCCGGCGTTCTGCCGCAGGTCAGACTAACGGGCGCGGTGAGTGCGCGGTGCGGGGACCACCCGGGAGCGGGCGGAGACTGGAGGAGCGGTCGAATGGCGGAGACATTGCGGGACATGCTGGACGCGGCGGCGCGGGGTCTCTTCCCGCCGGCGGACGGGCGGACGACGGTCCTGCCGCAGCCCTCGCCCCGCGACGCCGGGGTCATCGCCTTCACCGCGCACTCCGTGGTCTTCACGGACGAGGACCCGCGGTGGGTGCGCCGGGCCCTGCGGGAGACCGACTGCGACGCGCTCGCCGCGACGATGAACGCCCGCTTCCTGACCGCGTTCATGGACCGCACGGGCCGCACGGCGGACACGGTCGACGTGCTGACGGTGGGCTCCGCCCTGCCGGGCGGGCCGCCGCTCGCGCTCACCGAGATCGCCGACCCGGACCATCCGCGGGTGGTGACCTCCCGCCGCAGGCGCGACGGCGTCCGGGTGTGGGCGGCGGACGGGGGCGTGCTCGTGCTGGGGCGGGGGGTCGCGGGGCGGCTGGAGGCAGCCGTGGAGGTGGACGAGGGCGTACGGCACCGCGGGCTGGGGCGCGCCCTGGCGACGGCGGCCCGGCATCTGGGCGGGGGTGAGCCGGTGTGGGCGCAGATCGCGGCGGGGAACGCCCGCTCGCTGCGGGCGTTCCAGGCGGCCGGCTACCGTCCCGTGGGCTCGGAGGCGCTGCTGCGGTGATCCGCGGCCGTGATCCGCCGCGGTGATCCGCGGCCGTGATCCGCCGTCGGGTCAGCGGAAGATGCCGGTGTGGCCGAGCGAGTAGCGGCCCGGCTGCGGGTACACGGCGAGGCCGTGCGGGCCGCTGCCGACCTTGACGCGGGCCAGCAGGTGGCCGGTGCGGGTGTCGATGGCGTACACCTCGGAGTGGTAGCGGCCGGACAGCCACAGCACCTTGCCGTCGGCGGAGACACCGCCCATGTCGGGGCTGCCGCCGTCCGGCAGGTGCCACTTCCTGGTGACCCGCTGCTGCCGGAAGTCGAAGACGGAGACGGAGCCCTCGCCGCGGTTGGAGACGTACATCTCGCGCGAGTCGCGGCTGACGTACAGGCCGTGGCAGCCCTTGCCGGTGGGCAGGAAGGCCGGCGTCGTGAACTTGTCGCCGTCGAGGACCCACATGCCGTCGGTGGTCATGTCGGCGATGTAGAACTTCTTGCCGTCCGGCGAGACCTTGACGTCCTGCGGCATCGCGCCGTGGTGCGGGAGCCGCTGCTGCCCGACCACCTTCATCTTCGCCGTGTCGACCTTCAGCAGTTCGCCGCTGAACTCGCAGGAGACGATGAAGTAGCGGCCGTCGAGGGAGAAGTCGGCGTGGTTGACGCCGTAGCAGCTGACCGGGACGGTCTTGACGCGTTTCATGGTGTGCGCGTCGCGGAAGACCAGTTCGCGGTCGAGGGAGGCCATGACGACGGCGTAGCGGCCGTCGGGGGTGAAGTAGAGGTTGTACGGGTCGTGCACGTCGACCGTGCGGCTGGCCTTTCCGGTCCTCGGGTCGATCGGGGTGAGGGTGTTGCCCTTGTCGTTGTTGACCCACAGCGTCTTCAGGTCCCAGGACGGGACGACGTGCTGGGGCTGGGTGCCGACCGGGATCGTCTCGATCACCCGGTAGGTCTTCGGGTCGATCACGGAGACGGTGTCGGAGTTGGTGTTGGGGACGTAGACGCGGGACGGGAAGTCCCGGACCACCGGGGAGAGCCGGTTCGGGCGGTCGGCCGCGTACACGTCGTGCGGGTCGAGGACGGGCGGCATGCCGGGCAGGCCCTGGACCGCCGCCGCCTTCGGCGGGGCGGGCCGGACGGCGGCGCTGCTGTGGGCGGCCTCCTCGGCACGGGGGCGGGCGGGGCCGCCGCAGGCGGCGAGGGCGGCGAGCGCGGCGGCGGCGAGCAGGGCGCGCTGGGCGAGGGTGCGGTGCATCAGCTGAACAGCTCCGTGGTGGTCACCGCGGCCAGACCGCGGCGGTCGAGTTCGTCCAGTAGGGCGGGGAGCGCGGCGACGGTGTCCGGGTGGCCGAAGTGCAGGCTCACCACGGATCCGTTGCGGATCTCGCCGAGGACCTTGCGGGTGACGGCGTCGGGTCCGGGCCGGGTGTAGTCCAGGGAGTCGACGTCGTACGACAGCACGTGCGGGTATCCCGCCTCGCGGGCCAGGCGCAGGACGAGCGGGGAGGCGCGGGGCGCGCGCGAGGGACGGAACCAGGTGCCGATGGAGCCGGTGAGGCGCCTGAGCCGGTCGGCGCAGGCGGTGATCTCGGCGCGGGCGTCGGCCTGCGTCATGGTGTTGACGGCCAGGTGGCGCTGGGTGTGGTTGCCGAGGTCGTGGCCGCCGTCGAGGATGCGGCGGGCGAGGGAGGGGTGTTCGTCGAGCCAGCTGCCGACGGCGAGGACGGTGACGTGGGCGCCGTGCTGCTCGGCCTCGGTGAGCAGGGCGCGGGCGAGGGCGGGGTCGCCCTGGCCGTGGAAGGTGAGGGCGACGCGGGGTCGGGTGCGGGGGCCGTGGGTGAGCTGGGCGGGCCGGCCGGCGTAGTGACGCGGGCCGGGGGCCGGGGGGCGGGTGGAGGGGCGGGCTGTGGGGGCGGCGGCGGTGGGGGCGGGGTGGGCGGCCGCGCCGGCGGCGGAGCATCCGGCGGCGAGCACGCCACCGGCGACGAGCCCGGCGCCGGTCCGCAGCGCGGTGCGACGATCGGTCGTGGTCACCGCACCATTTAAGGCGGATCCGACCGGAAAACAGCTGATTAGTCCGATTGGCGTCCGGTGCGGGTCGCACCGGGGATCACCGGTCCGTCACCCTCATCTCGAACCACGTCGTCTTGCCCCGCGGCAGCAGGTCGACGCCCCAGCGGTCGGAGAGCTTGTCGACGAGGAACAGGCCCCGGCCGCTGATGTCCATCTCCTGGACGGGCAGGAGACAGGGCAGGCCGCGGGACGGGTCGCGGACCTCGATGCGGATCCAGCCCCGGCGGCGGCGCATCCGCAGGCCGAAGACGCGGGCACCGGTGTGGCGCACGGCGTTGCCGACGAGTTCGGAGACGAGCAGGACGGCGTCCTCCGCCATCCGGGGGGTGAGGCCCCAGTGACGCAGGACCACGACCTGGGCGAGGCGGCGGGCGGTCGCCGCGGACTCCGGGCGGGACGGCAGCGGGACCTCCGCGTCGGTCGGATCGCCGTACAGCTCCAGCGCCTTGAGTCCCTGTTCGTCCTCCACCGCAGGCGACCACCGCCCTGTGGTCGCACGGCCTTGTCCCCGCGGCTGCCCGATGCCCTCCAGCCCCGCCATGGCCCCATGATGGCCGTCCGGAACGGCCCCCGGGGCCGTTCCCGAGGAATACACCCTCGGGAATGACTCGCCCCGGGCAGGTCCTCCGACATGTGCCGCGGGCGGTTCGGAACCGCCCGCAGCCGGTCCGGCCTGCGGTGACTGCTCACCTGGAGACAATCGACGGTCCCCCTCGACAAGGCAGGCTTAAGGGTGCGTCAAGGCTCCCACAAACCGTCCCGCCGAGGGGCCCGGATGAGACATCCCGTCAATTGCAAGGGTCTGTGGGCGGTTTCACAGAGCCCGCCGGCGGATCAGCGGTCCCGGCGGGCTCAGAGGAACTTGGCCTTGCCCGGCCCCTCCTCCACGAAGCTGCGCATCCCGCGCTCGCGGTCCTCGGTGGCGAACAGGCCCGCGAACCAGTTCCGTTCGACCGCGAGCCCGGTCTCGATGTCCGTCTCCAGTCCGGTGTCGACCGACTCCTTGGCGGCGCGCAGCGCGAGCGCCGGCCCCTGCGCGAGCTTCGCGGCCCACGCGTGCGCCTCGGTGTAGACGTCGGCGGCCGGCACGACCCGGTCCACCAGACCCAGCGTCAGCGCCTCGTCCGCCTTGACCATGCGGCCGGTGAAGATCAGGTCCTTGGCCTTGGAGGGGCCGATCAGGCGGGCCAGACGCTGGGTGCCGCCCGCGCCCGGGATCAGCCCGAGCAGGATCTCCGGCTGGCCGAGCTTGGCGTTGTCGGCGGCGATCCGGTAGTCGGCGCACAGGGCGAGTTCGCAGCCGCCGCCCAGCGCGTATCCCGTCACGGCCGCCACCACCGGCTTGGGGATGCGGGCCACCGCCGTGAACGACTCCTGCAGGGCGCGGGAGCGCAGGACCATCGCGGTGTGGTCCATGGCCTGCATCTCCTTGATGTCCGCGCCGGCGGCGAACACCTTCTCCCCGCCGTAGAGCACCACGGCGCGCACGTCGTCCCTGCGGGACGCCTCCTCGGCGAGCTCCTTCAGCCGGTCCTGCGTGGCGACGTCCAGCGCGTTCATCGGGGGGCGGTCCAGGCGCAGGGTGCCGACGCCCTCGGCGACTTCGAGATTCACGGTCATGCAGGCAGGTTAACGGGCACTAACGGCACTCGCCTCGGTGCGGTCGGTCACACCCGGCCGGGGGTCTGGGGGTTGCCCCCAGGCAGACACAGCACGGGCACTAACGGCACTCGCCTCGGTGCGGTCGGTCACACCGGGCGACACGGCACCAGCACCGGCACCGGCACCGGCACCGGCACCGGCACCGGCAGCAACGGCAACGGCCCCGGTGCCGTGTCTCGCACCGGGGCCGCGGGTCGGGGGACGGCTACTGCGTCCACTTCTCCCAGGACATGTTCCAGCCGTTCAGGCCGTTGTCGGGGGCGACCGTGTCGTCGTCGGAGTTCTTCACGACGACCACGTCGCCGATGATCGAGTGGTCGAAGAACCACCCGGCCGGCAGCTTGCGGTCGTAGCCGCCGCGCACGTCCTGCAGGCCGACGCAGCCGTGGCTGGCGTTGTAGTTGCCGAAGGCGCCGGAGGCCCAGTAGTTGCCGTGCACGAAGGTGCCGGAGGTGGTCAGCCGCATCGCGTCGGGCACGTCCGCGATGTCGTACTCGCCGCCGTAGCCGACCGTGTCGCCGTTCATGCGGGTCACCCGGAGCTTCTCGCTGATGACCATCTGGCCGTTCCAGGTGTCGTAGCCGGGCTTGCCGGTGGTGACCGGGATGGTCTTGACGACCTTGCCGTCCTGCGTGACCTTCATGGTGTGCTTCTTGGCGTCGACCACGGAGACCTGGTTGCGGCCGATGGTGAAGGAGACCGTCTTGGCCTGGCTGCCGTAGACGCCCGGTCGGCCCTCGACGCCGTCGAGGTTGAGCCGCACGGTGACCTTGGTGCCCTCCGCCCAGTACTTCTCGGGACGGAAGTCGAGGCGGTCGTTGCCGAACCAGTGGCCCTGGACGTCCACGGCCGGCTCGGTCTTGATGCTGATGGCCTTCTCGACGTCCTCCGGGTGCGTGATGCCCCGGGTGAAGCGGACGGAGAACGGCATCCCGACGCCGACGGTGGAACCGTCCTCGGGAGTGAAGTAGCCGACGAAGGTGTTCGGCGGCGTCAGCGTGGTGAAGCTGGAGTCCTCGGCGGCCTCGCGCCCCGCGGAGTCCTTGGCGACCGCGTGCACGGTGTACTTGGTGGACGCGGCCAGGTGCGTCGACGGCGTCCAGGCCGTGCCGCCGGCGGACAACTTGCCGGGTATCTCGGTGCCCTTGGAGTCCTTGACCTGGACCTGGGTCAGCTTGCCCTTGCCGACGCTGACCTTGAGGGCGCCGCTGGTGTCGACGGACTTCGCGCCGTCCTTGGGGGCGATGGACACCACGGCCTCGGACTGCTTGCTCACGGCCTGGCCGGAGTCGTTGCCCTTCGCGTCACCGGACCCGGAGCCGGACCCGGAGCCGGAGTCCGCGTTTCCCCCTCCACACGCGGTGACGGTCACCAGCAGCGCCCCGAGTATCAGCGCCGTCAGCCCTTTTCCGCCCCGCCCGCGTGCGTCAACCGACGCCCCCGATATCGGCCGCACGTTCACGTTCTCTCCCCTCGCCGGGCCTGGTCAGGCCCGCACCCCGGCGCGTCCCCCGCGCTCATTGGCGCATATTAACCGTCCAATTTCGGGGTACGAGCGGGCAGAAGGTCACCATTGCGTCGCAACCTCGGACACGTCCGCGCGGCCCGGCGCCCGGCTCACCGGAGCGCGCCGCCCGCTTTCCACTGTTTCCACCCCATGTTCCACCCTCCGAGGCCGTTGTCGGGAGCGACCTTCTGGTCATCGCTGTGGACGACCTCGATGACGTCCCCGACCAGGCTGCGGTCGAAGAACCAGCCCGCGGGGGTGTCCGAGCCGCCGCCCTTGACGTCCCTGAGCCCCACGCACCCGTGGCTGATGTTGGCCCGTCCGGGGGCGTCCGGCGCCCAGTAGTTGCCGTGCACGAAGGTGCCGGAGTCGGTCAGGCGCATGGCGTGCGGGACGTCCGGGATGTCGTACTCGCCGCCGAAGCCGACCGTGCGGCTGTTCATACGGGTGACCTCGAGCATCTCCATCACCACCATCTTCCCGTTGTAGGTGCGGGACTTGGGGGCGCCCGCCGTGACCGGCACGGTGGCCAGCAGCCTGCCGTCCCGGCGCACCTGCATGGTGTGCTTCGCCGCGTCGACCCGGGAGACCTGGCCGCGGCCGACGGTGAAGGAGACCGTCCTGTCCCGCGGTCCGCGGACCCCGGGGGCGACCTCGATGTCGCGCAGCCGCAGCGAGACGGTGACCTCGGTGCCGGGCTTCCAGTACCGCTCGGGGCGGAAGTCGAGGCGGGACCCGCCGAACCAGTGCGGCCGCACCTCGACGGCCGGGCTGGCGGTCACCCTGACGGCCCGTTCGACCGCGGCGCGGTCGGTCACCTCGCGGTTGAAGTGGAGCGACACGATCATCCCGGTGCCGACGGTGGAGCGGTTGTCCGGGGTGACGCGGGCGGTGAGGCGCTCGTCGGGGACGTACGTGGTGAAGGTGGCGTGGCGGGCCGAGCGGCGCCCGTGGACGTCCAGGGTCACCGCGTCGACCGTGTAGCGGGCGGCCGGCGCGAGGCGGCCGGCGGCCGGCTCCCAGCGCAGGCCGTCGTCGGAGATGCGTCCGGCCACCTCCGACTCCCGCGCGTCCTGGGACTTGACGACCCTCACCGACTCCAGCCGCCCGCTCTCCACCCGCACCAGCAGCCGTGCGCCGGGCCGCACGCCCATGCTGCCGTCGTCCGGGGAGATCCGGATGGTCTCCGCGCGCGCCCCGGCCGCGCCGGGCACCCCGTCCGTGCCGCTCACGCCGCCGGAGGTGCAGCCGGCCAGCAGCGCCGCCCATGTCAGTACGGCCGCCGACGCGGCCCCCGCGCGCCGCGCGCGCCCGTGTACGTGCCTCACGCGCTGCCCAACGACGGGCCCGCCCTGGGGAAACGTGAGTGCGAGCCACGGTCTGGGCAGAACAGTGGGGAGGACGACGCGAGGGGGTGTGGCGGCCGCCGCCGAGCCGCAGCGGCGCGCCACGGGGACGCCGGGGCCGGATGCCGCCGCCGCACGCCCTTCCGGGTGTCGTTCCACGAGCCGTGGGAGGCTGACAGGTGTCCAGCGCAGCCGAGCAGGAGGCGGTGGCCGGGGAACGCGCCGGCGGGGAGGCGCGTCCGGCCGTCGTGATCGACGGCGCGCGGCGGCAGGTGCCGGGCGTGCCGGTGTGGCCGGGCGCGCCGATGCCGCTGGGGGCCCGGTTCCTGGTCGGGCCGGAGGGGGTGGCGGGCACCAACTTCGCGCTGTGGGCGGGCGGGGCGGAGGCGGTGGAGCTGTGCCTGTTCGACGACCGCGGCAAGGAGAGCCGGGTCCGTCTGGCCGAGCTGACGCACGAGATCTGGCACGGCTTCGTGCCGGGCGTCATGCCGGGGCAGCGGTACGGCTACCGGGTGCACGGCCGCTGGGACCCGTGGACCGGCGCCCGCTGGAACCCGGCGAAGCTGCTCCTCGACCCGTACGCCCGCGCGGTGGACGGCGACTTCACGCTGCCGCCCGAGGTGTACGGGCATGTGCGCGACTGGCCCGAGCAGCACGTCGCGGACACCGTGCGCGACGACCGGGACTCGGCGCCGTACGTCCCCAAGGGCGTCGTGGTGCACGATGACGACGACTGGTCGGACGACCGCGGGCCCCGGACGCCGTGGGCGGACTCGGTGATCTACGAGGTGCACGTGCGCGGCTTCACCAAGCTGCACCCGGGCATCCCGGAGGAACTGCGCGGCACCTACGCCGGCCTGGCGCACCCGGCGGCCGTCGAGCACCTGGTGAGGCTCGGCGTGACGGCCGTGGAGCTGCTGCCGGTGCACCAGTTCGCGCACGAGGACCACCTGCTGCGGCGCGGCCTGCGCAACTACTGGGGCTACAACTCCATCGGCTACTTCGCCCCGCACGCCGGGTACGCCGCCTCCGGCACCACCGGCCAGCAGGTGGGCGAGTTCAAGCGGATGGTGCGCGCCCTGCACGCGGCCGGCATCGAGGTGATCCTCGACGTGGTCTACAACCACACCGCCGAGGCCGGCGAGTACGGTCCCACGCTGTCGCTCAAGGGCATCGACAACCGCGGCTACTACCGCCTCCAGCCGGACGCCCGCCGCTACGCCGACTACACCGGCTGCGGCAACACCCTGCACGTCGTCCAGCCGCACGTGCTGCGCCTGATCACCGACTCGCTGCGCTACTGGGTGACCGAGATGGGCGTGGACGGCTTCCGCTTCGACCTGGCGGCCGCGCTGGCCCGCTCCATGCACGACGTCGACATGCTCTCGCCGTTCCTCGCCGTCATCGCGCAGGACCCGGTGCTGCGGCGGGTGAAGCTGATCGCCGAGCCGTGGGACGTCGGCTCCGGCGGCTACCAGGTGGGCGCGTTCCCGCCGCTGTGGACGGAGTGGAACGACCGCTACCGGGGCGCCGTGCGGGACTTCTGGCGCGGCGCCCTGCCGGACGTGCGGGACCTCGGCTACCGGCTGTCGGGCTCCAGCGACCTGTACGCCTGGGGCGGCCGCAGACCGTACGCGTCGGTCAACTTCGTCACCGCGCACGACGGCTTCACCCTGCGCGACCTGGTGTCGTACGAGCGCAAGCACAACGAGGCGAACGGTGAGGGAAACCGGGACGGCACCGACGACAACCGGTCGTGGAACTGCGGCGCGGAGGGCGAGACCGACGACGAGGGGATACGGGCGCTGCGGCGGCGGCAGCTGCGCAACCTGCTGACCACGCTGCTGCTGTCGACGGGCGTGCCGATGCTGGTCGCGGGCGACGAACTGGGGCGCACCCAGCGGGGCAACAACAACGCCTACTGCCAGGACGACGACACCAGCTGGGTCGACTGGGGGCTGCTGGAGGATCCGGGCTGGCGGGCGCTGTGCGAGCTGACCTCCCGGCTGATCGGGCTGCGCCGCCGGCATCCGGTGCTGCGCCGCCGGGCGTTCTTCTCCGGCCGCGCCCACTCCGCGGACGGTCTGCGCGACCTGGCCTGGTTCACCTCGCGGGGCACGGAGATGACGGAAGGGGACTGGTACGCGCCCACCGCCACGCTCGGCATGTACCTCTCCGGGCGGGACATCCCGGGCCGGGACGAGCGGGGGGCGCCGGTCGTCGACGACAGCTTCCTCGCCGTGCTGCACGCCGGGGACCGCCCGGTGAGCTTCGTACTGCCGGGCCCGCCGTGGGCGGAGCGGTACCAGGTGGTCGTCGACACCTCGCTGGAGGAGCAGGCGGGGGCGCCGGGCGTGACCCATCCGGCGGGCACGGCGATCACGGTGCCGGAGCGGTCGGTGCTGCTGCTGCGGGTGGCGTGACGGCCGCACCGGCAGCCGCGTACGACCGCTCGAACACGCAGGTCGTAGGACTCGCGGCCGATCCCGGTCCGGCCAAAACTCGGTGGGCGTCGTCAGTGTCGATCCGTAGGCTCACTGCTGATGCCCACGACACCTGCCACCCCAGCGGACCGGTCCGCCGTCCGAAGCCTGCTGCGCCTGTGGCCGTACGTACGGCCCGTGCGGGTGCGGCTGTTCACCGCCGCGTTCGTCGCGGTGCTCGCCTCCTGCACCGGGCTGGTGATCCCGCTGGTGCTGAAATGGCTGGTGGACGGGCCGGTCGCCGACCGGGACCCGGCCGGGGTGTGGCTCGGCGCGCTGTACGTGCTGCTGCTCGGGGTGGCGGAGGCGCTGCTGTTCGGGATGCGGCGCTGGCTGGTGGCGCGGCCGCTGTCGCACGTCGAGGCGGAGATGCGGGCGGACCTGTACCGGCACCTGCAGCGGCTGCCGGTGGCCTTCCACGACCGGTGGCCGTCCGGGCAGTTGCTGTCGCGGGGCACCACCGACCTGATGCTGCTGCGCATGTTCCTCGCCTTTCCGCTGACGTTCCTGCTGGTCAACGGGGTGACGATCGTCGTCGGCGTGACCATCATGCTGCTGCAGGACTGGACGCTGGGCCTGGTGATCCTGGGGCCGGCGGTGCCCGTCGTCGTCACCTGCGTGATCTTCGAGAAGCGGTACTCCGACGCGGCGCGGCTCGCGCAGGACCAGGTCGGCGACCTGACGACGGTCGTCGAGGAGAGCGTGCTCGGCATCCGGATCGTCAAGGGGTTCGGGCGCCACCGCAGCCAGGCGCGGGCGTTCCGGGAGCTGTCGCGCACGTTGCGCGGGACGGAGCTGCGCAAGGCCCGGCTGCTCGCCACCATCTGGGGCGTCATCGTGACGCTGCCGGAGGCGGCGATCGGGGCGGCCCTGGTGCTGGGGTGCGTGCAGGTGGCCGACGGCGGCCTGTCCGCGGGCACGCTGGTCGCCTTCCTGTCCACGGCGCTCGCCCTGCGGTGGCCGGTGGACTCCATCGGCTTCCTGCTGGCGATGAGCCAGGAGGCGGCCACCGCCACGGAGCGGTACTTCGAGGTGCGGGACGCCGAACCGGAGCCGGACGCGGTCACCGTCGCCGTCGCGGCCTCCGCCTCCGCCTCTGCCTCTGCCTCCGCCTCTGCCTCTGCTTCCACCTCTGCCTCTGCTTCCACCTCTGCCTCTGCCTCCGCCTCCGCCTCCGCCTCCGCCTCCGCCTCCGCCTCTGCCTCCGTCGGCACGGACGACAGCGGACTGCGCTTCCACGGCGTGCGGTTCCGCTACCCCGACGCGCCGGACGGCTCCCCGCCCGTCCTGGACCGGGTCGACCTGCACATCCGTCCCGGCGAGTCGATGGCGCTCGTCGGGGCCACCGGCAGCGGGAAGACCACGCTCACCGCACTCGTCCCCCGGCTGCACGAGGTGACGGAGGGCCGGATCACCCTCGACGGCGTGGACATCGCCGCGATGCCCCGTGAGCGGCTGCGCTCCCTGGTCGCCGTCGCCTTCGAGGAGCCCACCCTGTTCTCCGCGAGCGTGGCGGAGAACGTGCTGATGGGGGCCGGTGACGCGGCCGGCGGGGCCGAGCTGGAGCGGGCGCTGTCCGTCGCCCAGGCCGACTTCGCGCACGCGCTCCCGCAGGGCACCGGGACCCAGGTCGGCGAGCAGGGCCTGAGCCTGTCCGGCGGGCAGCGGCAGCGGCTGGCGCTGGCCCGGGCGGTCGTCGGCAGGCCCCGGTTCCTGGTCCTGGACGATCCGCTGTCCGCCCTGGACGTGCACACCGAGGCGCTGGTCGAGGCCGCGCTGCGGGACGTCCTGGCGGACACCACCGCCCTGATCGTGGCGCACCGCCCGTCCACCGTGCTGCTCGCCGACCGGGTCGCGCTGCTGTCCGGCGGCCGGGTCGCCGCCGTCGGCACCCACCAGGAACTGCTGCGCACGAACGCCGAGTACGCCCACCTCATGTCCGGCACCGGGGAAGCGGAGGACGAGCGATGACGGCCCCCACCACGACCGTCGCGACGGCGGACGACGAACCGGACGGACCGCTGCCCGGCGCCGCCGCCGGCGACCCCTTCGACCGCGACACCCTGCCCACTCCTCCGGGCGCCACCGCCGCGCTCCTGCGCTCCCTGCTCGCCCCGCTGCGGGCCCGCGTCGCCGTCACCACGCTCCTGCTGCTGCTCCAGCAGGCGGCCGTCCAGGCGGGCCCGCTGCTGGTGGCGTACGCCATCGACAGCGCCGTACCGGCGCTGCGCGGCCACGACCGCGGTCCGCTGGCCGCGGTGGGCGTGGCCTACCTGCTGTGCGCGGTCGCCTCCGGAACCCTGCAGTACGCGTTCATCAACACCTCGGCCCGCGTCAACCAGGACGTGCTGCTCGACCTGCGCGGCCGGATCTTCCGGCACGCGCAGGCGCTCAGCGTCGACTTCCACGAGCGCTACACCTCGGGCCGGCTGATCTCGCGGTCCACGACGGACGTGGAGTCGCTGCGCGAACTGCTCGACGAGGGCCTTCAGGAACTCGTCATGATCGTGCTGTCGTCGGTCTACATCTCGGCGATGCTGCTGTGGCTGGACCTGGGGCTCGGGGCCGTGGCGGTGGCGTCGTTCATGCCGCTGTACGTGCTGGTGCGGGTCTACCGGCGGCGGGCGGGCGAGGTGTACCGGGTGCGCTCCACCGCCATCGCGTCCGTCATCGTGAAGTTCGTCGAGACCATGAACGGCATCCGGCCGGTGCGCGCCTTCCGCCGGGAGGACGCCAACGACGCCGCCTTCCGGGTGCTCAACCGGCGCCACGAACGCACCAACGGCGACGCGCTGCTGGAGATGGCCCGCTACGTCGTCGGCTCCCGGCTGATCGCCAACACGGCCGTCGCGCTGATCGTGCTGTGGGGCGCCTACCGGGTGGCGGGCGGCTCGCTCGAACTCGGTGTGCTGGCGGCGGCGGTGCTGTACCTGCGGCGGCTGTACGACCCCATCGACCGGCTGGGCATGTTCCTCAACTCCTGGCAGTCGGCGGCGGCCTCGCTGGAGAAGATCGCCGGGCTGCTCGCGCAGACGCCGAGCGTGCCGGAACCGTCGGCCCCGGTGCAGCTGCCGCCGCTCGCCGGCGAACTCCCGGGGCGGGAGGTGGTGTTCGACGGTGTCCGCTTCGGCTACCGCACCGGCGGCGAGGTGCTGCCCCGCTTCGACCTCACCGTCCCGGCCGGGCAGACGGTCGCGGTGGTCGGCTCGACCGGCGCGGGCAAGTCGACGCTGGCCAAGCTGCTCGCCCGGTTCTACGACCCGTCCGGCGGGCGGGTCCTGCTGGACGGCGTGGACCTGCGCGACCTGGCCGTGCCGGAACTGCGGCGCGGGGTCGTGATGGTGACGCAGGAGGCGTTCCTGTTCTCCGGCACGGTCGCCGAGAACATCGCCATCGGGCGCCCGGACGCGAGCCGCGAGCAGATCGAGCGGGCCGCGAAGGCGATCGGCGCGCACGACTTCATCGAGGCGCTGCCCGACGGCTACGACACGGACGTCCGCAAGCGGGGCGGCCGCATCTCCGCGGGCCAGCGTCAACTCGTCGCATTCGCAAGGGCGTTGCTCGCCGACCCGGCGGTGCTCATCCTCGACGAGGCGACCAGCTCGCTCGACATCCCGGGCGAACGGGCGGTGCAGCGCGCGATGGCGACGGTGCTTCAGGGGCGTACCGCGGTGGTCATCGCGCACCGGCTGTCGACCGTCGAGATCGCGGACCGGGTGCTGGTGATGGAGCACGGCCGGATCGTCGAGGACGGCACCCCGGACGAACTCATCGAGGGCACGGGCCGGTTCGCGGATCTGCACCGGGCGTGGCGGGACAGTCTGGCGTGACGGGCCGGGCCTGGTGTGCTCGGTGGGCACCAGGGCTGCCGCCGCCAGGGGTGCTCATGCCGCCAGATCGGGCGCCAGCGGCTGCTCCGTCCAGATGACCTTTCCCCGCGACGTGTACCGGGTGCCCCACCGCTGGACGAGCTGGGCGACCAGGAACAGTCCGCGGCCGCCCTCGTCGGTGGCCGCCGCCCGGCGCGGGTGCGGAGAGGTGTTGCTGCCGTCGGAGACCTCGCAGATCAGCGTGCGGTCGCGCAGCAGACGCAGCGAGACGGGTTCACTGCCGTGCCGGATGGCGTTGGTCAACAGCTCGCTGGCCGTGAGCTCGGTGGAGAAGAGCAGCTCGTCGAGGCCCCAGCGGGCCAGTTGCTCGGTGACCTCCGTGCGGACCCGTGAGACCTCGGCCGGGTCGGCGGCCAGCTCCCAGGTGGCGACGTGGTCGTCGTCCAGCGTCCGGGTACGGGCGACGAGGAGCGCGACATCGTCGGCGGGGTGATCCGGAGTCCGGGGCAGCAGGGAGTCCAGCGTCCGGCAGGTGTGCTCGGGTGTTCCCCCGGACCGGGCGAGAACGCCGCGCAGTCTGTCCATCCCGAGGCCGACGTCCCGGTGGCCGAGGTGGTTGATCAGCCCGTCGGTGTAGAGGACGAGCAGGCTGCCCTCGGGGATCTCCAGCTCGGCGGTTTCGAAGGGATGGCCGCTCACGCCCAGCGGTGGCCCGCCGGGCAGGTCCGGATACTCGACGGTGCCGTCGGGCCGTACCAGCGCGGGCGGCGGATGACCGGCCCGCGCCACGGTGCAGCGGCCCGCGACGGGGTCGTAGACGGCGTAGAGACAGCTCGCGCCGGTGATGTCCCCGTCACCGGCATCCTCCTGCTCCTGGTCGGCGTCCAGCCGGGCGACGAGGTCGTCGAGCTGGGCGAGGACCTCCTCGGCGGGAAGGTCGAGTGCGGAGAAGTTGTGGACCGCGGTGCGCAGCCTGCCCATGGTGGCGGCGGCGTGCAGTCCGTGGCCGACCACGTCCCCGACCACCAGTGCCACCCGTGCGCCGGACAACGGGATCACGTCGAACCAGTCGCCCCCGGCCCCGGAACGCGCCGGCAGATAGCGGTGGGACACGTCGACCGCGCGCTGCGCGGGGAGGCCGCGCGGCAGCAGACTGCGCTGGAGCGCCAGCGCCACCTTGTGCTCGCGGGTGAAACGGCGGGCGTTGTCGATGCTCAGCGCGGCGCGGCCGACCAGTTCCTCGGCGAGCAACAGGTCGTCCTCGGAGAACGGCTCCTGGAGCCGGGAGCGGTAGAAGCTGACCACTCCCAGAGGCACGCCCCGGGCCCGCATCGGCACGGTGATGAGCGAGTGGATGCCGGCCTCCAGGATCCGCTCGCCCCGCGCCGGGTCCTGGAGGTGCCAGCCGTCGGCCGTCGCGAGCTCCGGTTCCAGGACCGGACTCTCGATCGCCAGACACCTGGCCTGGGGTGTGAACGGCGCATAGGCGATCAGTTCGCCGGCCGCGTGCAGCGGGGAGTCCTCGCGCACACCGGTGAGCGCGACGCGGCGCAGCGCACCGTCCACCCGGACCGGTTCCTCACCGGCCAGCACGGCTTCCGGCACGTCGACGGCGGTGAAGTCGGCGAACCGCGGGACGGCCACCTCGGTCAGTTCCTCGGCGGTCCGTACCACGTCGAGCGTGGTGCCGACGCATGCGGAGGCGTCGTACAGCAGGCCCAGGCGCTGCCGGGCCTGCAGGGCCAGCGTGCCCATCAACGGTTCACCGACGGCGACCAGCCACTCGTCGCGTCGTCCGTCGCCCTGCTCGGTGCCCGGCCGGGGCTCGGGCTCCGGGGCGGGATGCGGTGCGCGGGGCAGGAGCCGTCGCGGCGACGGGCGTGTCGCGGCGTGGTCGACGGGCGGGGGCGTGAGAACCGAGGGAGTGCCGCCCTCGGCCGTCAGCACGGCGAGGTCCTGCCGGAGACCGGAGGGAAGAGCCGCCTCGACGGCGATTCCGGTGACGCCGGACGGAGCCGTCACCGGCCGACTGCGCAGGACGGCCGTGCGTCCGTGGGGCAGCCGCACCTCCACGAGGCCGGTACGGCCGGAGGAGATCAACTCGGTCGCGGCCGCCTGGAGGAAGAGCCGGTCGTGGCGGTCGAGCAACTCGTCGGGGACGGTGGGCGTGCCGCCCGGACCGTCGTTCCCCGGCGGACGGGCGGCCCAGAACTCCTGGAGCAGGGCCCGCTCGCGGGACGAGACCTGCTCCAGCAGCCGCTGCTCGATGGCACGGGCCGCCTCGAGTGCCGAGGTGAGCATGGCGGGGTGGGTGTCGGCCCGCGCGCTGGTCAGGTCGAGTGCGCCGACGACGTGACCGCTCAGCGGGTCGCGCACCGGTGCGCCGGCGCAGACCAGCCCCGTCAGGTCGTCACCGTAGTGCTCGCGACCGCAGATGAAGACGGGCCGCCGGGTCACCAGGACGGTACCGACGCCGTTGTTCCCGATCACGTCCTCGGGGACGCTGAAGCCCGGCGCGAGCTGCATCGCGTCGAGGCGCCCGAGCAGCGCGTGCTCGCCTGCCCTCCGGTCGAGCAACCGGGCGCGTTCGTCACTGAGGAAGACGGTCGTCCGGAGGCCCGACAGCTGAGTCTCCAGAGCCTTGAGCACGGGCCGGGCGGCCTCCGCGAGGTTCCGCGCGTCGCCCAGATCCCGCTGGTAGGGGAGATCTCCCTGGGGCCTCTCGGCAAGGCCCCGGGAGTGGCACCTGCGCCAGGCGGCCAGGACCGGATCACGCACGGACGGCCCCACGGGCTCGCCCGCCCGCAGTTGTTCGTAAGCCTTGCCGAGGGCGATGACGTCGTCCCACTTCATCGACACTTGCGCACATCCTTAGCCCGGCCCTCCGTACAACTCAGTCTCTGCCATGAATAGGGAAAAGCAAGACATATCCCCTCAGGGGTTCCCACTCCCCCCGGCGAAGGCCTCCGCGAGGGACCGGCCCGGGGTGGCGGGCCGGGCGCGACGCGCACGGTGGGCGTCCGGCGCCTTCGCACACCCGCCCAAAGTCCGTATAGCGAACATGAACAACCGGACAACGAACGGTTTCCGGCCAAGTTCCTGACGCGCCCCTGACCAAAAACACGACACCTCCACCCCGGGCGGAGGACCCGCGCCCGACCCCCCGATCGCCGTCTCCAGCGGCGGCGGCCGGGCGCCGTGGAGCGCGTTCACATTCCCGCAACATTCATCGAGCCGAAGCTTTTCGGCCAACATCACTTTGGGGTCATGACATGTACGCGTCCTTGGTGTCACCCTCTCTCACAACGCCGCACAACTTCACGACAACTCGGCCGGGCGCCCCACCCCGTGCCGATCTCCCCCACTCCAAGGAGCTTGTGTGACCTCCCTCTACGCGCGTCACAAGCGTTCCACCCTTGCCATCGCGACCGCTGTCGCCGCCGGTGCCCTGCTCACCACCGGTCTGACCACCGGTACGGCCGCCGCCCAGACCCCGGCGGAGTCCACTGCCAAGGCCCCGCTCGCCGCCGCCCCCGTCCAGCTCTCGGCGGCCGCGCGGACCTCCCTGATCAAGCAGCAGCAGAAGGCCGCGCCCGAGACCGCGCAGCGCATAGGCCTCGGCGCCAAGGAGAAGCTGGTCGTCAAGGACGTCGTGAAGGACGCCGACGGCGCGGTCCACACCCGCTACGAGCGCACCTACGCCGGTCTGCCGGTGCTCGGCGGCGACCTGGTGGTCCACCAGTCGGCGACCGGCGCCACGAAGGGCGTCACCAAGGCCGTCAAGGCGACCATCAAGGTGGCCTCCGTCAAGCCGCAGATCACCGCGGCCAAGGCCGAGAAGCAGGCGCTGACCGCCGCGAAGGCCGCGGGCTCCGCGAAGACCTCCGCCGACTCCGCGCGCAAGGTCATCTGGGCCGGCGACGGCAAGCCGACCCTGGCCTACGAGACGGTCGTCGGCGGCCTGCAGGACGACGGCACCCCGAACGAGCTGCACGTCATCACCGACGCCGCCACCGGCAAGAAGCTCTACGAGTACCAGGGCGTCGAGACGGGCACCGGCAAGACCCTCTACTCGGGCACCGTCACCCTCAACACCACGCTGTCGGGCTCGACCTACCAGCTGTACGACACCACGCGCGGCGGCCACAAGGTCTACAACAAGGCCCACTCCAGCACCAGCAGCACGGGCACCCTGTTCACCGACGCGGACGACGTCTGGGGCACCGGCGTCGCCTCCAGCTCCACCACCGACCAGACCGCCGCCGCCGACGCCGCCTACGGCGCCCAGGTCACCTGGGACTTCTACAAGAACACCTTCGGCCGCAGCGGCATCAAGAACAACGGCGTGGCCGCCTACTCCCGCGTCCACTACGGCAACGCGTACGTCAACGCGTTCTGGGACGACAGCTGCTTCTGCATGACCTACGGCGACGGCTCGGGCAACACCCACCCGCTGACCTCGCTGGACGTGGCCGGCCACGAGATGAGCCACGGCGTCACCTCCAACACCGCGGGCCTCAACTACAGCGGCGAGTCCGGCGGCCTGAACGAGGCCACCTCCGACATCTTCGGCACCGGCGTGGAGTTCTACGCCGCCAACTCCAACGACGTCGGCGACTACCTCATCGGCGAGGAGATCAACATCAACGGGGACGGCTCCCCGCTGCGCTACATGGACAAGCCCAGCAAGGACGGCGCCTCGGCGGACTACTGGTCCTCCACCGTCGGCAGCAAGGACGTCCACTACTCCTCCGGCGTCGCGAACCACTTCTTCTACCTCCTCTCGGAGGGCAGCGGTGCGAAGACCATCAACGGCGTGAGCTACAACTCGCCGACGTACACCGGCTCCACGGTCACCGGCATCGGCCGCGCCAAGGCGCTGCAGATCTGGTACAAGGCGCTGACGACGTACATGACGTCGACGACGAAGTACTCCGGCGCCCGCACGGCGACCCTGAGCGCCGCGTCCGCCCTGTACGGCTCCGGCAGCGCCGAGTACAACGCGGTGGCGGCGGCCTGGTCCGCGGTCAACGTCAACTAGTACCAGCAGTACCAGGGTGATCGACGGGCGGTACCCGGGAGTCAGTCGCTCCCGGGTACCGCCCTACCCTTGTCTGCTGTGTCTGCTGCGGATCCGAAGGACTTCACCTACGACGACGTCGGCGCGACCCGGCGCGACGGCTTCTGCCCCCCGGGCTTCCACCACCTGCGGGTGCGCACCCGCCTCGGCGAGGGCGAGGCGGTCTTCCGCCGGGCGGCACAGGCGGTGCTGACCTGGGAGATGCACCGCTCGATGGGCGTGGGCATCGACGCCGCCGCCGACCGGGCCGCGCCCGGCGTGGACGTCACCGTCACCCTCGCCGGTGTGATCAGGGCGCCGTGCCGGGTGGCGTGGACGGTCGAGGAGCCCCGCCGCGCCGGCTGGGCCTACGGCACGCTGGCCGGGCACCCGGAGTGCGGCGAGGAGGCCTTCGTGGTGGACCGCACCGGCGACGGCACGGTCTGGCTGACGGTGACCGCCTTCAGCCGCCCGGCCAAGTGGTACGCGAAGGCCGGCGGCCCGGCCACCCGGGGCCTGCAGCACGCCTACGCACGGCGGTGCGGGGCCACGCTCAGGAACCTGTGCGCCGACGCGCGGCGCCCCTGACCGTCACACGGGCATCGCCCGCGCGTGCTGGTCCCGAAGGGCCGCCCAGGCCCGTTCCTGGGCCGGGCCGGGCATCGGGGGAGCGGGATGCCCGGCCCGGTCGATGAGCACCAGCGACGTGGCGATGAAGCCGAGGGACAGGGAGCGCAGGATGCCCTGGTCCGAGGTGCTGAACCTGTGGACCGCCGCGGCGGACAACAAGCCGAACTCCTGGAAGTCGATGGCGCACACGCCGTCGACGGGATCCGCGATGCCGGAGCGGACCCGAAGCACTCCGGAAAGGACCTCGGCGGTGCCCACGAACGCGTGGGCGGCCTCGGCGCCGGCACACCAGATGTCCCGGTCGGGCATGTCGTTCGCACGGAATCTGAAGGTCACGGTCGGCTCAGTCCGAGTAGAGGGAATCCATGATGTGGGTTTCCCGGTGGTAGGGCTGCGTCATGAGGGAAAGCCGGCCCGGCCGCCAGAGATCGTCCTCCTCGCTCAGGCTCAGCTCGCCGTTCCTGCGGAGCAGCCAGACCTGCTCGAACTGGAAATGCAGCACCGCGTCGCCGTCGACGCGCCGCAGCAGGGGCGCGACGAGCCGGATCATGTCGTCCTGCTGATCCGACACCTCGACTCCCTTGTCCATACGGAACGCCACATCGACGGTCGGAGCGAATCCGAGGTCGATGACGATGGGGTGCCACGGCTGCGGCGGTCGGGGCGTGACCACGGTGATCCAGGTGCCCCGCCGGGTGGCGGCTCCCTCCACGAGCCGCTCGGCCGTGACCGACGCGTCGAGGACGCCGGTTTCCTTGCCGACTTCTTCCAGGTGGGCCGCGACCTCGTTCGCGGACAAATCCGTGGCACAGTCGAGGTCGTATTCGATTGCCATAGGTGTGCGCTCTTCCTGAAGGCTATGGATAGAAGGCTACGGATAGAGGTGAACCACGTTGCCCGCGCGATCCACCACCAGGACTTCTTTGAGTTTGGCCGCCTTGGACTTCCAGGACTCGACGCCGCAGAGCGCCTCCACGTCCCCCGCTTCGCGCTGGATGTCCTGCGCGACGTCACGAAGCGACTGACCGAGCAGCGCGACGGCGTCCGGATCGCCCGGAACCGGGTCGCCGTCCTCGTCGAGGACGGCCCACTCATGGACCGGGGGACGCCTCACTTCCCGCCCCGCCCACGCCCCGCCCGCGCGTCCTGCTCGCGCAGGGCCTGAGCGAGCTTCGCGTCGATGGCGTCGTAGCTCTTCGCGGCCTCCCAGGTGATGACGCCGAGTTTCTCGATCTTCTCCGCGAGGTCCTTGCGGTGGATCTTCCAGTTGTCGGCGAACTCGTGGAAGGCGTCGACGATGCGCTGGTCGCCGATCTCCGCGGGCGAGAAGTCCTCGGCCGGGTTGGCCCGATCGGTGAAGGAGTTGTGGATCCTTTGCAAGGCGCGCGAGCACTCGCGGATGCGCCGCGTGTCCGCCTTCAGATCACTCATCGATGCCCCGTGCCGGCATGCGGTTCCTCCCCCGTACGTACTGCGCACATGCCACCCGACGACCGTAGTGACGGGTGGCATGGAGCCGGTATGACGGGCATACGGAATCCGCAAGGCGGAGGCCAAGGACAGGCAAAGATCGCTCGGTCCGCGCGGCGCGCCGGCCCGGACGGTGTCACCGCATCAGGACGCCCGCCCCCTCTCCCGTCTCCTCCGACGGCACTGCCAGCAGGCCCAGTTCGGCGGCGGAGGCCAGCAGCCGGTGGGTGGGCAGGATGCGGACGGTGTAGCCGTACGGGCCGGTGCGGTCCAGGGAGAGCGGGCCCTCGTAGATCCAGCGGCCCTCCGGGTCCTGGCTGCCCGCCGGTTTCAGGGGCACCGACGCGGCGTCGGTGATGCGGTCCTGGGAGTCCACCCGGCCCGAGACGGCCTGGACCTCGACGTCGTCCGGGGAGAGCTCGCCGAGGCGCACCCGGACCCGCAGCCCGAGCGTGGTGCCGAGCTGCGCGGTGGCCGTGGCGGCCGACGCCTCCACGTGGTCCACCGCCACCCCGTGCCAGGCGCCCCGCACCCGTGCCTTCCAGGCGGCCAGCTCGCGCGCGGCGTCCGGGGTCATCGCGCGGTGGGCGTGGGCGGCCGGGGTGTAGAGGCGCTCGACGTACTCCCGCACCATGCGGCCGGCCAGCACCTTCGGGCCGAGCAGCGTGAGGGTCTGGCGGACCATCTCGATCCAGCGGTCGGGCAGACCGTTCTGCCCGCGCTCGTAGAAACGCGGGGCGACCCGCTGCTCCAGCAGGTCGTACAGCGCGGCGGCCTCTATGTCGTCGCGCCGGTCGGCGTCCATGGCGGCGCCGTCGGCGGTCGGGATCGCCCAGCCGAAGTCGGGCTGGTACCACTCGTCCCACCAGCCGTCCAGCACCGACAGGTTCAGGCAGCCGTTCAGCGCGGCCTTCATCCCGGACGTGCCGCAGGCCTCCAGGGGGCGCAGCGGGTTGTTCAGCCAGACGTCGCAGCCGGGGTACAGCTTCTGCGCCATCGCCATGCCGTAGTCGGGCAGGAAGACGATGCGGTGGCGCACCCGCGGGTCGTCGGCGAACCGGACCAGTTCCTGCACCAGCCGCTTGCCGCCGTCGTCCGCCGGGTGCGCCTTGCCCGCGACCACGATCTGGACCGGCCGCTCGGGGTGCAGCAGGAGTTCCGTCAGCCGGCCGCGGTCCCGGAGCATCAGCGTCAGACGCTTGTACGAGGGGACCCGGCGCGCGAAACCGATGGTCAGGACGTCCGGGTCGAGCACCCCGTCGATCCAGCCCAGCTCGGCCGTGCCCGCGCCGCGCTGCCGCCAGGAGGCGCGCAGCCGCTCGCGCACCTCCTCCACCAGTTGCTCGCGCAGGCTCCGGCGCAGCTCCCACACGTCCTGGTCGGGGATGTCCGCGACCGAGTCCCAGCGGTCCGAGGCGCCGACGGTCAGCGCGTCCTCGGCGCGCTGGGCGCCGATCTGCCGGGCGCCGAGCCGGAAGACCTCCGGGGCGACCCAGGTGGGGGCGTGGACGCCGTTGGTCACGGAGGTGATCGGCACGTCCTCGGGGTCGAACCCGGGCCACAGGCCGGCGAACATCTCCCGGCTGACCTGGCCGTGCAGCAGGGACACGCCGTTGGCGCGCTGGCCCAGGCGCAGCCCCATCACGGCCATGTTGAAGAGGCTGGGCTCGCCGCCGGGGTAGGTCTCCATGCCGAGGGCGAGGATGCGGTCGACGTCGATGCGCGGCAGCTCGGCGTCGGGCGCGAAGTGGCGGGCGACGAGTTCCCGGTCGAAGCGGTCGATGCCGGCCGGGACCGGGGTGTGCGTGGTGAAGACGGTGCCCGCCCGCACCGCCTCCAGCGCCGAGTCGAAGTCCAGCCCCTGGGCGCACAGTTCCGCGATGCGCTCCAGGCCGAGGAAGCCGGCGTGGCCCTCGTTGGTGTGGAAGACCTCCGGCTCGGGGTGGCCGGTGAGCCGGCAGTACGCGCGCACCGCCCGCACCCCTCCTATGCCGAGCAGCATCTCCTGCAGCAGCCGGTGCTCGCTGCCGCCGCCGTAGAGCCGGTCGGTGACACCGCGCTCCCCGAGGTCGTTCTCCTCGACGTCGGAGTCCAGCATCAGCAGCGGCACCCGGCCCACCTGGGCCAGCCAGATCCGGGCGTGCATCCGCTTGCCGCCGGGCAGCGCGAGGTCGATCTGGGCGGGGGCGCCGTCGGCGTCCCTGAGCTGGACGACGGGCAGCTCGTTGGGGTCGAGGACCGGGTACTGCTCCTGCTGCCAGCCGTCCCGGGACAGGCTCTGGCGGAAGTAGCCGTGCCGGTAGAGCAGGCCGACGCCGATGAGCGGAACGCCGAGGTCGCTGGCCGCCTTCAGGTGGTCGCCGGCCAGGATGCCGAGGCCGCCGGAGTACTGGGGCAGGGCCGCCGTGACGCCGAACTCGGGCGAGAAATAGGCCACGGCGGCGGGGAGCGCGCCGGGCTGGGACTGGTACCAGCGGTCGCCGGTCAGGTAGTCGTGGAGGTCGTCGGTCACGGCGGTCAGCCGGCGCAGGAAGCGGCGGTCCTGGGCCAGCTCCGCGAGCCGCGCGGGCGACACGCTCCCCAGCAGCCGCACCGGGTCGCCGCCCGAGGCGGCCCAGCTCTCGGGGTCGACCGACTGGAAGAGTTCGCGCGTCTCCGCATGCCAGGACCAGCGCAGGTTCCGCGCGAGATCGCTGAGCGGCAGAAGGGGTTCGGGCAGAACGGGTCGGACGGTGAATCGACGGATCGCCTTCACTGGCCACCTCGGTCGGGCGTGCGGAGGGGGGACGCACGCCGGTGTGCGTCCCGTCGTCAATCCCGACGGTATCCGGGAGAGCGGCTTTGTCACCACGGCACACCCGGCGACACGGTGAACCCTCTCCGTGCGCGGGCATACGCGTGAGTAGTTAACAAAGTGCCGGATTGCCCACTCGCATAGGGTGGGAAGGCTCCTCCGGTACGCCCCTGGATCACCACAGGGACAACACGCAGGACCCACCTCCCCACAGTCATCCGCCCACCAACGTTGACGCGGACAGGAGCGGTCATGCCCGCCAAGCACCACTCGTCTCCACCCCCGACGCACAGCGCAGACACAGCCTCTCTACGCCCGCCCGCCGCCGCACCGCCGGTCGTGGAGCCACCCCCCGCCCGGGCCGCCTCCGGCGTCGGGCGCATCCCCGTCCTCGACGTCCGCCCGATCGTCCAGCACGGGCGCAGGCCGGCCAAGGCCGTGACCGGCGAGTCGTTCGAGATCTCGGCGACCGTGTTCCGCGAGGGCCACGACGCGGTCGCCGCGAACGTCGTCCTGACCGATCCGGAGGGCCGTCCGGGCCCGTGGACGCCGATGCGGGAGCTGGCGCCCGGCACCGACCGCTGGGGCGCCACCGTCACGCCCGGCGCCCCGGGCCGCTGGACCTACCACGTGGAGGCCTGGGGGGACCCGGTCACCACCTGGCGCCACCACGCCCAGATCAAGATCCCGGCCGGAATGGACACCGAACTGGTCCTGGAGGAGGGCGCGCGGCTGTACGAGCGTGCGGCCGCCGGCGTCCCCGGGGGCGAGGGCGGCCACGAGGTGCTCCTCGCCGCCGTCGGCGCCCTGCGCGACGACAGCCGCCCGCCCGCGTCCCGGCTGGCGGCGGCGTTGACGCCGGAGGTGGACGCGGTACTGGCCCGGCATCCGCTGCGGGAGCTGGTCACCGCCTCCGAACCGCTGCCGCTGCTGGTGGAGCGCGAGCGGGCGCTGTACGGCGCCTGGTACGAGTTCTTCCCCCGCTCCGAGGGCACCCCCGAGCAGCCGCACGGCACCTTCCGCACCGCCGCCCGCCGCCTCCCCGCGATCGCCGCGATGGGCTTCGACGTCGTCTACCTGCCCCCCATCCACCCCATCGGCACCACCTTCCGCAAGGGCCGCAACAACACCCTCTCCGCCGGCCCCGACGACGTCGGCGTGCCCTGGGCCATCGGCTCCCCCGAGGGCGGCCACGACGCCGTCCACCCCGCCCTGGGCACCATCGAGGACTTCGCCTTCTTCGTCGGCCGCGCCCGCGAGCTGGGCCTGGAGATCGCCCTGGACTTCGCCCTGCAGTGCTCCCCCGACCACCCCTGGGTGGCCAAACACCCCGAGTGGTTCCACCACCGCCCCGACGGCACCATCGCCTACGCCGAGAACCCGCCCAAGAAGTACCAGGACATCTACCCCATCGCCTTCGACGCCGACATGGACGGCCTGATCGCCGAGACCCTGCGGGTGCTGCGCCACTGGATGACGCACGGCGTGCGGATCTTCCGCGTGGACAACCCGCACACCAAACCGGTCGTCTTCTGGCAGAAGGTGATCGCCGAGATCAACGCCACCGACCCGGACGTGATCTTCCTGGCCGAGGCGTTCACCCGCCCGGCGATGATGCACACCCTCGCCCAGACCGGCTTCCAGCAGTCCTACACCTACTTCACCTGGCGCAACACCAAGCGGGAACTGACCGAGTACCTCACCGAGCTGTCCGGGGAGGCGGCCGCCTACATGCGGCCCAACTTCTTCGTCAACACCCCCGACATCCTCCACGAGTACCTCCAGCACGGCGGCCGCCCCGCCTTCGAAGTCCGCGCCGTCCTCGCCGCCACCCTCTCCCCCGCCTGGGGCGTCTACTCCGGCTACGAACTGTGCGAGAACACCCCCCTGCGCGAGGGCAGCGAGGAGTACCTCGACTCCGAGAAGTACCAGCTCAAACCCCGCGACTGGGACACCGCCGAACGCGAGGGCCGCACCATCACCCCCCTCATCGCCCGCCTCAACGAGATCCGGCGCTCCAGCCCGGCGCTCCGGCAGCTGCGCGACCTGCACTTCCACCACGCGGACAAGGACGCGGTGATCGCGTACTCGAAGCGGAGCGGTTCGAACACGGTTCTGGTGGTCGCCAACCTCGATCCTCACCACACCCAGGAGGCCACGGTCTCGTTGGACATGCCGCAACTCGGCCTGGACTGGCACGAGTCGGTGCCGGTGCGCGACGAGCTCACCGGTGAGACCTATCACTGGGGCAGGGCCAATTACGTGCGTCTCGAACCGGGCACCCGGCCTGCGCACGTCTTCACCGTCCTGCGACCGTCCACCCCGCAGATCGGAGGGTCACCCACCATATGATCGTCAACGAGCCCGTTCCGGACACGTTCGAGGACACCCCCGCGAAGGACCGGGACCCCGAGTGGTTCAAGCGCGCCGTCTTCTACGAGGTCCTGGTGCGCTCCTTCCAGGACAGCAACGGCGACGGCGTCGGCGACCTCAAAGGCCTGACCGCCAAACTCGACTATCTGCAGTGGCTGGGCATCGACTGCATCTGGCTGCCGCCCTTCTTCCAGTCCCCGCTGCGCGACGGCGGCTACGACGTCTCCGACTACACGGCCGTACTGCCGGAGTTCGGCGACCTCGCCGACTTCGTGGAGTTCGTGGACGCCGCCCACCAGCGCGGCATGCGCGTCATCATCGACTTCGTCATGAACCACACCAGCGACCAGCACCCGTGGTTCCAGGAGTCCCGGAAGGATCCCGACGGCCCCTACGGCGATTACTACGTGTGGGCCGACGACGACAAGCAGTTCCCGGACGCGCGGATCATCTTCGTCGACACCGAGGTGTCGAACTGGACCTTCGACCCGGTGCGCAAGCAGTACTTCTGGCACCGGTTCTTCTCCCACCAGCCGGACCTGAACTACGAGAACCCGGCCGTGCAGGAGGAGATGATCTCCGCGCTGCGGTTCTGGCTGGACCTCGGCATCGACGGATTCCGGCTGGACGCGGTGCCGTACCTGTACCAGCAGGAGGGCACCAACTGCGAGAACCTCCCGGCCACCCACGAGTTCCTGAAGCGGGTGCGCAAGGAGATCGACGCCCAGTACCCGGACACGGTGCTGCTGGCGGAGGCGAACCAGTGGCCGGAGGACGTCGTCGACTACTTCGGCGACTACGCCGCCGGCGGCGACGAGTGCCACATGGCCTTCCACTTCCCCGTCATGCCCCGCATCTTCATGGCCGTCCGCCGCGAGTCCCGCTACCCCGTCTCCGAGATCCTCGCCAAGACCCCCGCCATCCCCTCCGGCTGCCAGTGGGGCATCTTCCTGCGCAACCACGACGAGCTGACCCTGGAGATGGTCACCGACGAGGAACGCGACTACATGTGGGCCGAGTACGCCAAGGACCCCCGCATGCGCGCCAACATCGGCATCCGCCGCCGCCTCGCCCCGCTCCTCGACAACGACCGCAACCAGATCGAACTCTTCACCGCCCTGCTGCTCTCCCTGCCCGGCAGCCCGATCCTCTACTACGGCGACGAGATCGGCATGGGCGACAACATCTGGCTCGGCGACCGCGACGCCGTCCGCACCCCGATGCAGTGGACACCTGATCGCAACGCAGGTTTTTCCTCCAGTGACCCCGGCCGGCTGTACCTGCCGACCATCATGGACCCCGTCTACGGGTACCAGGTCACCAACGTGGAGGCGTCGATGGCGTCGCCGTCCTCGCTGCTGCACTGGACCCGCCGCATGATCGAGATCCGCAAGCAGAACCTCGCCTTCGGCCTCGGCTCCTACCGGGAGCTGCCGTCGTCGAACCCGGCCGTGATCGCGTTCCTGCGCGAGTACGAGGACGACCTCGTGCTGTGCGTGAACAACTTCTCCCGGTTCGCGCAGCCGACGGAGCTGGACCTGAGCGCGTTCAACGGACGCCACCCGGTCGAGCTGTTCGGCGGGGTGCGCTTCCCGGCCATCGGTGAGCTGCCGTACCTGCTGACCCTCGCCGGGCACGGCTTCTACTGGTTCCGGCTGCGCAAGGACGCCGCGTAGGGCGTGGGCCCGACCCCGGGTGGGGCGGTTTCTCCCGCCCCACCCGGGGCACGCATCAGTAACACCCCGACCACCCCCGGGGAAAGGACGCGACGTATGTCGGAAGCCGTCACCCGTACCGTCACCAGCAGTCCCGGCCTCCTGGCGTCTCTGGATCCACTGTTGCGCGAGTGGCTGCCGCGGCAGCGCTGGTTCGCGGGAAAAGGACGTCCGGTCACCGGGTTCTCGCTGGTCGCCGTCACCGAGCTGCTGCCCACAGGCGGCAAGCTGGGCCTGTACCACCTGCTGGTGCGCGCGCACCAGCCGTCCACGCCGGGCGGGGAATCCCACCCCGGCGACTGCTACCAGTTGCTCATAGGCGCGCGCGAGGCGCTGCCGCCCCGGCTGGCGCCCGCGCTGATCGGACACGTGGAGGAGGGCCCGCTCGCCGGTCACACGGTGTACGAGGCCCTGTACGACCCCCGGCCCGCCGAGCTGCTCCTGGAGGCGCTGCGCACCCAGGCCCGGATCGGCGGGCTTCGCTTCGAGCGGGACCCGGCCCAGGAGATCCGCGGCGGGCTGGTGCCCCGCGTGATGACCGCCGAGCAGTCGAACTCCTCGGTCGTCTATGGAGATACGTTTATTCTCAAGCTGCTGCGCCGCATCGTGCCCGGCGTCAACCCCGATCTGGAGCTGCCGCTGGCGCTGGCCCGCGAGGGCTGCCCGCGAGTGCCGGCGCCGTTGGCGTGGCTGCGGGCCGAGCTGGGCGGTGAGCCGTACGTGCTCGGTGTGCTGCAACCCTTCCTGCAGGGCGCGGCGGACGGCTGGGAGCTGGCGCTGCGCGAGCTGGCCAAGGGCGAGGACTTCGGCGCCGAGGCGCGCGCCCTCGGGCGCGCCACCGCCGAGGTGCACACGGCGCTGGCCCGCGCCCTGCCGACCGTCACCCTGGCCCACCACCAGGTGCAGTCGATGGCCGACGGGATGATGGAGCGCCTGGACGCGGCCGCACAGGCGGTGCCCGCGCTGCGGCCGTACGCGCCCGGGCTGCGCTCGGCGTTCACGGCACTGGCCGACCTGGCCGCCGAGGGTCACACCTGGACCGCTCAGCGCGTCCACGGCGACCTGCACCTCGGGCAGTGCCTGCGCTCGCCGGCCGGCCAGTGGTGGCTGATCGACTTCGAGGGGGAACCGTCGAAGCCGCTGTCCGAGCGGCGGCTGCCGCAGCCGCCGGTGCGGGACATCGCGGGGATGCTGCGCTCCTTCGACTACGCGGCGCTCTCGGCGGACCCGCCCGCGCCGGAGTGGGCCGAGACGTGCCGGGCCGCGTACTGCTCCGGATACGCGGAGGTCAGCGGCCGCGATCCGCGGACCGACCCGGTGCTGCTGCGGGCCTACGAGACGGACAAGGCCGTGTACGAGGTCCTCTACGAGGCCCGGCACCGTCCGGACTGGCTTGCCGTACCGATGGCGGCGATCGAGCGCTACGCCGCGTCCGACCTGATCTGACCGACCGACCTGACGTCGCCCAGGAGGCTCCGCCCGTGACCCCCCGCCCCCCGTCCAGCGGACCGGATCCGAAGAAGACGGCCGAGGAGACGGCCGCCGCGGAGACGAGCACCGCGAAGAGGACAGCCGAGAAGACCCCGGCCGGGAACAGCCCGGCCGGGAACAGCACCGTACGCAAGACCGCCGAGAAGGCGGCGGCGAAGAAGACGGCGGCCAAGAAGGCTGTCGCCAAGAAGGCCGTGGCGAAGAAGACGGTGACCAAGAAGGCCACCGCGCAGACCGCCGCCGCGACGACGGCTCCCGCCAAGAAGGCCACTGCCCGGAAAACCGCTGCCGGGGAGACCCCTGCCAAGAAGACCGCGGTGAAGAAGACCGCTGCCGAGAAGACGGCCGTCAAGAAGGCGGTGGCGAAGAAGACCGTGGCGAAGAAGACCGTCGCGAAGAAGACCGTGGCGAGGGAGGCCATGGGCGGGCCGTCGGCCGGGGAGACCGGCGCCGTCGCGGCGGGCGCGGCCGAGAAGACCGCCGTACGGAAGACCACCGCCGCCGCGAAGAAGACCGCCCCCAGGAAGAGCGCGCCCCGGAAGGCCGCCGAACCGGCGGCCCGGCCGGCCCCCGTGACGGCTCCGGCCCCGGTCGCCGCGCAGGAGACCCCCGCTGAGCCCTCCGTCGAGACCCCCGTCGAGACCCCCGTCGAGGTCGCCGTCTCCCCCGCCGTCGGGGCCGCGGACCGCGAGCGGCTGCTCGACGGCTCGCACCACTCCCCGCACTCCGTGCTCGGCGCCCACCCGGTGCCGGGCGGGGTGGCCTTCCGCGCCTTCCGCCCGTACGCGCTGTCGGTCACCGTCGTCGCCGGGGAGCTGCGGGCGGAGCTGCACGACGACGGCGACGGCTTCTTCTCCGGCCTGCTGCCCCTGTCCGAGGTCCCGGTCTACCGGCTCCTCGTGGCGTACGAGGGCACGGTGCAGGACACCCCGGACGCCTACGGCTTCCTGCCCACGCTCGGCGATCTCGACCTGCACCTGATCGGCGAGGGACGCCACGAGGAGCTGTGGCAGGCCCTCGGCGCGCATCCCATGACCCACCAGGGCGTGGCCGGCACCCGCTTCGCGGTCTGGGCGCCGAACGCGCGCGGCGTGCGCGTGGCCGGCACCTTCAACTTCTGGGACGGCACGGGCCACGCGATGCGCGCGCTGGGCTCGTCCGGCGTCTGGGAGCTGTTCGTGCCCGGCATCGGAGAGGGTGAGCTGTACAAGTTCGAGATCACCCGGCCCGACGGCTCGAAGACGCTGCGCGCCGACCCGCTGGCCCGCCGCACGGAGGTCCCGCCCGCCACCTCCTCGATCGTCACCGCCTCGCACCACGTCTGGCAGGACGCCGAGTGGCTGGAGCGCCGCGCCGAACTCCCCGCGCACAAGGCACCGTTCGCCGTGTACGAGGTCCACCTGCCTTCCTGGCGGCCGGGACTGACGTACCGCCAGCTCGCCGAGCAGCTGCCCCGGTACGTCAAGGACCTCGGGTTCACGCACGTCGAACTGATGCCGGTCGCCGAGCACCCCTTCGGCGGCTCCTGGGGCTACCAGGTCACCGGCTTCTACGCGCCCACCGCCCGGCTGGGCACCCCCGACGACTTCAAGTACCTGGTGGACGCGCTGCACCAGGCCGGTGTCGGCGTCCTGATGGACTGGGTCCCGGCGCACTTCCCGCGGGACGCCTGGGCGCTGGCCGAGTTCGACGGCCGCCCGCTGTACGAGCACCAGGACCCGCTGCGCGCCGCGCACCCCGACTGGGGCACCCTGGAGTTCGACTACGGGCGCAACGAGGTGCGCAACTTCCTGGTCGCCAACGCCGTGTACTGGTGCGAGGAGTTCCACATCGACGGCCTGCGGGTGGACGCGGTCGCCTCCATGCTCTACCTCGACTACTCGCGCGAGCCGGGCCAGTGGACGCCGAACGTGCACGGCGGGCGGGAGAACCTGGACGCGGTGGCGTTCCTGCAGGAGATGAACGCCACCGTGTACCGGCGGGTGCCGGGCGTGGTGACCGTCGCGGAGGAGTCGACGGCGTGGGACGGCGTCACGCGGGCCACCCACCACAAGGGACCGGGCGGCTTCGGCGGGCTCGGTTTCGGCCTGAAGTGGAGCATGGGCTGGATGCACGACTCGCTGGACTACATGAGCCACGACCCGGTCCACCGCAAGTACCACCACGACGAGATGACCTTCTCGATGGTGTACGCCTACAGCGAGAACTACGTCCTGCCCATCTCCCACGACGAGGTGGTCCACGGCAAGGGCTCGCTGGTGTCGAAGATGCCCGGCGACTGGTGGCAGCAGCGGGCCAACCTGCGCGCCTACCTGGGGTTCATGTGGTCCCACCCGGGCAAGCAACTCCTCTTCATGGGGCAGGAGTTCGCCCAGGGCGCCGAGTGGTCCGAGACGCACGGCCCCGACTGGTGGCTGCTCGACCCGGGCTACGGCGCCGAGGCCGACCACCGGGGCGTGCGCGACCTGGTCCGCGACCTCAACGCCGTCTACCGGCACACGCCCGCCCTGTGGCAGTGCGACACCGAACCCGACGGCTTCCAGTGGATCGTCGGGGACGCGGCCGAGGACAACGTCTTCGCGTTCCTGCGGCTGGACGCCGACGGCAGCCCGCTGCTCGCGGTCTCCAACTTCGCCCCCGTCGTACGGACCGGGTACCGCCTCGGCGTACCCGACGACGTCCCCGCCTGGCACGAGGTCCTGAACACCGACGCGGCGAAGTACGGCGGCAGCGACGTCACCAACCCGGACATCGTCAAACCGGAGCCCCAGGGAGCGCACGGCCGCCCGGCCAGTGTCCGGCTGACGCTGCCGCCGCTGGCGACGGTCTGGCTGCGCCCGGCGTAGGCCCGTCCGGCGACCGTTGCCGTCCGGCAGGAGTGCCGAACGGCAACGGTCGCCGCGCCCACGGGTGTTCAGCCGGTGGCCAGCGCCTTCGGCAGCTTTCCGGTGTGCAGTACGCCGAGTCGCTGGGTGGCCCGGGTCAGCGCCACGTACAGGTCGCTCGTGCCGTACCGTCCGGGCTCGACCACCAGCACCGTGTCGAACTCCAGCCCCTTGGCCTGCCTCGGGTCCAGCAGGACGACCGTCCGCGTGAGGTCGGGCTGCGCGCCCGCGGTCACCCCGTCCAGCCGTGCGGCCAGCCTGCGGTGCAGTTCGCGCGGGGCGATGACCGCCAGCCGGCCCTCGGCCGGGGTGAGTTCCCGTACCGCCTCGGCCACGGCGCCGGGCAGGTCGGCGGTGGCGCGGATCCAGGGCCGTACGCCCGTGGACCGCACGGAGCTCGGCGGCGCGAAGTCCGGGTCCTCGGCCCGTACGACGGCCGCCGCCAGTTCCATGATCTCGGCGGGGGTGCGGTAGTTGACGCCCAGGCGGGTGTGCACCCAGCGGTCCTCGACATAGGGCTCGAGGATCTTCGCCCAGGAGCCGACACCGGCCGCCTCCGCGGTCTGCGCCGGGTCGCCCACCAGGGTCATCGAGCGGGTGGGGCAGCGCCGCATCAGCATCCGCCACGCCATGGGCGACAACTCCTGCGCCTCGTCGACGATGATGTGCCCGAACGCCCAGGTGCGGTCGGCCGCCGCGCGCTCGGCGGCGCTGCGGTGGTCGTCCTCCTCGTGCCGTTCGGCGAACCGTTCGGCGTCGATGATGTCGTGCGCGGACAGCACCTCGCTGTCCTCGTCCTCCTTGTCGTCGAACTCGTAGGTGCGGGAGGCGTAGGAGACGTCGAGGACGCCCTGCGCGTAGGCGATCTGCGTCCGGCGCTCGCGGTCCGCGCGCGCCCGGGCCGTGCGGTCGTCCTCGCCGAGGAGTTCGGCCGCCTCGTCCAGCAGCGGCACGTCCGCCACGGTCCACGCCCGCGTCACCGGGCGCCGGACGGCGGCCGCGTCCTCGTCGGGGAGGTAGCCGACGGGGTCGGCGAGGAAGTCCGCGACCAGCCGCTCGGGCGTCAGCAGCGGCCAGAGCTGGTCGATGGCGGCCCACACCTCGGGGTTCTCGGCGAGTTCGTCCCGGATCTGGGTGATGTCGCTCGGGTCGAGGAGGATCGTGCCGTCGTAGGGGTCGGTGCCGATGCGCTCGGCGACCATGTCGGTGAGCGTGTTGAGGATGTGCCCCTCGAAGGTCTCACGGGCGACGTTGTGCGGCAGCCCGGCGGCGCGGGTGCGCTCCCGCGCCACGCGCACCAGGTCGTCGTCGAGCATCAGGATCTCGCGGTCGTGCTCGATCGCGATCACCGGTTCGGGCAGCGCCTGCCAGTCGCGGACGACCTCGGCGAGCACGTCCGCCATGGCGGCGCGCCCCTTGACCGCGGCCGCCTCGCGGGTGTCGGCGGCCGTCGCCTTCACGCCGGGGAACAACTCGCCCACCGTCGACAGCAGCACGCCGGTCTCGCCGAGGGAGGGCAGCACCTCGCCGATGTAGCCGAGGAAGGCCGGGTTCGGGCCGACGATGAGCACGGCGCGCTTGGCCAGCAGTTCCCGGTGTTCGTACAGGAGGTAGGCCGCGCGGTGCAGCGCGACCGCCGTCTTGCCGGTGCCGGGGCCGCCCTCGACGACCAGCACCCCGCGGTGCGGGGCGCGGATGATCCGGTCCTGCTCGGCCTGGATGGTCTGCACGATGTCGCCCATCCGGCCGGTGCGCGCGGAGTTGAGCGCGGCCAGCAGCACGGCGTCGCCGGACGGGTCCTCGTGGCCGGTGCGCGTCTCGTCGCCGAGGTCGAGGATCTCGTCGTGCAGGGCGGTCACCGTGCGGCCGCTGGTGGTGATGTGCCGACGCCTGCGCAGGCCCATCGGGGTGTGGCCGGTGGCCAGGTAGAAGGGGCGGGCGACATCGGCCCGCCAGTCGATGAGGATCGGGGTGCGGTCGGCGTCGTCCGTGCGCAGGCCGACGCGGCCGATGTGGTGGCTGGTGCCCGAGGCGAGGTCGATGCGGCCGAAGCAGAGCGAGCCGTCGACCGCGTTCAGCGCGGCGAGCAGCCCGGATCGCTCGGCGACCAGGATGTCCCGCTCGAGCCGGGCCTGCATCGGCGTGCTGCCCTGGGCGAGCGCGTCGGTGACGGCGGTCTCGGTGTCGCCGCGCAGGGCGTCGACGCGCGCGTACACGCCGTCGATGAATTCCTGTTCACGCCTCAATTCACCGTCATGAAAGTCGGTGTTTGACAATTCCGCTCCCGCCCGGATATACTACGCTCACTAGACTTTCCGCGACCCGAATTCATGAAGTCGCGAATCATTGAATATACGCAAGAAAATCCCCCGAGCGCAATTGCTCGGGGGATTTTTCGTGGCGTCGTCCGGGCCGGTCACACCGGTCACAGCACGTCGGACAGCTCCTCCAGCAGCCGCCGCTTGGGCCGGGCGCCCACCATCGCCTTCACCGGCTCGCCGTCCCGGAAGACCATGAAGGTCGGCATCGACAGCACCTTGTACGCGTTCGTCGTCTCCGGATTGGTGTCCACGTCCAGCTGGACCACCTTCAGCCGCTCGCCCTCCTCGGCCGCGAGGGCGGTGAGCACCGGGCCCATCTGCCGGCACGGCGGGCACCAGTCGGCGGTGAACTCCACCAGCACCGGCATGTCCGCCCCGATCACCTCCGCCGCGAAGTCCGCGTCGGTCACCTCGGTCACTCCGGCCGCCCTGATCACAGTTCCGTCCCTCCCAGTTCGCACAATGGTGGTGGTTCGCCTTCGGCCATGGCCAGCCGCACGCCGATCTTCGCCCGCACGGCCTGCAGCTCCCCGATCAAGGCGTCGAGTTCGTCCAGCTTGCGCCGGTAGACCTCGATCGAGGCGGGACAGGTGTCACCCTCCGGGTGCCCAGCCCGCAGGCACTCCACGAAGGGCCGCGTCTCCTCCAGCTCGAACCCGAAGTCCTGCAGGGTCCTGATCTGCCGGAGCAGCCTAAGATCGCTCTCGTCGTACGTCCGGTACCCGTTGTCGCCGCGCCGCGCGGGCAGCAGCCCGCGCGACTCGTAGTACCGCAGCGTCCGCGTAGTGGTCCCGGCCCGTGCGGCCAGCTCGCCGATTCGCATGCATACGACGGTACGGCTTGACGCCGACGTCAAGGCAACACCGGCCGCACGGCTCCCTCGCCGGCGGCCCGCCTCGCCGGCCGCCTGCGCCGCGTCACCGCTTGTGCGCCGCGGCAGGGCGGCTCGCCCCGTGGGCGGTGGCCGGGTGGTTCGCCCCGTGCGCGGTGGCCGGGTGGAGCGTGCTGTGCGCCGTGGTCGGGTGGAGCGTCGGCGGTTCGCATCCCAGCCAGCACTGCGCCCTCGACCACAGCGGCTCCTCGGCCCGCCGGAACCACGCCCGGGCCGCCTCGGGGCGTCCGGTGAGCAGCAGAAGCAGCGCCGCGATCGGTGCGCGGACCTCCTCGCCCTCCCCGCGCGCCCAGTCGGTGTCGGTGGCGACGAGCCGGGCCTGCGGCCGCGGCCACGGACGGGGCGGGAAGCGCATGGTCCACACACGTTCCGCCGCGTCGCGGGCCGCCGCCGGCGGCATCTCCCGCTCCCGGCCGAGGGCCAGTGCGATGTCCTGGCCGTGGACCAGCAGGTCGAGCAGCGTCTCGTGCGGGGTGGTGCCCGGCGCCGTGCGGCGGGAGCCGACGGCGGAGCGCAGCGCGGCGACGATCTCGCCGACGGGCCGCCGCCCTTCGCGGACCGACACGTCGTGGATCATGCGGTGGGCGTCTCCGTGGGCGCGCAGCAGTTCGCGCAGGACGTCCCGCCCGTGGCTGCGCGGCCCGACGGTCAGATGCGCGGCGACGTCCCGCACCCGCCAGTCGCCGCACAGGGTGGGCGCCTCCCACTCCTCGGGGCTCAGTCCCTCCAGCAGATCGGCCAGGCTCGCCCGCTCCTGGTCGACGTAGCGCCAGAGCTCGTCCCTGTCCAGCACCGTGACCATGGGGATCACCACCCAGTCGACTGGCAAGCTTCGCTCACCAAAGTAGGCAGGGAACCAGGCCGACACCAAGATGCCGGAAAGGTCCTGGAAAAGTACGGAAGGGGTGTTGACGACGGGCGCGAAAAGTGCAAACCCGACCAGGCCGGGGCCGGATCCGGTGCGGCCCTAGACCTGCCCTAGACCAGCACCCCCGCGGACTCCTCCACCTCCAGCAGTGAGGCGCTCTGCCGCTCCCGGTCGAAGGCGGCGCGGCCGCCGCGCAGGCCGAACAGGCGCTTGGTGAGGGCGATGTAGAGGACGGCGAGGATGTTGAGGACCAAGGTGGTGATCTTCAGCCAGCTGACGTGCCCGGTGAGTTCGTAGATCTCCAGCGGCAGGAAGGCGGAGGTGGCGACCACCGTCAGGTACTCCGCCCAGCGTTTGGCGTACCAGAGGCCGACCGCCTCGACGAGTTCGACCACCGCGTACGCCAGCAGCAGCCCGGCCAGCAGCAGGAGGGTGTCGTGCCGGTAGCCGAAGGCCTTCTGGACGGTGCCGACGACGGGCGAGTGGTCCAGGTCGTAGTGGAAGTGCCGGAAGACCGGCCGGAAGACGTCGAGGTACTCGTCGAAGAGCCGGCGCACCGCGTCCTGGCTGTTGCTGAACCGCCACACGGCCACCGCGACCAGCACGATGAACACGCCGCGCACCGCCCGTTCGATCGCCAGGAAACGCAGCACGAACAGGTCCCGCAGCACCTTGCCGCGCGGCACCAGCGGGGCGTCGGCGGCGGGCCCCGAGCCGTGCGGCTCGCCGAGCACGAAGTCGCCGCAGCGCAGACAGCGCCACACCTCGCCGAGCGCCGTCTCGGCGTGCAGCCGCACCCGCAGGCGGGGGTCGTCCGGCGCGTAGGTGACGTGCCCCTTGCGCGCGCACGTCCGCCGGTCCCAGTCGATCGCCATCCCGCGTGCCTCCACAGATACGTGCCGCGCCGGTACATCGCCGGCGCGGCACGCTAGTGGACGACGGTAAGAGATCGGTGAGGATCAGCGGCTCCCGCTGGACTCCCGCACCTTCTCGCTCCTCTTCTCGTCCCCGTCCTTCTTGTCCTCGTCGGACCCGGCCGTCCCCGCGGCCACGGCGGTCCCCTCGCCCCCGGCCGGCCCCGCGGCCTTCCGTCCGCGCGGCAGCAGCACCGCCACGAGCACCGTGCCGACGCCGAGGATCACCGCCCCGGTCAGGCTGGTGCGGGCGACCGCGTCGGCGAAGGCCGAGCCGACCGCGTCCGCCAGCTGCCGGGCGCCCTCGGCGAGCTGCCCGGCCTGGGCCTTCAGGCCGGCGGCCTGCTGCGGGTCGGTCGCCTGCTGGGCCTGCGCGGCGGCCTGCCTCGCCTTCTCGCCGATGCCGCGCGCGACCGCGTACCCGGCGCCGACCGAGTCCTGCGCGGTGGCCAGACCTGAGGCGGGCAGCCGGCTGCCGGCGGTGGCGTCGGCGAGGCGGTCCGAGTACGACGTCGCCAGCAGCGAACCGAGGATCGCGATGCCGAGCGAGCCGCCGAGCTCCAGCGAGGTGTCGTTCACCGCGCCGCCGACGCCCAGGTCGGACTCCGGGAACACCCCCATGATCGCGTCCGTGCAGGGCGAGAGCGCGAGCCCGATGGCCAGCCCCAGGACGACGAGGGGGACGACGAGATCGCCGTACGACGAACCGGCGTCGATCCGGGTGAGCAGCGCGAGGGCGGTCGTGCCGCCGACCATGCCCGCGGTGACCGTCCACTTCATGCCGACCCGCGGGGTGAGCAGACCGGTCAGGCCGGCGCCGACGAAGACGGCGCCGGCGAGGGGCAGCATGCGCAGGCCGGTCTCCAGGGCGTCGTAGCCGAGGACGAACTGCAGGTACTGGGTGAGGTAGTAGAAGGCGCCGAAGACGGCCAGGAAGAACAGGGCCACGGCGAGGTTGGCGCCGGCGAAGGAGCGGTGCGCGAAGCGGCGTACGTCGATCAGCGGGCGCGGGTGGCGCAGCTCCCACAGCACGAAGGCCACCAGGCCGGCGACCGCGACGGCCGCGGCCGTGACCGCCTTCACGCCCCAGCCGAAGTGCGGGCCCTCGATGATCATGTAGACCAGCGAGCCGATCCACAGCACGGACAGCAGGCCGCCGACATGGTCGATGCGCTCGTGGTGGGCGGCCCTGGACGGCGGCACGAGGACGAAGCAGGCGAGCAGGGCGACGGCGGCCACGGGGACGTTGATCAGGAACGTCGAGGACCAGCCGTGGCGCTCCAGCAGCGCGCCGGCGACGACCGGGCCGGCCGCGATCGCCAGGCCGGCGGTGGCGGTCCACGCGGTGATCGCCCTGGCCCGCTCGGCCCGCGGGAAGGTCGCGGCGAGCAGGGAGAGCGTGGCGGGCATGATCAGCGCGGCGCCGGCTCCCATCACGGCGCGCGCCGCGATGACCGTCGCGGCGCTGTCGGCGAGGTAGCCGAAGACCGCACCGGCCCCGAACACCGTGAGCCCGGCGGCGAGCGCGCCGCGGCGGCTGTACTTGTCGCCGATCGCGCCGAGCAGCAGCATCAGCGCGGCGTACGGCACGGTGTAGCCGTCGATCACCCACTGCAGGTCGGCGCTGGACAGGCCCAGGTCCTGGGTCATGTCGGGCGCCGCGACGGTGAGGGCGGTGTTGGCCATCACGATGATCAGCAGGCTCAGGCAGAGCACCAGGAGCGCCCACCAGCGCCGGGCGTAGGGGCGGTCCATCCTTTCGACCGGTTCGTTCATGACGAGTCGCATGGGCGGGAGCGCCTTCCTCGGACGACGGGACTTCGGGAGTTCAGGACTTCGGGAGTTCAGGACTTCACTTCGACACGACTTGCACAGTCGCGTGCAGTTGCACAACGATGTGCAATGTACGTCGCCTGCACATCGCTGTGCAAATGGAGTGGGTGAAGCCATGGTGAAGCCCACACGGGGGAAGGGCCGGTCCGTCCGGGTGCGCCAGGCACAATGGCGGTCATGACCACGGGTAACACCAGCCGCGCCGACGCGAACCGCCGCCGCATCCTCGACGTCGCCCTCGCCGAGCTGCTGCGCGACCCCGACGCGTCCATGGACCAGATCGCGCGCGCGGCGGGCGTCGTACGACGGACCGTGTACGGGCACTTCCCGAGTCGTGAGGCGCTGGTCGACACCATCATCGACGGGGCCGTGGAGGCGGTGGCCGTCGCGCAGGAGGCCGCCCGCGCGGGGGTGCGCGACCCCGCCGAGGCCGTGGCGCGTTCGGTCCTCGCGATCTGGGAGATCGCCGACCGCTACCGGCTGCTCGTGGCCCTCGCCCAGCGCACGGTCACCGTGCGGAGCATCCGCGAGCGCCTCGCGCCCGTCCGGGAAAGCGCCGTGGAACTGCTTCAACAGGGTCTGGAATCAGGGGAGTTCAGCTCCCCGCTGCCCGCGCCGGCGCTCGCCTTCGTGCATGAGCAGATCCTGTTCGCGCTGATGGAGGCGGTGAACGAGGACCTGCTGGAATCGCCGAAGGCGGGCCGCTCCGCCGCGGTCACCGTACTGACCGCGGCGGGCGTGCCCGCCGGCGAGGCCACCGGACTGGTGGCGAAACTGAGCGGTTGACGCGAGGGATCGGGGCGAGGGACCGGGGCGAGGGACCGGGGCGAGGGACCGGGCGGCTGAGCGACGGGGGGAACACCCAGCCGCCCGGAGTGCGGGAGACCTGGACGACAGGGGGCTACGCCCGGACGAGTTCCTTCTCGCTGCCCTGCCCTGGCACCGCGGGGCGCTCGGCCTGGTCCTCGTCGAGGAGTGTCGTCTCGTCGAAGGGCAGTTCGCCGGCGAGGACCCGCCGGACGCGGTCCTTGTCGATCTCCTTCGTCCAGGTGCCGATGAGGACGGTGGCGACGGAGTTGCCCGCGAAGTTCGTCAGGGCGCGGGCCTCGCTCATGAACCGGTCGATGCCGACGATCAGGCCGACGCCGTCCACCAGCGCGGGCTTGTGCGACTGCAGACCGCCGGCCAGGGTCGCCAGACCGGCGCCGCTGACGCCGGCCGCGCCCTTGGACGCCAGCAGCAGGAACAGCAGCAGCGGGATCTGCTCGCCGAGGGACATCGGGGTGCCCAGGGCGTCGGCGATGTAGAGCGACGCCATGGTCATGTAGATCATCGTGCCGTCGAGGTTGAAGGAGTAGCCGGTCGGGACGGTGATGCCGACCACGGCCTTGCTGACGCCCAGGTGCTCCATCTTCGCGATGAGCCGCGGCAGCGCGGACTCGGAGGAGGAGGTGGACAGGATCAGCAGGAACTCCCGCGCCAGGTACTTGAACAGGGTGAGGATGTTCAGCCCGGCGAGCACCCGCAGCAGCACGCCGAGGACGAGGAAGACGAACAGCACGCAGGTGACGTAGAAGCCGAGCATCAGCACCGCGAGGCTCTTGAGGGCGTCGACGCCGGAGGAGCCGACGACCGCGGCTATGGCTCCGAAGGCGCCGACCGGGGCGGCCCACATCACCATCGCGAGGATGCGGAAGACCAGCCGCTGGATGTGCTCCACACCGCGCAGCACCGGCTGCCCGGCCGGGCCCATGGCCTGCAGCGCGAACCCGGCGAGCAGCGCCACGAGCAGCGTCTGCAGCACCTGGCCCTCGGTGAACGCGGACACGAAGGTCACCGGGATGATCGACAGCACGAAGTCGACCGGCGGCAGCGCGTCGGCGGAGACCTGGTCGTGGCCGGTCGCCTTGACCGCCTCGGTCAGGTGCAGCCCGTCACCGGGGTGCAGGACGTTGCCGACCAGCAGTCCGATGCTCAGCGCGACCAGCGACATCACCAGGAAGTAGCCGAGCGCGATGCCGCCGACGGCGCCGACCTTGGCGGCCTTGCGGACCGACCCGATGCCGAGCACGATCGTGCAGAAGATGATCGGCGAGATCATCATCTTGATCAGGTTCACGAAGCCGGTGCCGAGCGGCTTCAGCTCGACGCCCGCGTCGGGCCAGATGAGTCCCACGGCGATCCCGAGCGCCACCGCGGCGATGACCGCGATGTACAGATAATGGGTGCGGTCCCGCTTGGCGGCGGGTGCGGCAGGTGCCGTATCGGGAGTGCTGGCGGCCACGGCTGCCCTCCTTGACGTCTTCGTCGGTCACACCGGCGTGCGGCTCACGTCCGGGGGTTGTGGGGGATTGCCGTGACTATCTCCCGGCCTGTGGGGCCGGTCACGCTTGCGTTCATTTAGTTCACGCCCGGCGTGCGGGGCACACTGGCCGCATGCGCCTTCCCGTCCCGAGACCCCGCAGCCTGGCGGGGCAGCTCTTCGCCATGCAGGCCGTGCTGATAGCGGTCGTCGTCGCCGGGTACGCGCTGTTCACCTACATCAGCGACCAGCGGCAGGCCGAGGAGGCGGCCGGCCGGCAGGCCATGGCGGTGACCCGCGCGGTGGCGGACTCCCCGTCGGTGAGGGCGGCGATCCGCACCTCCGACCCCAGCGCCCGCCTCCAGCCGTACGCGCTGCGGGTGATGCGCGACTCGGACGTCGACTTCGTCACGATCATGGACCCGCGGGGGATCCGCTGGACGCACCCCCGCGCGGACCAGATCGGCAAGCACTTCCGCGGCACCATCGACCGGGCGCTGAAGGGCGAGTCCTTCACCGAGACCTACACGGGCACGCTCGGCCCGTCGGTGCGGGCCGTCACCCCGGTCGTCGGCGACGACCGCCGCATCGTCGGCCTGGTCAGCGCGGGCATCAAGGTGGACGCGATCAGCAAGCGGGCGCAGGGCCAGGTGTCGGCGCTGCTCGGCGTGGCGGCGGGAGCCCTCGCCCTCGGCGCGGTCGGCACGTACGTCGTCAACGCCCGGCTGCGCCGTCACACTCACGGCATGAACGCGACCGAGCTGAGCCGGATGCACGACTACCACCAGGCCGCCCTGCACGCGGTGCGTGAGGGGCTGCTGATGCTGGACGGGCAGTACCGGGTGGCGCTGATCAACGACGGCGGGCGGGAGTTGCTGGGGGTGGGGCCGGACGTGGTGGGCAGTTCGGTGGCCGAACTCGGGCTGCCGGCCCCGCTCACCGGGGCGCTGCTGGCCTCCGAACCCCGGGTGGACGAGGTGCACCTGACCGCCTCGCGGGTCCTGGTGGTCAACACCTCGCCGGTGTCGGGCGGAGAGCGCCGGGGCACCGTGGTCACCCTGCGGGACGTGACCGAACTACAGTCCCTGATGGGCGAGTTGGACTCCGAGCGGGGCTTCACACAGGCGCTGCGCTCGCAGGCGCACGAGGCGGCGAACCGGCTGCACACGGTGGTGTCGCTGATCGAACTCGGCCGGGCGGACGAGGCGGTCGAGTTCGCGACGGCGGAACTGGAACTCGCCCAGGCGCTCACCGACCAGGTGGTCGCGGCGGTCGGCGAACCGGTGCTCGCGGCCCTGCTCCTGGGCAAGACGGCGCAGGCGAACGAGCGGGGCGTGGAGCTGGTGGTGTCGCCGGAGAGCCGCCTGGACGACGGGCTGCTGCCGGAGAGCCTGCCGGCCCGGGACCTGGTGACCATCCTGGGCAACCTGGTCGACAACGCCGTGGACGCGGCGCAGGGCAGCCTGCGGGCCCGGGTGACGGTGACGGCGTACACGGACGGGGGCGAGCTGGTGCTGCGGGTGTCCGACACGGGCCGCGGCGTGCAGCCGGACCACGCGGAGCTGGTGTTCCGGCGCGGGTTCTCCACCAAGCCGGCCGGACCCGGCGGGCGCGGCCTGGGGCTGGCGCTCGTCCGGCAGGCCGTGCTCCGGCACGCGGGCGCCCTGACCGTGGCGGACGCGGACGGGGGCGGGGCCGAGTTCGAGGTGCGGCTGCCGCTGAGCGAGCAGGGCGCCGTGGTCACCGGGAGCGGCGCATGACGGGCGACCGGCCCATCCGCGTCCTGGTGGTGGAGGACGACCCGGTGGCCGCCGACGCGCACGTCATGTACGTCGGCCGGGTGCCGGGCTTCGTGGCGGTCGGCAAGGCGCGCACGGGGGCCGAGGCGCGGCGCGTCCTGGACCGCACGCCCGTCGACCTGCTCCTGCTGGACCTGCACCTGCCCGACGTGCACGGCCTGCAGCTGGCCCGCTCGCTGCGGGCGGCCGGGCACCACGCGGACGTCATAGCGGTGACGTCGGCGCGGGATCTGGCGGTGGTGCGGGAGGGGGTGTCGCTGGGCGTGGTGCAGTACGTGCTGAAGCCGTTCACCTTCGCGACCCTGCGGGACCGGCTGGTGCGGTACGCCGAGTTCCACGCGGCGGTGGGCGAGGCGAGCGGGCAGGACGAGGTGGACCGGGCGCTCGCCACGCTGCGGGCGCCCTCGCCGGCGGCGCTGCCGAAGGGACTGAGCGCCCCGACGCTGGAACGCGTGACCGTGGCACTGCGCGACCACACCGAGGGCCTGACGGCCGCCCAGGTGGCGGAGACGGTGGGCATCTCCCGGATCACCGCCCGCCGCTACCTGGAACACCTGGTGGACACGGGGAGGGCGGCACGGAACCCGCAGTACGGAACGGTGGGCCGACCAGAACTGCGCTACCGCTGGGTGAAAGCACCGTAGCCGAAGAACCCCCAGGAACCACCCCGGCCCGCCCGGCAGTCCGGCCCGCCCGACGCGGTCGGGGAGGGAGCGGCGGCTGAGGGGGTGCGGCGGGTGGCGGGTGACGGGTGACGGGGGCCACGAGACAGCGAGGCCGCAGGCCGCCAGGCCGCAGGCCGCAGGCCGCAGGCCGCAGGCCGCAGGCCGCAGGCCGCAGGCCGCAGGCCGGAAGGCCGCAGGCCGCAGGCCGCAGGCCGGAAGGCCGCAGGCCGCAGGCCGCAGGCCGCAGGCCGCAGGCCGCAGGCCGGAAGGCCGCAGGCCGCAGGCCGCCAGGCCGCAGGCCGCAGGCCGCAGGCCGGAAGGCCGCAGGCCGCAGGCCGCCAGGCCGCAGGCCGCAGGCCGCAGGCCGCAGGCCGGAAGGCCGCCAGGCCGCGGAGGCCGCGGAAGGCACCGGCCGGGGCCGCAGGGCGCAGGGTGGTTGTGGGGGCGTGGGGGTGTGGATCGCGCCGGTGGTTACCCTTCCGTAGGGGGGTTGGGGGCGGTCGTGGTGGTGGCGGGCGGGGTGGGGGGTTCGGCGTCGGCGGTGAGCGGCATATGCCCGCTCACCTTGCCCTTCGGCGCGTGCCCGACGCGTCTGCCGCGCTCGGTCGCCGCGCCGCCGCCCCGCCGGGTCAAACAGGCGTTCCCCGGCCGGCCGCCCCCGCGGCCGGAACCGTAGATTCCTACGATCTGTGATCCTGGCCGAACAGAACGTAGTCATCGCGGGTCCAGGGCCCTACGTTGAGGGCCGTGCGCCAACCACCCCCCGCTCAGCCGAACCGGCCCGCCGCCCCGAATCCACCCAATCCCCCCTTCGACGCCCACGCCGCCCGCCGTCTGCGCGCCGCCCTGAACATGGGGCCCGAGCACGTCGCCTTCGGGCTGCGCGCCTCCTACGGACTGCCCTACGTCACCCCGGACCTCGTCCTCGCCTGGGAGCACGAGCTGACCGCCCCCACCGGCCCCGAACTCACCGCGCTGGCCGGAGTCCTGTGGTGTTCGCCGGACGAACTCCTCGGCAGACCCCGCACGTTGCGCGAGCACCGCATCGCCCGCGGACTCGCCCCGGAGGACGTCGCCCACAGCGTCGGCCTCGAACTCCTCGCCTATCTGCACATGGAGGAGCACGACTGCTGGCGCGGCAGCGACCGCCAGTCGGCCGCGCTCGCCGACCTGCTCGGTCTCTCGCTGCCGGACTTCATCTCGGTCACGGGACGCGACGAGAAACTCGCCCAACTGCTGCGCAACGCCGTGACCTCGCGCTGGCAGGCGTACGTCCGCCCGGTGGGCAGGACGGTGCCCCTGGACCGGCGCCTGCTCGCGGACGCCCTGCAGGAACTGCACCAGGACTACCAGCGGCAGACGACCGCCGCCCCGAGCCGGGGCGGCGGCGACGCGGGCCGGGAGTTCCTGCGCCGGATCGTCGACCACTTCTGGGCGGCGATCCAGGACAACACCGTCTGAGCCGGACCCGGTGGTGCCGGAACGCCGGGTTCGGGACCGTCCAGAACAGCCCAGAACCGTCCGGAGCGGTCTAGAAGACCGACTCCGCCTCGTCCATCCGGTCCTTCGGCACGGTCTTCAGCTCGGTGACCGCGTCCGCCAGCGGCACCATCACGATGTCGTTGCCGCGCAGCGCGGTCATCCGGCCGAACTCGCCGCGGTGCGCGGCCTCGACGGCGTGCCAGCCGAAGCGGGTGGCGAGGACGCGGTCGTAGGCCGTCGGCACGCCGCCGCGCTGGACGTGGCCCAGGATGACCGGCTTGGCCTCCTTGCCGAGGCGGCGCTCCAACTCGTAGGCCAGGGCGGTGCCTATGCCCTGGAAGCGCTCGTGGCCGAACTTGTCGATCTCGCCCTTGCCGTAGTCCATGCTGCCCTCGGCGGGGTGGGCGCCCTCGGCTACGCAGATCACGGCGAACTTCTTGCCCCGCGAGAAGCGCTCCTCGACCATCTTCACCAGGTCGGCCGGGTCGAAGGCCCGCTCGGGCAGGCAGATGCCGTGCGCGCCGGCCGCCATGCCGGACTCCAGGGCGATCCAGCCGGCGTGCCGGCCCATCACCTCGACGACCATCACGCGCTGGTGCGACTCGGCGGTCGTCTTCAGGCGGTCCATCGCCTCGGTGGCGACCCCGACGGCGGTGTCGAAGCCGAACGTGCGGTCGGTGGAGGAGATGTCGTTGTCGATCGTCTTGGGGACGCCGACCACCGGCAGCCCCGCGTCCGACAGCATGCGCGCCGCCGTCAGGGTGCCTTCGCCGCCGATCGGGATCAGCGCGTCGATGCCGAACTCGCGGACGATGTCGGAGGCGTTCTCGCAGGCCTCGCGCAGCCGGTCACGCTCCAGCCGCGAGGAGCCGAGGATGGTGCCGCCGCGGGCCAGGATGCCGCTGACCGCGTTGAGGTCGAGGCCGCGGTAGCGGCCGTCGAGCAGGCCCGCGTAGCCGTCCACGAAGCCGATGACCTCGTCGCCGTACGCCGTCACCGCTCGGTGCACGACCGACCGGATCACGGCGTTCAGGCCAGGGCAGTCGCCGCCTGCGGTGAGAACTCCGATGCGCATCGTGCTGTGTCTCCTGCTCGCTTCTGGTTGCCGATGAGCCGGATTGCTGGTTCCGGTGAGCCAGTTCGATTGTTCCATGCCGCACAAGGCCGTAGTGCTTCCGTCCGGTCCCTCCCGGACGGAAGGCGTGTGGGCCATTGGTCCCGATCTTGCTGCGGAACGGTGACACGGCCAGGGGCGGAGGTACTGTCAAGAGGGCTGCGCTCACCCCGGTGGGCGATTTCCGCACCGCGTGCGCACCCCGCCTCCTGCCCGGACGACGCCGGGCCCCGAGACCCCGGGGCCTCCGAAACCCCCGAGAGACGAACGGAGAGCACGCGTGACGCGCAGCGTGTACGTGACCGGTATCGACCGCGGCGACGGCCGCCAGGTCGTGGAGCTGGGCGTGATGGAGCTCCTGACCCGGCAGGTCGACCGGGTCGGCGTGTTCCGGCCGCTCGTCCACCACAGCCCCGACCGCCTCTTCGAGCTCCTGCGGGCCCGGTACCGGCTGGTCCAGGACCCGGCCACCGTCTACGGCATGGACTACCAGGAGGCGTCCGCCCTGCAGGCCGAGCAGGGCACCGACGAGCTGGTGTCGACCCTGGTCGACCGGTTCCACCGGGTCGCGCGCGACTACGACGTCGTCCTCGTCCTCGGCACCGACTTCGCCGACACCCAGCTGCCGGACGAACTGTCGCTGAACGCCCGCCTCGCCAACGAGTTCGGCGCGTCCGTGATCCCGGTGGTGGGCGGCCGCAGGCAGACCGCCGAGTCGGTGCGCGCCGAGACGCGCAACGCCTACCGGGCGTACCACGGGCTGGGCTGCGACGTCCTCGCCATGGTCGTCAACCGGGTCGACCGCCAGGACCGTGAGGTGATCGCCGAGCGGCTGGAGGCCCGGCTGCCCGTGCCCTGCTACGTCCTGCCCGACGAGCCGGCCCTCTCCGCGCCGACCGTCGCGCAGATCGCCCAGGCGCTGGACGCCAGGATCGTGCTGGGCGACGACTCCGGGCTCGCCCGGGACGCCCTCGACTTCGTCTTCGGCGGCGCGATGCTGCCGAAGTTCCTCGACGCCCTGACGCCCGGCTGCCTGGTCGTCACCCCCGGTGACCGCGCCGACCTGGTGGTCGGCTCGTTCGCCGCGCACAGCGCCGGCACCCCGCCGATCGCCGGTGTGCTGCTGACCCTGGGCGAGGCCCCCGGCGAGGACGTGCTCACCCTGGCCTCCCGGCTGGCCCCGGGCACCCCGGTGCTCTCGGTGCCCGGCATGAGCTTCCCCACCGCCGAGCAGCTGTTCGCCCTGGAGGGCAAGCTGAACGCGGCGACCCCGCGCAAGGCGGAGATGGCGCTCGGCGTCTTCGAGCGCTACGTCGACACCGCCGCCCTGCTCGGGCGGGTGTCCGCGCCCACCACCGACCGCGTCACGCCCATGATGTTCGAGCACCAGCTGCTGGAGCAGGCACGCTCCGACCGGCGCCGCGTCGTCCTGCCCGAGGGCACCGAGGAGCGCGTCCTGCACGCCGCCGAGGTGCTGCTGCGCCGCGGGGTGTGCGACCTCGTCCTGCTCGGCCCGGTCGAGCAGATCCGCAAGAAGGCCGCCGACCTGGGCATCGACCTGGGCGAGGCGCAGCTGATCGACCCGGCCACCTCCGAGCTGCGGGACACCTTCGCCGAGAAGTACGCGCGGCTGCGCGCCCACAAGGGCGTCACGGTGGAGCTGGCGTACGACGTCGTCTCGGACGCCAACTACTTCGGCACGCTGATGGTCGAGCAGGGGCTCGCCGACGGCATGGTGTCCGGTTCGGTGCACTCCACGGCCGCGACCATCCGGCCCGCGTTCGAGATCATCAAGACCAAGCCGGACACCAAGATCGTCAGCTCGGTCTTCTTCATGTGCCTCTCCGACAAGGTGCTGGTCTACGGCGACTGCGCGGTGAACCCCGACCCGGACGCGACGCAGCTCGCCGACATCGCCGTGCAGTCGGCGGCCACCGCCGAGCAGTTCGGGGTGGAACCGCGGATCGCGATGCTGTCGTACTCCACCGGCACCTCCGGCTTCGGCGCCGACGTCGACAAGGTGCGCGAGGCGACGGAGCTGGTGCGTTCGCGGCGGCCGGACCTGAAGGTCGAGGGGCCGATCCAGTACGACGCCGCCGTCGAGCCGACGGTCGCGGCGACGAAGCTGCCGGGGTCCGAGGTGGCCGGGCAGGCGAGCGTCCTGATCTTCCCCGACCTCAACACCGGGAACAACACCTACAAGGCCGTGCAGCGCTCGGCCGGGGCGATCGCGGTCGGACCGGTGCTCCAGGGGCTGCGCAAGCCGGTCAACGACCTGTCCCGGGGCGCCCTCGTCCAGGACATCGTGAACACGGTCGCCATCACGGCGATCCAGGCCCAGTCCCCGACCGAGAAGGTTCCCGCCCCGTGACCTCCCACCCGTCGCCCAGCGCCGCCCGGCCCGGCGATCCGCGCCCGGCGCCCCCCGCCCGCGTCCTCGTCCTCAACTCCGGCTCCTCCTCGGTGAAGTACCAGCTTCTCGACATGCGCGAGGGCTGCCGGCTGGCGGTGGGGCTCGTCGAGCGGATCGGCGAGCAGACCTCGCGGCTGCGGCACACTCCGTCGGCCACCGGCGTGACCCGGGAACACGACGGGCCCATCGCCGACCACGACGCCGCGCTGAAGGCCGTCGCCGACGAGCTGGCCAGGGACGGGCTCGGGCTCGACTCGCCCGAACTCGCCGCCATCGGGCACCGGGTGGTGCACGGCGGCATGCACTTCACCGAGCCGACCGTGATCGACGACACCGTGCTCGACGAGATCGAGCGGCTGATCCCGGTGGCCCCGCTGCACAACCCGGCCAACCTCACCGGCATCCGCACCGCGCGGGCGCTGCGCCCCGACCTGCCCCAGGTCGCCGTCTTCGACACCGCGTTCCACACCACGATGCCGGAGTCGGCCGCCCGGTACGCGATCGACGTGGCCACGGCCGACGCCCACCGCATCCGGCGCTACGGATTCCACGGGACCTCGCACGCCTACGTGTCCCGGGCGACGGCGAAGCTGCTGGGCAGGGCGCCCGAGGACGTCAACCTGATCGTGCTGCACCTGGGCAACGGCGCGTCCGCGTCGGCCGTGCGGGCGGGGAAGTGCGTGGACACCTCCATGGGACTGACGCCTTTGGAGGGACTGGTGATGGGTACGCGGTCCGGGGACCTGGACCCGGCCGTCATCTTCCATTTGATGCGTGTAGGGGGAATGTCCACCGACGAGATCGACACTCTTCTCAACAAGAGGAGCGGACTGATCGGGCTGTGCGGTGACAACGACATGCGGGAGATCCGACGGCGTATCGGTGAAGGTGACGAACAGGCGCAGCTCGCGTTCGACATCTACATTCACCGTTTGAAGAAGTACATAGGCGCCTATTACGCGGTGCTCGGACGGGTGGACGCGGTCGCCTTCACCGCCGGGGTGGGCGAGAACGCGGCATCGGTGCGGGAGGCCGCCGTGGCGGGCCTGGAGGAGCTGGGCCTGGCGGTCGACGCCGCGCTGAACGCGGCGCCGGGCGACGGGCCGCGGCTGATCTCGCCCGCGCACGCGCGTGTGGCCGTCGCCGTGGTGCCGACGGACGAGGAACTGGAGATCGCGACACAGACCTACGCACTGGTCGGAAAGAACCGCTGGACAACAGAACCGCCGGACAACAGCCGAGGAATACACGTCGGTAACACGCCTGAGCGCGGCCCCGCCCATTTGCATCTTCCGCCAGACGGAATATTCCGCGGCGAAACAAACCGATAGGATCGCCCCATGCGCCGTTCGAAAATCGTCTGTACTCTCGGCCCCGCGGTCGACTCCCACGAGATGCTGGTCTCCATGATCGAGGCCGGCATGAACGTGGCCCGCTTCAACTTCAGCCACGGCACCCACGCCGAGCACCAGGCGCGGTACGACCGCGTCCGGGCCGCGGCCAAGGAGACCGGCCGGGCCATCGGTGTCCTCGCCGACCTGCAGGGTCCGAAGATCCGCCTGGAGACCTTCGCCGAGGGCCCGGTGGAACTCGAGCGGGGTGACGAGTTCGTCATCACGACCGAGGACGTCCCCGGCGACAAGAGCATCTGCGGCACGACCTACAAGGGCCTGCCCGGCGACGTCGCGAGCGGCGACCAGATCCTCATCAACGACGGCAACGTCGAGCTGAAGGTGCTGGACGTCGAGGGCCCGCGGGTGAAGACGGTCGTCGTCGAGGGCGGCGTCGTCTCCGACCACAAGGGCATCAACCTGCCCGGCGCGGCGGTGAACGTGCCGGCGCTGAGCGAGAAGGACGTCGAGGACCTCCGGTTCGCGCTGCGCATGGGCTGCGACATGGTCGCCCTGTCCTTCGTGCGGGACGCCAAGGACGTCGCCGACGTCCACAAGGTCATGGACGAGGAGGGCCGCCGCGTCCCCGTCATCGCCAAGGTGGAGAAGCCGCAGGCGGTGGAGAACATGGAGGACGTCGTCGCGGCGTTCGACGCCGTGATGGTGGCCCGTGGCGACCTGGCCGTCGAGTACCCGCTCGAGAAGGTCCCCATGGTGCAGAAGCGCCTGATCGAGCTGTGCCGGCGCAACGCCAAACCGGTGATCGTGGCGACCCAGATGATGGAGTCGATGATCACCAACTCCCGTCCGACCCGCGCCGAGGCGTCCGACGTGGCCAACGCGATCCTGGACGGGGCCGACGCGGTCATGCTGTCCGCCGAGTCGAGCGTGGGCGCGTATCCGGTCGAGACCGTCAAGACCATGTCGAAGATCGTCACGGCGGCCGAGCAGGAGCTGCTCAGCAAGGGCCTGCAGCCGCTGGTGCCGGGCAAGAAGCCGCGCACGCAGGGCGGTTCGGTCGCGCGTGCCGCGTGCGAGATCGCGGACTTCCTGGGCGGCAAGACCCTGATCGCCTTCACCAAGTCCGGTGACACCGCCCGCCGGCTGAGCCGCTACCGCGCCACCCAGCCGATCCTCGCCTTCACCACCGACGAGGGCACCCGCAACCAGCTCACGCTCAGCTGGGGCGTGGAGTCGCACATCGTGCCGTTCGTCAACAGCACCGACGAGATGGTCGACCTGGTCGACCAGGAGGTCATGAAGCTGGGCCGGTACAACGACGGCGACATCATGATCATCACCGCCGGCTCGCCGCCCGGCGTCCCCGGCACCACCAACATGGTCCGCGTCCACCACCTCGGCGGCGGCGAGAACGACTGACGCCGGACGCGGACTGCCCGCACGGCCCCGTACGACCACGGACCCGTACGACACCGAGGGCGCCCCCTGGGACCAGGGGGCGCCCTCGGCCTGTGCGGCTCCCGAACGGGTTCGTGGCGGCGGTCAGCCGGTGCCGTCGGTGGTGTACAGGTGCATCCCGGGCACGTGCAGCGTGCCGCCGAACTGGGCGGCCTGCACGACCTTGACGTTGGTGAAGTAGATCAGCGGGATGTTCAGCGGCGGCGGGTTGTCCGGGCTGAACGTGATCGGGATCAGGCCGAACAGGTTGCCGGAGATGCTTTCGGTGTACATCACCGTGTCGCCGTCGCGGATCGTGGACGTGGTGCCCTTGCCGGCCTGGACGTGGTAAGTCTTGCCGGACTGCTGGTCCTTGACCGTCTGGTGCAGGTCGCCGATGTCGGTGCCGCCGGAGATGACGTACTTCAGCGCCTTCTTCTTGGTGCCGTTGGCCGTCTTCACCTCGACGATGCCCTGGTAGTCGGCGCCCTTCAGCAGCAGGGAGCTGGCGTTGAGGTACCAGGGGTCGTCCGCCACCGGCACCGCGTTGTCGACGCCGCTGACGTCGTCCGTGGCGGCCGGGCAGTCCGTGGCGGCCGGGCTCGCGCTGGGCGAGGCACTGGCGGAGGGCGTGGCGGACGCGGTCGGGGCCGGGGTCTCGGTGGCCGTCGCGGTCGCCGTGGCGATCGCGTCCTTCACCGTGTCGCCGGCCGTGCCGGCCGTACCCGTCGTGCCGGCCGTGCCGCTGTCGGAGGACTTCGACGAGGACGACGAGGACGGGGAGTCCGCGGTCGCGCTCGGCGACGCCGACGCGGTCGGCGTCGGGTCGGCGGTGGCCGTGGAGTCGCCGCCGCCGGTGAAGATGTCGCCGATCGTGTCGCCGATGGTGTCGAGCAGGTTGCCGCTCTCGGACGCCGACGGGGTCGGCGTGGCGGTGGCGTCGCTGCCGGAGTCCGAACCCGAGGTGCCGGCGGACGGCGTGGGCGTGGCCTTGTCGCCGGAACCCGAATCCGGCGAAGAACCCGTGCCGGAGCCCGTACCGGAGCCCGTACCGGAGTCCGTACCGGTGCCGGTGTCGGAGGAGTTCTTCGACGTGCCGGCGGTGGACGACGGCGTGGGCGTCGCGGAGTCGGTGCTGCTCGCGGAGGCGGACGGCGACGGCGAGGCCGAGGCGTCGCCCGAGTCCGTCAGGGCGGTCACGCAGTCCTTGTACTCGTCGGCGGTCAGGCTCTTCGCCGTCGGCGACGGCGAAGAGCCGTTGCTGTCGGCGAGGGCGAGGGTCGACGTGAATCCCATCCCCATCAGCACCGCGGTCGGCATCGCGACCGTGGCTATCGCCTTGCCGGCCGGCATGTGGAACCTGGTGAACAGCGGCTTCTTGGGTGCCGCGTGACGCGGCCCGGTTCTCGCACGGGACGCGTCCACGTCAGTCCCGTGGGTCACCTCGTCAGCCGGCACTGTGCCTCCCGTTCGCCCCGTTGGCCGGGCTCGTTCCTGACAGATCGTTCGGCTCGCTCGCCTCGGCCGGCGCCTCGGACTGCGGCTGCGTCTCGCCCGGCGCCGCGGACGGCGTCCCGGCCGGCGCCTGGGCGGGCTCGGGCGCCGTGGTGTCCGGGCCGGCCGCCTCGGGGGCGGTGCCCGTGCCCGCCGCGTCCTTGCGGACCGGCTCTTCGGCGGACGGCACACCCGGCACCCACGACACGGCCATGGCCCCGCCGACCATCGCGAGCAGGAAGCCCATGAGGAAGCCACCGAGGTTGGACACCGGGATGGACACCAGGGCCAGCAGGATCGCCGCGACGCCCGCGAAGGTGCGCACGTGCTTCTGGAACCAGAGGCTGACGCCCAGGACGACGAGCAGCACGCCGATGATCAGGGAGCCGGCACCCCCGGTGGTGGCCATCGCCAACGTCAGGTGACCGAGCTGGAGATGCGCGTACGGGAAGTACATGATCGGAAAGCCGGCGAGCAGGACGAACAACCCGGCCCAGAACGGCCGCGTGCCCCGCCAGGCGCGGAACTGCAGCCTCCGGCGGCTGAACTGGCCGGGTGCGGCAGGAGTCTCGGCGCTCATGGAAAACAGCTCCCTGGTGCGGCGTTGCTGTGGTGGTGGTGCGGTGTAGCGCGATGGTGGTGCGGTGGTGCGGTGTTGGTGCTTGGTGATGCGGTGGTGATCCGTGGGCAAGGCGTGAAGAAGGCGGGGGGAGAGTGGACGGGCGGGGGCGCCATCGGCTCCCCCGCCCGTCATCGAGTGCTTAGTAGCACTCCTTGACACCCGTCGACACCGACATCTTCAGGCCGCTGAGCTTGAAGGTTCCGGCGGTGGTGGCCCACGCCGTCTGCTTCACGCCGGTCAGCTCGGCCTTCTCGGCCTGCTGGGCGAATCCGTACGGGTTCGCCTGCTCGCCGCCGCCCTTCATGCCCGGACCCTTGGAGGCGTCCTTGGCGGCCACACCGATGTCGATGTTCGTGAACGTCGCGTCGGCGCTCAGCTCGTCGAGGTCGATGTAGAGGTTGTCGGCCTCGACCGGCGTGGCGCCGCCGCCCGCCTTCAGGATCAGGCTGACGTTGCCCAGAATCGGGATGTCCGGGGTGACCACGGACTGGCACAGGCCCTTGATGGTCGCGGACTTGAACGCCGAGACCGCCACCGGGTGGACCGTCTTCTTGCCGTCGAGGGTGTACCCCGAGTCAAGCGCGCCGTACTGCGAGAAGCCGGTGCCCTGCAGGGAGTCTGCGGTCACCTTGAACTGCTGGCCGGACACGCTGAAGGACGCGGCAAGAGCGCCCTGCGCGAGGGCGACGCCTATCGCGGCCGTTGCGGCGACGCTGGGCACCATGACCACAGCGAACCGCTTCCATCTGGTCCCGCCACGCACCTGGGACTCCATATTTCCTCCTTCTCGGACGTACATCTCCTGACCCTGACTGCCTCCAGTCGGCGGCTCAGCCGGGCAGGGATGGGAGAAGTGCTACGTCCTCGGGAAGGAGAGCGCCCGCGCTCGGCGGCGCGAGAAACGCGCCCGAATCACCGGCGATCACCCCCGAGCGACAACCACTGGTCGCGCCTGACACGCATCACGCACAACCTTGCCGGACAGGCTTCGCCGGGTGGGCGAAGACCCCCCTGTCCGAGAACCGGCGTCCGTGACGCCGGCTCTGCTCGGTGGGGACCCTGGAACTCCCGCGACCCGACCGGCTGTCGGGGTACGGGAACGGACCGAGCGTGGCCGATCGTGGTGCATTCTCGCCGCCCGCACAAGGGGGTTCGTTACTGGCTAGTAACGGCCGGATAACCGAAGGACGGCCCGGAGGTCTCGGACGGCGACGCAGGGTGCCGTCGAGCCGGGGGGCAAAACTATTGATGGCTGGACAGAATCCGACAGACCGACGCCCATAACTTACTGGCAGTAACAGCGGCCGCGATTACCAAGATTTGGTAAAGCGCGGCCGCAGTGGAACCGCGTCGGCAGATCTTTCACCCGGGCATCACAGACCCGAGTGTTTAACGACTGGTCAGAACAGGGCTGGCGCCCCGCTCAGAACAGGATGCGCACCCCGCTCAGAACAGGGCGCGCGCCAGCGCCCGGCGCGCGGCGGCCACCCGTGGGTCCTCCGCCCCCACGACCTCGAACAGCTCCAGCAGCCGCAGGCGTACGGCGTCCCGGTCGTCGCCCGCCGTGCGCCGCACGGTGTCGATGAGCCGTCCGAAGGCGTCCTCGACGTGTCCGCCCACCAGGTCCAGGTCGGCGGCGGTGATCTGCGCCTGCACGTCGGCCGGCTTCTCGGCCGCCTCCCGGCGGGCCAGCTGCGGGTCCACGCCCTGCACCCGCTGCAGCAACTCCGCCTGCGCGAGGCCGAGTTTGGCCTCCGGGTTGGCCGGGTCGTCGCTGAGCACGTTGCGGTACGCCTGGATGGCGCCCGCCAGGTCGCCCGCGTCCAGGGCCCGCACGGCGGCGTCGAGCAGCGCGTCGTGGGGACTCGTGGGCTTTTCGGGGGCCACCGCGCCGCCGGGCTCGGCATCCGGGTCGACGGTCAGGCCGGTCAGGCCGAAACGCTGCTCGGCGACCTGCACCAGCTGGTCCAGGGTCTGCCGGATCTGCGCCTCGCCCGCGGCGCCCTGGAAGAGGGGCAGCGCCTGGCCCGCGACCACCGCGAACACCGCCGGGATCCCCTGGACCCCGAACTGCTGCATCAGCATCTGGTTCGCGTCGACGTCGATCTTGGCGAGCAGGAACCGGCCGTTGTACTCGACGGCGAGCCGCTCCAGGACCGGGCTCAGCTGCTTGCAGGGCTGACACCACTCGGCCCAGAAGTCGATGACGACGGGCACCTCGGCGGACCGCTGCAGGACGTCGCGTTCGAAGGACGCCTCGTCGACGTCGATCACGAGGTCGGCCGGGGAGACCGCGCCTCCCCCGCCCTGCCGTGCCGCTTCGGCGCGCGCCTGCTCCGCCTTCACCTTGGCCTCCTGGGCCGCCTTCACCGCGGCGAGGTCGACGACTCCGCTCATGGACATGTTCCGTGGCTGCATGCGTCTATCCTCCCCCGTGAGTGCGCGTGTTGTGAAAAGCGGCGGCAAGCCGGTCCGCCGTGTGCGTCGGCGCCGGGTCCCCACCCGCGCCAGTGGTCGTCACTCGCCAGTGGTCGTCACCCGTCGAGCTTTCGCTACGACCCGTAGCGTAATAGCACCGGGTGCCCGGACGGAACCGGATTCCGGTGATCTCCCTCACGGCATCACGGCATCCGCCGGTTATGGTCGGGGGATGCAGAGCCGCACACCCGCCCCGCGCGCCGCCGGACGCCCGCGCAGCGCCGCCGCGGACGCGGCGATCCTGGCCGCCACGCGGCAGGCGCTGGTGGAGCTCGGCTGGTCGAAACTCACCCTCCAGGACGTCGCGACACGCGCGGGGGTGGCCAAGACGACCCTCTACCGCCGCTGGGCGGGCAAGAACGAGCTCGTGGTGGACGCGGTGGCGGAACTCTTCGACGAGCTCGAACTCCCCGACCGCGGCACGCTGGCCGCCGACATCGAGGGCGTGGTCCTGCAGTTCGCCGGCATCCTGGCCCGCCCGGAGGCCAGGAGCGGCCTGATGGCGGTGGTCGCCGAGTCGACGCGGGACGCGGCCCTGCGCGAGCGCATCCGCCAGTCCATCGTGGAACGGCAGAAGTGCCTGGTGGTGGAGGGCCGCGCCCGGGCGCAGGAGCGCGGCGAGCTTCCGGCGTCGGCGGATCCGGCGGAGGCCGCCCGCACCGCGGACCTGATCTTCGACGTGGTGGCGGGTGCGGTGGTCCACCGCACCCTGGTGAGCGCGGAACCGGCGGACGAGCAGTGGGCGCGCGGCCTCACGAAGGTGCTGCTGCTCGGTCTCGCCGGAACCGCTTGAGCGGAACCGCTTGAGCGGAACCGCGTGAAGCGGGCGGTTTCCGCAGTGGACGGTTCCCGCAGAGGGCGGTCCGGCCGCCCGGTCAGAAGCCGGCGGGCTCGGTGTACACCCCCCACTCGTCGCGCAGCACTCCGCAGATCTCGCCGAGCGTCGCCTCCGCCCGTACGGCGTCCAGCATCGGCCCGATCATGTTGGCGCCCTCGCGCGCGGCGGTCAGCATCGCGTCCAGCGCGGAGCGCACGGCGGCGTCGTCCCGTGCGGCCTTGCGGTCGGCCAGCACCCGGACCTGCTCCCGCTCCACCTCGTGGCTGACCCGCAGGATCTCCAGGTCGCCGGTGACGGACCCGGTGTGGACGTTGACGCCCACGACCCTCTTCTCGCCCTTCTCCAGGGCCTGCTGGTAACGGAAGGCGGACTCGGCGATCTCGCCGGTGAACCAGCCGTCCTCGATGCCGCGCAGGATCCCGGAGGTGATGGGCCCGATCGGGTGTCGCCCGTCCGGGTGAGCCCGCAGACCCCGCTCCTTGATCTGCTCGAAGATCTTCTCGGCGTCCGCCTCGATCCGGTCGGTGAGCTGCTCGACGTACCACGAACCGCCCAGCGGGTCGGCGACGTTGGCGACGCCGGTCTCCTCCATGAGCACCTGCTGGGTGCGCAGGGCGATCTCCGCGGCCTGCTCGCTCGGCAGCGCGAGGGTCTCGTCCAGGGCGTTGGTGTGCAGCGAGTTGGTCCCGCCGAGCACCGCGGCGAGCGCCTCGACGGCCGTGCGCACCACGTTGTTGTACGGCTGCTGCGCGGTCAGCGAGACGCCGGCGGTCTGCGTGTGGAAGCGCAGCCACTGGGCCTTCTCGGAGGTCGCGCCGTACACGTCCCGCATCCAGCGCGCCCAGATGCGCCGTGCCGCGCGGAACTTGGCGATCTCCTCGAAGAAGTCGACGTGCGCGTCGAAGAAGAAGGACAGGCCGGGGGCGAAGACGTCGACGTCCAGGCCGCGGGACAGGCCCAGCTCCACGTACCCGAAGCCGTCCGCGAGGGTGTACGCCAGCTCCTGCGCCGCCGTGGCCCCGGCCTCGCGGATGTGGTACCCGGAGACGGACAGCGGCTTGTAGGCGGGGATGCCGGCCGCGCAGTACTCCATGAGGTCGCCGATCAGGCGCAGGTGCGGCTCGGGCTGGAAGAGCCACTCCTTCTGCGCGATGTACTCCTTGAAGATGTCGGTCTGCAGCGTGCCGTTGAGGACGGCCGGGTCGACGCCCTGGCGCTCGGCGGCGACGAGGTACATGCAGAAGACCGGGACGGCCGGTCCGCTGATGGTCATGGAGGTGGTGACATCGCCGAGCGGGATGTCCTTGAACAGCACCTCCATGTCGGCCGCCGAGTCGATGGCCACACCGCAGTGGCCGACCTCGCCCAGCGAGCGCGGGTCGTCGGAGTCGCGGCCCATCAGCGTCGGCATGTCGAAGGCGACGGACAGCCCGCCGCCGCCGTTGCCGAGGATCATCTTGTAGCGCTCGTTGGTCTGCTCGGCGTTGCCGAACCCGGCGAACTGGCGGATGGTCCAGGTACGGCCCCGGTAGCCGGTCGGGTACAGCCCGCGCGTGAAGGGGTACTCCCCCGGCCAGCCGATGCGCTCGAATCCGTCGTAGGCGTCCCCCGGCCGTGGCCCGTACACCGGCTCCACGGGGTCCCCGGAGAGCGTGGTGAAGTCTGCGTCGCGCTTGCGTGCGGCGTCGTACCGGGCCTGCCAGCGTCGGCGGCCCTCCTCGATGGCGTCAGCGTCCATACCCTCGAATTTACTAGGACGTCCAAGTAAATGTCGATGGGGGACCGCCGTACGCACTCGTACGGCGGTGCGGTCGAGGCGCGCGTACGGCGGTGCGGTCGAGGCGCGCGTACGGCGGTGAGGTCGAGGCGCGCGTACGGCGGTGAGGTCGAGGCGCGCGTACGGCGGTGAGGTCCGGGTCAGGCCTTGGCGACGGCCGGGGCCTCTCCGGCGGTCCGGGCCTCCAGCTCGTGGCTGATCCTGCGCTCCACGAAGAAGGCCGCCGTCGGGATCGTCCCGGCCAGCAGCACCCACAGCTGCTTGCCGACCGGCCACTTCGCCTTGGAGCCCAGGTCGAAGGCGAAGACCAGGTAGACGACGTAGAGCCAGCCGTGCGCGATGGCGACGACGCGGGTGAAGTCCGCGGCGCCGTCCATGTCCAGGCCGTACTTGGCGATCATGCTCAGGCACAGCAGGACCAGCAGCACACCGGTGACGTAGGCCATGACGCGGTAGCGGGTCAGCACGCTTCGTTTCATGGATACGAGCGTAACCGTCCGGAAAATCCCCGCGGCGGCGGGGAGCAACACGCCATGACGCGCCAGCGCGTCAGGACGCTCGGAACATCCCCGCGGCGGCGGGGAGCAGCGCACTGACCCAGTGGGAAGACTATTCCTCCTCGAAGTCCCCGGCGGCCAGCCGCAGCGGCCGGAGCATCGCGAAGAGCTCGGCGCATTCCTCGGCGTCGTAGGCGCCCAGGCCGAAGTCCATCGCCATCAGGTCGCGGGTGGCGGCGTCGACCACCTCCCGGCCCTTGTCCGTGATGACGGCGAGGGTGCCGCGGCCGTCGTTGGGGTTGGGCCTGCGGTCCACCAGGCCGGACTTCACCAGCCGGTCCACGGTGTTCGTGACGGACGTGGGGTGCACCATCAGACGCTCGCCGATCTTGGACATCGGCAGCTCGCCGGCCTTGGAGAAGGTCAGCAGCACCAGGGCCTCGTACCGTGCGAAGGTCAGTCCGTAGGGCTTGACCACCGCGTCGACCTCGGCGAGCAGGATCTGGTGCGCGCGCATGATCGAGGTGATGGCCGCCATGGACGGCACGTTTCCCCAGCGCTGCTTCCAGAGTTCGTCGGCGCGGGCGATGGGATCGAACGGGAGACTGAGCGGCTTCGGCACGGCATCAGACCTTACCGGCCGGTCATATGCTGGTCAGCCCCGTCTCGTCTTTCGGTCGGGTGCGGACCGCTTCGCGGGCGAGCAGGGTGCAGCAGGCCGCGCCCAGCACTCCCGCGCCCACGACCGTCGCCGTCACCCCGGCGAACTGGGCGGCCACGCCGGCCAGCGCCATGCCCGCCCCCTGGATCGTCATCAGCCCGGCGGTGAGCAGGGTCATCGCCCGGCCCCGCGACTCCTCCGGCACGGCCCGCACGAACCACTGGTCCAGTCCCAGCGTGTACGCCGAGCCCGTGCCCGAGACCGCGAGCAGCAGGAGGGACACGGCGAGGCCGGGACGGAAGGCGTACCCGGCGTACGGCAGCAGGGTCAGGCAGACCAGGGGCAGGGCGATCCGCTCCCGGGTGGCGGGGCGCAGGCGGGCGCCCGCGTACAGTTCGCCGGCGATCGCGCCGGCCGGCAGCGCGCACATCAGCAGGCCGAGCCCTACGGAGCCGGCGGCCAGTTGGTCGGCGTAGGGCGCCGCCAGCGCCTCCGGCACCACCGCGAACATGGGCGGCACCCAGAACAGCAGGAGCAGCACGCGCACGCGGCGGTCGGCGAGCAGTTGCCGGGCGCCGCCCTTGGGGGAGTCCTGCGCAAGGGCGCTTCCGACGCCGGCGCGGGCGGGCCTGCGCCGGGTGCCGAAGCGCAGCAGGACGGCCGAGGCGCAGAAGGTGCCCACGGTGATCAGCAGCGCGTGGCGCGGCGACACGGCGACGAGCAGCAGGCCGCCAAGGCCGTAGCCGACGAGCAGCGCGCTCTGGGAGACGATGCGCAGCAGGGAGCGGCCGAGCACGAACAGGTCGCCGTCGCCGAGGATGTCCGCCAGCGTGGCCATCCGGGTCCCCTGGAACACCGGCGAGACGACGGCCACGCAGCAGCGCAGGGCCAGCAGGACGGCTGTGTGGGTGCCGGGGGCGACCATCAGGGCGGTGCACGCGGCCTGTGCCAGGTCGCACACCACCAGGACCCGCCGGGCCGGGAAGCGGTCGGCGATCCCCGCCAGCAGCGTTCCGCCCACCGCGTACGGCAGGAAGCCGAGGGCGAAGGTGAGGGCGCTCATCAGGGGTGAGCCGGTGAGGTCGTAGATCAGGACGGACAGGGCGATCTCGCTGACGATCACGCCGAGGAGGGACAGGGCGTGGGCGGCGAAGACGGCGCGGAACTCGCGGACCGCGAAGACTTGGGTGTAGCCGGGTGGGGGTGCGGGGGCGGGTGGGGGTGCGGGGGCGAGTGGGGGTGCGGGGGCGGGTGCGGGGGCGGGTGCGGGGGCGGGTGCGGGGGCGGGTGCGGGTTCGGGTGCGGGTTCGGGGGCCGGTGGGAGGGGTGGTGCGTGGTCTGGCATGAGCAGCAGCTTGGGTGAGGGGGGGTGGGGCATTCTAGAGATTCGGGGGTGTCCGAATCTTGGGAGTGTCGTGCCCTCATATCTGCACTTCGGGGAGGACGACTTCCTCCGGTGCCGCTTCGCCGTGTCCCCGTTGTGGGAGACGCAGCAGGCCGTGCGCATGCTGAAGCATCCCGAGCGGCACGGCTACCACGCGCACTGGCTGCGCCGCACGGGCCGCGCGGCCGCCGCGCTCGATCTGACGGACCTGTGGCTGCTGATGCCGCGGCACGGGCACTGCCCCGACTGGCTCTGCCCGCCGCCGATCGGGCCCGCGGCCGGTTTCGAGGAGGAGATCGCGGCCGTGCGGGCGAGCGACCCGGAGGAGGCCCGCGCGGACACCGCGAAGTCGCTCGCGGACACCCCGGGCGCGCTGGACTCGGCGCAGGCCAGGAGGTGGCTGCGGGATCCGGCACGCATGGTCCGGGAGCTGTCCGACGCGATGGAGGAGGTCTGGCGCACCCTGCTCGCTCCGGACTGGGCCCGGCTGCGCGCCCTGCTGGAGGCCGACGTGGCCTTTCACTCGCGGCGGCTGGCCGAGGTGGGGCTGGGCAGGCTGCTGCCGGAGATCAACCGGCGGTTCGGGTGGCGCGCCGGGACGCTGACCGTCGAGTTCCGGGGGCGGCACGAGCGGCATCTCGGCGGGCAGGGGCTGGTGCTCATGCCGAGCGTGTTCCTCTGGCCGGACGTCGTCAGCACCTTCGACCCGCCGTGGCAGCCGACGCTGGCCTATCCGGCCCGCGGGATCGGCGGGCTGTGGGCCGCGCCGGACGACCGCGCTCCCGAGGCGCTCGTACGGCTGCTCGGGCGGGGGCGCGCCGCCGTGCTCGCCGCGCTGGACGAACCCGCCGCCACCACCGCGCTCGCCCTTCGGCTGGGGCTCGCGCCGTCGTCGGTGTCGGCCCACCTGACCGTGTTGCGCGAGGCCGGGCTGCTGACCTCGCGCCGGTACGGGCATCAGGTGCTGTACGAGCGGACGCCACTGGGGATCGCGCTGGTCTCGGGGGACGGGTGAACGGCTCTGGGCGCGTGGGGGGGGGCGGGGGGGGGGGGGGGGGGGGGGGGGGGGGGGGGGGGGGGGGGGGGGGGGGGGGGGGGGGGGGGGGGGGGGGGGGGGGGGGGGGGGGGGGGGGGGG